>NZ_JBQIIT010000013.1:0-78770 GCF_056795635.1 Adlercreutzia sp. | reverse complement strand
GATCCCATTCCGAACTCGGCAGTTAAGCCCCACCTCGCCGAAAGTACTGCGGCGCCAGGCCGCGGGAGGACAGGTCGTTCCGCTCGCAGGGGGCGCTTTTTTGCGCTGCCCGTTCCGCTGTCATCGGCACCCGCGCAGGGTGCCTTTTTGTTTTTCGGGCCGGTTTTCCCGTCGCCATCGGCCGTGAAATGGGGGCGGCTTCTCTCGATTGCAAGAGGTGCGCGCGTATAATACCCACAGAGCCTTGTCTCATTGCGAGCGAGGCTGTTGGTATCGAGAGAGGTGGCGTTCCCGTGAGTTCAGAGAGCCCTGAAGATAAGAAGCGCATTGAAGATGCGACGAAACAACCGGCGGTTCTTGAGGCGTTGGTTGATGCTCTTTCCGACGGAAGTCGTCGCGGCCGTCAGCAGGCGGCGCGCATTATCGCCGCTGTGGCGCGAGAGGACCCTGAGCTGCTCGTTGGCCATGGGTCTGCGTTGGTGGATGCCCTCGAGCGCCCAGAGGCGCAAACGCGCTGGGAATGCCTTGAGACCCTCACGCGGATCATCCCCCTTGATGCTCGCGTTTGCGAGAAGGCCATTCCCGGTGCGGAGACGGCGCTGTTCGATGAGGACAGCGGTCCGTTGCGCCTGGCTGCCATGCGTTTTCTATGCGCCCTCGGCGCGACGACCGAGAAGCGCTCGGAGAAGGTATGGTCCCTTATTGATGAGGGCATTCAGTGCTGGCACGGCGATCTGGAATTCCAGGACATGTTGCTGGCTGTCATCGATTTCTCCCAGGGAAAGCTGGCACCCGAGGTGAAGAAGGCTCTGGGCGATCGCATGCGCTTCGATGCGACCAATGGCCGCGGCATGCTGAAGAAGCGGGCGAACCAGATCGTCGAGAACGTATCGTAGGAATCGCGCCCGCATGGAGAGCGGGCGCGATTCTCTCTTTTCCAACGTATGACCGAGCATAGATTGCAGGAGGAGTGCACTATGGGCTTTGCATCTACTTTGAAGGTGGGCGATGCCGCTTACACCTATTATCCCGTGTCGGCCATCGCAGGTGCGGATCGGCTGCCGTTCTCGCTGACGGTGCTGTTGGAGAACGTGCTGCGCTGCGGTCGCACGCCCGACGAGGCTGCGGCCATGGCGGCTCGGGTGACCGAGGCCGGCCTTGCGGGCCAGACGGGCGAGGAAGTGGAGTTCTCACCGGCGCGCGTGCTGTTCCAGGACTTCACGGGCGTGCCGGTGTTCGTGGACTTCGCCGTGATGCGCGAGGCCTGCGCCGAGTTGGGTGGCGACCCGAAGAAGATCAACCCCCAGGTGCCGTGTGATCTGGTCATCGATCACTCGGTTATCGCCGATGAGGCCGGCTGCGCCGGATGCATGGACGAGAACATGAAGTTGGAGTTCGCGCGAAACAGCGAGCGCTACGATTTCTTGAAGTGGGCCCAGGAGTCCTTCGAGAACGTGCGCATCGTGCCGCCAGGGCAGGGCATCTGCCACCAGCTGAACATCGAGAAGTTCGCAAGCGTGGTCATGGAGTCGCCTTCAGGGCTTACGGGCGCCGACGGCACGCCGGTGGTGTACTTCGATACTCTGGTGGGCACCGACTCTCATACGCCTACGGCCAATGGCATCGGTGTGCTTGGCTGGGGCGTGGGCGGTATCGAGGCCGAGGCCGCGGCTCTCGGCCAGCCCATCACGACCCTGGTGCCCCGCGTGATCGGCGTGAAGCTGACCGGCGAGCTGGCGGCGGGCGTGTCGGCCATGGATGTGTCGCTGACGTTTGCGAGCATGCTGCGCGAGCGCGGTGTGGTGGGCTGCTTCGTGGAGTGCTTCGGCCCGGGCGTGAGCGGTCTTTCCGCCACCCAGCGCGCTTGTATTTCGAACATGACTCCGGAGTACGGCAGCACCTGCACTCTGTTCCCCGTGGATGGGAAGACGCTCGACTACCTGCGCCTGACCGGCCGCAGTGAGGATCAGGTGGCGCTCGTGGAGGCCTATGCCAAGGCCCAGGGCTACTGGAACGACCCGGATGCCGAGCCGCGCGTGTACAGCGATGTGATCGAGCTCGATCTGGGCAGCGTGCAGCCTTCCATCGCCGGTCCGTCGCGACCCCACGATCGCATTGCCCTGGCGCAGGCTGGCGAGCGCTTCCGCGCCATCTGCGCCGAGCGCGGCCTGGACGATGTGACGGCCCATGTGGAAATTGGCGGTGTCGACCACGAGCTGACCCACGGGGCCATTGCCATCGCCGCAGTGACGAGCTGCACGACGGCTACCGACCAGGCCATGATGATCGCCACGGGGCTCATGGCCCGCAATGCCGCCGGGCGCGGCCTTGCGCCCGCGCCCTGGGTGAAGACCATTTTGGCTCCGGGCAGCCGCGCCACTGAGCTGCTGCTGGAGCGCGCCGGGCTGACTGAGCCCTTGCGCCAGTTGGGTTTCTACACGTGCGGCTTCGGTTGCATGAGCTGCATCGGCAATTCCGGCCCGCTCATGGAGCAGATGCACGCCATCGCTGACGATATCGAGCTGGCGAGCGTGCTGTCAGGCAACCGCAATTTCGAGGGCCGCATCTCACCGGATGTGTCGCAGAACTACCTGATGCAGCCAGCCAACGTGATTGCCTACGCCATTGCCGGCACCATGGATATTGACCTGGGGAAGGATGCTCTTGGCGTGGATGGCGCCGGGAATCCGGTGTACTTCGCCGATATCGTGCCCGACGAGGCCGAAGTGGCCGCGCTGGTGGACCAGTACGTGACCGCCGATTTGTACGAGCAGGGCGCGGCAGGCATGTTCGAGGGCGATGCCGCCTGGCAGGCCCTCGGCGCCGAGCCGAGCGACACCTTCGTCTGGGACGAGGCGTCCACCTATGTGCGCCGGCCCCCGTACTTCGACGGCATGGCCCGCGAGGTGGCCGGCCAGGAGCCCATCGAGGGCGCCCGCGTGCTCGGCAACTTCGGCGACTTCATCACGACCGACCACATCTCTCCGGCCGGCGCCATCGCGCCGGATATGCCGGCGGCTGAGTACCTTCAGGCTCACGGCGTGGCTCCCGCCGACTTCAACACCTACGGCAGCCGTCGTGGCAACCACGAGGTGATGATGCGCGGCACCTTCGCCAACGTGAAGCTGACGAACAAGCTGGCCGACGGTCGCAAGGGCGGCTGGACCCGCGACTTCACCACCGGTGAGATCGCGCCGCTGTACTATGCGGCTGAGCATTACCGCGCGGCGGGGTCTCCGGCGGCGGTGCTGGCGGGCAAGATGTACGGCTCGGGCAGCTCGCGCGACTGGGCGGCCAAGGGCCCCATGCTGCTGGGCGTGCGCGTGGCCATCGCCGAGAGCTTCGAGCGCATCCATCGGTCGAACCTCATCGGCATGGGCATCCTGCCGTTGCAGTTCGCCGAGGGCCAGAACGCCGACGAGCTGGGCCTTGACGGCTCCGAGACCATCACCGTGGCCCCTATCGATTTCTCGGCAGGTCTGCCGAACCCGGCGGTGGTGCAGGTGACAGCCGAGAAGGCCGATGGTGCCACCGTGACCTTCGACGCCACCGTGCGCATCGACACCCCCACCGAGGGCCGCTACTACGAGAACGGCGGCATCTTGCAGTACGTGCTGCGGGATCTGATTGACTAGCCACATTGCATTGGGGGCGGAAGGGGACTTCTCTCCTTCCGCCATAGATTTGAAAGCGACTATTCGTAGGGGCAGGCTTTAGCCTGCCCGCTCGATAATGGAGATCGATCTCGGTTGCGTATTGGCTTCATGGGCATTTCTCCCTTGCGGTGATGGCTCCTGTGTGGTATAAAAAATGCTGGGTTAGCCCTTTGGGGGTTGGGCCCGTCAAAGATGGGCGGAGGGATCTCCGCCCTTTTCCATTCGGGGCAGGGGCAGATTTGTGGAGTACAGCATCTTTGTGGATGAGGCGGGCGATACTGGTACCGATTCGGACTATTATCTGCTCACGCTTGTGTTTCACAATCAGGATGCTTCCTTGGAAGGCAATATCGCGTCTTACGAGGTAAGACTGACGGACGCGAGCTTGCCCAATATTCCCTTTCACATCCAGCCCCTCATGGGCGGCGAAGGAGATTACGCTACCCTATCAATTACGGATCGAGCAAAGCTGCTTTCGTACTTCCATGAGTTTGCCGTGCGCTGTCCGATACTCCATAAGACTTTTCTGTACGAAAAGAAGAACTACGGACTTCGCGGCAAGGAATCTGATTCTGCTGTTATTGCTAAGCGGCTCGGCGATCAAATGGAGAAAGACCTGGCGGCTCTGCTGAATGAGCACCTGGCATTCTTTCAGCAATTCGATAAGATCAAGGTCTATTACGATAATGGGCAGAAACCTGTGAGTCGGGCTTTGCGAGCGGCTCTTGCTAGTTGTCTATCTTCCGTGGCCGTTGAATTCAAGTCAGACGTGCGCTACAGAAAATACCGCCTCTGCCAGATATCGGATATGTTTTGTGGCTTCGCGCTTCTCGACTACAAGTTTTCAAATAATTTGCAAACTAATACCGACGAGATGTTTGCCGACAACCATAGGAATCTTCGCAAACGGTTTCTCAAGAAGATTGGCAGGCTAGATGCCGGGAGGCACGGTTTCGAGTAGGTGTAGCCGCGAGGAGTGTTGGCGCCTTTACGGGCGCCGCGCCAGATGGATGGCGGTCTGAGGTACGTCTCCGGCAACGGGCTGAGAACTGGTAGTTCAGATGGTTCCACATTCGGCTCCCTTACACTGAGGTGGTAGCCGCATCTGACGAACATTTCAACGTGTCGCTAGGCATCTGATACTTTTATCGAGATAAGGGATGGCAGTCCTAGGAATTATAATTGTCGACGGACGGAAGGTGGGCTGTATGGGATATGGAAATGTGCTTGTCGTTGGTAACTCGGGTGTGGGCAAATCGACTCTCATCAATGCTGTGCTCGGCGATGATGCGAAGGAGGTCGCCCCAACGGGAATCGGGATAAGCGGGGTGACCAAAGATCTAAAGATATACGAGGACGACTCCATTCCCTTTCGGCTCATCGACACCATAGGATTCGAGCCTTCTTTTCTGAAGCGGAATTCCGCGATCAACGCCGTCAAGAGGTGGTCGAAGGACAGTGCCAAGGAAGGTAACGAGGAGAAGAAGATAAACGTCATCTGGTATTGCATCGAGGGGACGTCACCCAGATTGTTTCCCGAGATGATCAAGAACCTCTCGCGTGCCACCAAAATGTGGGAGAGCGTCCCCGTCATCGTCGTCATCACCAAGTCTTACCCTGTGCCTGACAGAGAAGCCAACATTCAGATGGTTCATAACGCCTTCGCGACCCAGAAACGCTATTCCAAAAACTTGAAGGCCGTGATTCCTGTCGTCGCCTCGACCTTCCAACTGAACGATACGGCCTTTGCTCCTCCTGAGGGCATCAGTGAGCTTATTGACATGACGAACTCCGTCATGCCCGAGGGTATCAAAGCAGCCGAGAAGGACGTGTCAGCCTTCAAGCTGAAAAGAAAGCGCGCCCTATCTCAAACCGTCGTCGCAGCCTCCACTACCGGAGGCGCCGTTGTCGGTGCGGTTCCCGTTCCTATTCCTGATGCCCTTGTTCTTTCGCCAATCGAGGTGGCCGAGATCAACGCTATCGCATCAATTTACGAGGTCAAGAATAGCGAGGAGTCGAAGAGATTTATCAATTCAATTGTCGAAGTCGGCACCGTCAGCTTTGCCGCTAAAGGAGCAATACAGGCTCTCAAGGCCGTCCCCGGAATCAATCTCGCCGCATCTGTGATCAACTCTATCATCGCCGCAAGCTTTGTCGCGGCAATTGGGGAAGGGTCGGTGTATGCCTTCGAGAAGGTGTACCTAGGCGAGAAGTCGGTCGCCGATATCGACTGGGTGAAGAAACTCATGGAATCCAAGCTCTCCAACGAGTTTATCGAGAAGGTAACCACGGCCATGCAGGAGATTGCCAAAGGCGCAGGAAGTAAAGATATCGCCAAGACCGTTGGCAATGTCGTGAACGCTCTGTTCGTGCAAGGAAGGCCTGAAGGCAAATCGAGTTCGGAGAAGCACTAGCTGTACCCTACAGGGTGTTTGGCGGATGCAAATGAGCTTGCCGAGGTCATGGCTAGTGTGAGCGAAGGAGATGCCGAGGGGGACGGTTCCCTTCGGTAGACTCGGACGACAATGTTAGGGGAACCGTCCCCACGACACTATACGCCCGCTGGTGCGTGCGAGGTTAGAGGGAGAGGATGATCGAGATGATGCCCGAAGAGCCGAATGCGAATGTAAGGGACTGAGTTTCCCAGCTTCGTTCTCCTGACAACAAAGCAGCTTGAAAGAGTTTGTCGAAGCCAGCGGGCAGAGCAGCGCGGTGTATGCGTATCTCGAGTCATTCATCAGCTTGATGCGTGACCCCAATTCCTTTGTTAGGACGCACGGGCTGACGCTTATCGCCTGCAATGCGAGATGGGATGCAGCGGGCAAAATCGATGGGATAATTGACAAGTATCTGCAGCACGCCACTGACGAGGGGCCCATTACGGCTCGCCAATTGCGTGAAGTCCCTCGCGCAATTGGCCGAGGCGAAACCGGCTCTTACGCCGCGCATCGCCGACGTATTGCGGAACGCAGACGTTACGAAGTATTCCGACAGCATGCGCACGCTAGTGCAAAAAGACATATGCGAGGCGCTCCTCTCCTTGGACGGAAGGAGGTAGCGACGAGTGTCAAGGGAACCGTCCTCTTGACATCGGGTCGGAGCTGCTGCTTTGTCGTGGGGGACGGCTCCCTTGGCACTGGCTGCGGAGAACGTGCGGAATAGCTGGCATATGCGGGGGATTTGCGATACGATTACGGGCACGTGATTTTTTGACCCTAGGAGAACCGACGTAACTATGGAAGACTTCCGCAACGAATATTGCATGCACACCGCCACCTGCGGGCAGCTGCGTGCGACCGACGTGAACCAAGAGGTGACGCTGGCCGGCTGGGCGTGGCACACCCGCGACCACGGCGGCCTCATCTTCATCGACCTGCGCGACCGCGAGGGCTACACGCAGGTGGTCGTCGATCCGGATTGCGTGAGCGCGGAGGACTTCCATGCGGCCGAGCACCTGGGCCGCGAGTACGTGCTGAAGGTGACCGGTCGCGTGCGCGAGCGCGCGCCGGAGGCCGTGAACCCGAACATGATTACCGGCGAGATTGAGGTGCTGGCCAGCGCCGTGGAGGTGCTGAACACTTCGGTGACGCCGCCGTTCTCCATTGAAGACGGTATCGAGACCGACGAGATCACCCGTATGAAGTGGCGCTACCTGGACATTCGCCGTCCGGAGATGCTCGCCAACCTGAAGCTGCGCCACACGGTGACCCAGGCCATGCGCCGGGCGCTGGACGAGCGCGGCTTCCTGGAGATCGAGACGCCGATTCTGGCGAACTCCACCCCCGAGGGCGCCCGCGACTACATCGTGCCGAGCCGCCCGAACCCGGGCAAGTTCTACGCCCTGCCCCAGAGCCCCCAGCAGTTCAAGCAGATGCTCATGTGCGCCGGCGTGGAGCGCTACTACCAGATCGCCCGCTGCTTCCGCGACGAGGACCTGCGCGCCGACCGTCAGCCGGAGTTCACCCAAGTGGACATTGAGATGTCCTTCGTAGAGGGCGACGACGTGTGCGACATGATGGAAGCGGTCATGGCCGAGACCTTGAAGGCCGTGGGCGTGACCGATGTGGCCTTCCCCCTACAGAAGATGCAGTACGCCGACGCCATGCGCCTCTACGGCTGCGACCGTCCCGACGTGCGCTTCGGCATGCTGCTGCACGATATTACCGACATCGTGAGGAACACCGGCTTCAAGGTGTTCTCGTCGGTGGCCACCTCCGGCGGCGTGGTAAAGGCCATCAACGCCAAGGGTGCGGGCGACTGGAGCCGCGGCGAGGTGGAGAAGATGGCCTCCATCGCCGAGGCCAACGGCGCCAAGGGCATGGCCTGGGTGGCGTTTACCACCGACGGCCAGGAGAAGAGCCCCATCAAGAAGTTCTTCACCGACGAGGAATGGGCGGCCCTGAAGGCCGAGATGGAAGTGGAGCCCGGCGACCTGCTGCTGTTCGCGGCTGACGCGCCCGAGATTGCCAACGCCGTGCTTTCTGCCCTGCGCCTGCACATGGCCGATGCCCTGAACGTGCCCCGCGAGGGCCATGCGCTGCTGTGGGTGGTGAACTTCCCCATGTTCCGCTATGACGAGGACGAGAAGAAGTACGCCGCCGAGCACCATCCCTTCACCCATGTGCTGAAGGAGGATCTGGACAAGATCGAGAGCGACCCCTTGGCCTGCGGCAGCTATTCCTACGACCTGGTGATGGACGGCTTCGAGGTGGGCGGCGGCACCATCCGTATCCACAATGCCGAGGAGCAGCGCCGCATCCTGCGCGTCGTGGGGCTTTCCGATGAGGAGATCGACGAGAAGTTCGGCCACCTCATTCGCGCCCTGGAGCTGGGTGCTCCGCCCCACGGCGGCATCGCGCTGGGTCTCGATCGTCTGGTTATGCTGCTGGCCCGCAAGGATTCCATCCGCGACGTCATTGCCTTCCCGAAGACGAGCAGCGCGAGCGACCCCATGACCGGCGCGCCGAGCGCGGTGACGGGCCGCCAGCTGAAGGACGTGAACCTGCGCATTCTGTAGCATGCCGTGAGATACGCGACGAGCTGAGCGAGGGGCTGTGCCTGGGGGCGCAGCCCCTTTGACGTGGCGGGAGCGCGCATCTGTCGGCCCGAAGGGCCTTTGCGAGCGACCGCCCCTATCTCGAGCAACGGGAAGGGGGCGCTCACTGTTGAGGGTTTCGGGCAGCGGGAAGGCTGCTCGCCCTTGGGGGAGGATCCTCTTACATGATGGCGCGGGAGAGCGGTTTGTTGAAGGTCTCGACGGGATATCCGGTGAGGATATTGCGCGCTGTCAGAAGATGCTCGGCGAAGGAGAGCTTGCCCGCGCCGTAGAGCCGGGCGGCCAGGCGCACGGCGGCTCCGTCCTCCATGGACACGTCGTCGGCCAGGAGCGCCATGACTGTGCCGATGAGCGAGCGCGGCACGTGGTAGTCGTTCTCGAGCGCCGTCACGCAGGCGACGATGGTTTCCGGGTAGGCTCGCGCTGCGCCGCCGGCGATAATGCGGCGTGCCTTGGCGGCGCGGCGCGGATCGTTGTCGAGCAAATAGTGCAGCAGGACGGTTTTGTCCACGATGACGATATCGTGGGAACGCCCCCGAGGCGCGCTTTTCGGTCGCTCAGCGTCGGATGCGCCTTGCTCCTTCAACCATGCGGCGCGCTCGTCGCTCGACTGGGTCGGATTGCCGTAATGGCGCAGCTTGCCGAAGGCGCTCGTGGCCCCCTCGCTCTTGCTGAGGTGCGGTGTGAAGGGGAGCCGCCGTCCGTTGACGCTCTCGGCTATGAAGAGCCGCACGGCCTCGGAGAGCGAGAGGCCCAGAGCCTCGAAGAGTTGTTCGGCCTCTGCCTTCATGGCGTCCTCGACGCGTACCTGCAGGGTGGCGTGCTTGCCCATGGGAACACCTCCGAAAAAATTTTTCGCCTCGCGAAATAGATCGAAAGCGGATGAAAATGCGTCTCATTGCGAGTATTTTCGCGACATCTTCCCAGTAAAACGAGGAAAGATGTAGTGCAATTGTAACACACTCGGAAGGTCTCTGGATTCCCGCGCCGGAAGGCGGGAGCGTCAGAGGCGACGAAATAGGGGGTTGCCAACGCCCGTTGAGCGCGTTATAACGTCCCCGACAGGTCAAAGATGACTTTTCCGATGCGCAAACGCTGCGCGCTTCCCATAGATTCCATTCCGTTTCAGCAGGGTGTCCCATCGATGCCTTGGTCTTGCGCGCCCCGGTTCTCGAGAAGGGGCTGGGCGAGAGCGAAGCGGGGGAATGCATGCTTCGAGCTATGAGAAAGAGGAGGAGTTCATGGGTTCTAAATTCGTCATTGCCGACCCGGGCCTGTGCATCGGCTGCCAGACGTGTATGGCCGGCTGCCTGCTAAAGCACAGCGCGCCGGGGGACGTTGCGAAACCCCGTCTGAACCTGATTACCACCCTGACCATCTCCGCGCCCATCGTGTGCCACCACTGCGCCGATGCGCCGTGCGTGGCCTCGTGCCCGGAAGGGGCGCTGTACTTCGATGAGGGTCGCGTTGCGGTGAAGCAGGAGCGCTGTATCGGCTGCCGCAGCTGCGTGCTGGCCTGTCCTTACGGTGCCGTGGACGTGGTCTCCCAAGAGGGCGCGGCGAGGCTGGGCGGCCTGACGGTGGAGTCGGCGCCCAAGGCTTTCCTGGTGAAGTGCGATTTGTGTTACGACCGCGAGGGCGGCCCGGCGTGCGTGGAAGCCTGTCCCACCGGCGGCCTTATGGTCGTCGACGAGGAGGAGCTTGCCGCCCGCCAGCGGGCCCGGCGCATGAAGGCCGCTGTGGCCTCGGGCGCGTTCGCCAGCGTGCCGCTGAATATGGATCTCAACTAGAACGGGGGAGTGAAACTATGGAAAAGCACATGGCCGTATGTCCCTACTGCGGCGCCGGATGCAAGCTCAACCTGCTGGTCGATGACGGAATGGTCATCGGCGCTGAGGGCATCGACGGTGTGACCAACGAGGGCGAGCTGTGCCTGAAGGGCCTGTCGGGCTTCGATTTCATCAACGACACGAAGATCCTGACGCCGCGCATCCTGCATCCGATGATTCGCCGCGAGAAGGGCGGCGAGCTGGAGCGCGTCACCTGGGACGAGGCGCTTGACTTCACGGCGCAGCGGCTGACCGAGATCAAGGAGAAGTACGGCCCCGACGCCATCATGCTGACCGGCTCCTCCCGCGGCCCGGGCAACGAGGCCAACTTCGTCATGCAGAAGTTCACCCGCGCCTGCATCGGCACGAACAACATCGACAACTGCGCGCGCACCTGCCACGGCCCCAGCGTGATCGGGCTTATGGACACCGTGGGATCCGGTGCCATGTCGGTGTCCATTCCCAACCTGGAAAATGCCGATCTCATCATGCTGTTCGGTTACAATCCCTCGGCCTCTCATCCTATTGTGGCCCGTCGCATCGTGAAGGCCAAGGAGAAGGGCGCCAAGATCATCGTGGTGGATCCGCGCTCCATCGAGACTGCCCGCATCGCCGATCTGTACATCCAGATCAAGAACGGCTGCAACCTCGCCTTCATGAACGCGTTCGCCAACGTCATCGTATCTGAGAATATGCACGACAAGGCCTTCATCGATGCCCATACCAACGGCTTCGACGCGTGGTGGGAGACCATTAAGAACTACACGCCGGAATCGGTGGCCGAGGTGTGCGGCTGCGATCCCGACGACATCCGCAAGGCGGCGCGCATGTACGCCACGGCCCCCAATTCCGTCATCGGCTGGGGCATGGGCGTGACCCAGCAGCGCCAGGGCGTGAAGGTGGTGCACACCATCGCCGCCATCGCCTGCGTCGCCAACCAGATCGGTCGCGACAATGCCGGTCTGGCGCCGGTGCGCGGGCAGAACAACGTGCAGGGTTCCTGTGATATGGGCATGTGGCCGAGTCTTCTGCCGGGTTACCAGAAGGTGGAGAACCCCGAGATGCGCGCAAAGTTCGAGAAGGCCTGGGGCCTGCCGGCCGGCGCGCTTCCCGCCGAACCCGGCTTCAAGCTGACCGATCTGCCCCACGGGGTGAAGGAGGGCAAGATTCGCGCTTTCTATAACTTCGGCGAGGATCCGCTGCAAACCGAGCCCGATTCCGCCGACATGAAGGAGACTCTGGAGAACCTGGACCTGCTCATCTCCCAGGACATCTTCATGACCCAGACGACGGCCCTGGCCGACGTGGTGTTCCCCGGCACCTCCTGGGGTGAGCACGACGGCGTGTTCTCCGCCTCGGACCGTACCTTCCAGCGCTTCACGGCCGCAGTGCCGCCCAAGGGGGAGTGCAAGCACGACTGGCAGATCTTCCAGGAGCTCTCGACGCGCATGGGCTACCCGATGCACTACGAGGACACCGAGGAGATTTGGAACGAGGTGCGCGAGCTGTGCCCCAACTTCTACGGTGCCACCTACGAGAAGATGGCCGGCACCGGCCACGCCCAGTGGCCCGTGCCCACGCTGGAGTGCCCCGGTACTCCGACGCTGTACAAGAACGGTCAGTTCAACACGGCCGACAAGAAGGCCATCCTCATGGCGCACGACTTCGTGGAGCCCACTGAGCTTCCCGATGATGCCTATCCGCTCGTGCTGTGCACCGTGCGCGAGGTGGGCCACTACTCCTGCCGCTCGATGACAGGCAACTGCAAGGTGCTCTCGATGCTGGCCGACGAGCCGGGCTACGTGCACATCAACCCTGCCGACGCCGAGGCGCGCAACATCCGCGACGAGGATCTGGTGTGGGTCAGCTCGCGCCGTGGCAAGGTGATTACCCGCGCGTGCTTGGACGAGCGCATCAACAAGGGCGCGGTGTACATGACCTACCAGTGGTGGATCGGCAAGTGCAACGATCTGACCATGCACGTGACCGATCCTCTGTCCGGCACGCCCGAGGACAAGTACTCCGCCTGCGAGGTGCACTCCATCGATGATCAGGTGTGGGCCGAGCGCCACATGCAGGCGCTCTACAGCGCCCTGAAGGATCGCCTGGCCGCCGAGGCCGCGCCCCAGAACGTGGCGCCGGCCGCCGAGGCGTCTGCGGAGTAGCCCGCAGCCGTCCGCTCTTTTCACCCGAAAGGACTCTGATGAACACCTTCATCGCCATAGAGCCGGATAGGTGCATAGGATGCGGCACATGTCTCGCCGCCTGCAGCCATGGCCACCGTATGGCCGGGCTGCAGGCGGAGCCCCGCCTCGCCCTGACATTCGCCCCGCAGGTGACCGCCGCGGTCACCTGCCATCAGTGCGAGGGGGCTCCCTGCTTGGCCGTGTGCCCCGTCGATGCCATTGCGCGCACCGACGAGGCCGTCGTTGTGAACGAGCAGGCGTGCATCGGCTGCAAGCTGTGCGCGATCGTGTGCCCCTTCGGCGCCATCCATCCGGCAGGCACGTCCACGGCAGGCGTTGCCGGTATTGCCTTTGAGACGCCGAGCCAGCCCCGGGGCACCTCCCCGCTGCTGGCCTGGAGCATCGGCGTCTACACCTGTGCCGTGAAGTGCGACTTGTGTTCCACGTACGACCCCGAAGGGGGTCCCCATTGCGTGAGGGCCTGTCCGACCAACGCGCTCTTTGTGCGAGATGCCACGACGCTCGGTGACGCTCGCAAGGACAAAATGAAAGCAGCCGCTACGGCCAATCAGATCATGATGAGTCGCTCGACCAACCTGAAGGAGGCCTAAATGCTGGAACTTATCTTTGTGTCCCTCGGGCTCTCCTGCGTCGCCGGCGCGCTGTCCCTGGTGGCGGGGAAGACCCCTGCCGCCTCTAAGACCATCGCCTGCGTAGGCGGCATGGCCTCGGCGGCCTGCGCCTTCATCGGCGGTGCCGGGGCCCTGCTGGGGCCGGCGGTGTACGCCAGCTGGGCGGGACCTATGCCATTCGCGAACTTCACGCTGCTGCTGAATCCCCTGGCGGGACTGCTCATCGCGGTCATCTCGGCCCTGGCCTTCGTGGCATGGCTCTACGGCCTGTCCTATTTCGACGAGTATTACGAGAAGGGCATGGGGGTCATCGGCTTTTTCATGAACCTGTTCATCGCCTCTATGAACCTGGTCATTCTGGCCGACAACGCATTTTGGTTCCTCGTGTTCTTCGAATTGATGTCGCTTACCTCCTACGTGCTGGTCGTCATCGACCAGACGGAGAAGTCGCTGCGCGGGGGCTTTTTGTACTTGATCATGGCCCATATCGGCTTTCTCATGATCGCCATCTCGTTCTTCGTGATGGCGTCGGCCGCCGGGTCCCTCGAGTTCGAGGCCTTCCGCACGAGCGCCTTTGCCCCCGGTGTGGCCACGGCGGCCTTCGTGCTGGCTTTCTTCGGCTTCGGCGCCAAGGCGGGCATGGTGCCCTTCCATTCCTGGCTGCCCCAAGCCCATCCGGCGGCGCCTTCCAATGTGAGCGCGCTCATGTCCGGCGGCATGATCAAGATCGGCATCTTCGGTATCTGCAAGGTGTGCTTCGATTTGCTGGGCGCGACCGGAGGCGAGATCGGTTGGGGCGTGCTCGTCATTATCATCGGCGCGGTATCGAGCGTGCTGGGAGTGGTGTACGCCCTGGGCGAGCATGATCTGAAGAGCCTGCTGGCCTATCACTCCGTGGAGAACATCGGCATTATCCTGCTCGGTGTGGGCACCGGTATCTACGGCTGGGCCGCTCACCTTCCGTGGCTTGCGGCCATCGGGCTTCTGGCCGGTCTCTACCACCTGGTGAACCACGCCATGTTCAAGGGGCTTTTGTTCCTGGGAGCCGGCAGCGTGCTGCATGCGACGGGCACGCGCAACATGGAGGTCCTCGGCGGTCTGGCGCGCCTGATGCCCGTGACGGCCCTGTGCTTCCTCGTGGGATCGCTGGCCATCTCGGCCATCCCCCCGCTCAACGGGTTCGTGTCCGAGTGGTTCACGTACCAGGGGCTCATCGGCGCGGCCATGGACGGCGACATCTTCGTGCGCGTCCTGTTCGCCTTCGCCGTGGTGGCCCTGGCCATTACCGGTGCTCTGGCCGTCACCTGCTTCGTGAAGGCCTTCGGCATCACGTTCTTGGCCCGGCCGCGCTCTGAGGCGGCCGAGCAGGCCCGCGAGGTGCCCGCCCCCATGAAGGGGGCCATGGTGCTGCTCACCGTTGCCTGCGTCTTCCTCGGCCTGGGAGCGGCTCTGGTGACGCCGGTGGTGGATTCCATTGCCGCCGCCATGCTGTCGGTGCCCCCGGTGCCGGCCGTGGAGGGTGCGACGCTCGTGTCGCTGGATACGGCATCGGTGGTCTCGCCGCTGGCGCTGGCGGTGCTCATGGCTCTTGTCATCGCCGCGTGCGCCCTGGTGCGCAACAGCGCGAACCGCGCCGCCGGCATGAAGGACGATCCGCAGACCTGGGCCTGCGGCTACCAGGCGGACCTGACCATGGAGACGCTGGCCTCCACGGTGGGCGCCAACGTGAAGAACTTCATGGGGCCGCTGTTCGCCATCCGCTTCACCGTGAACCGTGCCGGTGCCGCCGCAGCGCGTCTGTTCAGTCGTGCCCTGGGGCTCGAAAAGGCGGCTCCGTCCGCCTCCAAGGCCCCCGAGCCGGTGCTGTCCCGCTTCGACCGCGATCGCACGGTGGGCATCGCCGCCGCCCCGCACCGCGCTCCGGCGCTCTCGCACTCGGTGCTGTCCATCGTCAGCGATCTCGGCGCCTGGTTCAGCCGCATGGAGAGCGGCGATTTCCGCACCTACATCGTGTACATCGTCGGCGCGCTAGTGTTCTTCCTGGCGCTCATCATTCTGGTCCGATAGGAGGATGCCATGTCTGTCATTGTTGCGCTACTCCAGGCTGTCCTCTTGGTGGCCGCCGCTCCGCTTGTGAGCGGCATCACGCGGAAGATTCGCGCCAAGATGCACTCCCGCACGGGTACCGACATCTTCCAGGACTACCGCGATCTGGCCAAGCTCTGGCGCCGGTGCGAGGTGCGCGAGGGCGGCAGCGGGCTTGTGTCCCGGGCCATGCCGCCGGTGTTCCTCGGCAGCTTCGTGCTCATTGCCGCGGGTCTGCCCCTGTTCATGCAGGCCTGCCCGGTGCCCATCCTGGGCGATATCATCACCATCCTGTACTTGATGGCCCTGCCGCGCTTCATGTTCGCCCTGGCCTCCATCGACTCTGCTGGCTCGTACACGGCCATCGGCGGGGTGCGGGAGCTGCTGGTAGGCGTGCTCGTGGAGCCTGCGCTCGTGCTGGTGCTGTTCGTCATGGCCGTGGCCGCCGGCTCTACCAACACCGGGCTGATGGCCGCGGCCACAGGCTCGCTTCAGGCCCAGCCGCTCGTGGCCGTGGTGGTGGCCGGCGTGGCGTTTGCCATGGCCTGCTACATCGAGATGGGCAAGCTGCCCTTCGACTTGGCCGAGGCCGAGCAGGAGATCCAGGAAGGTCCTCTGGCCGCCTATTCCGGGCCGTCTCTGGCCATGCTGAAGCTGGGCGTGTCCGTGAAGCAGCTGGTGGTGGCGAGCTTGCTCGTGGCGCTGTTTCTGCCTTTCGGGGCCGCAGTGGATGCCTCGCCTGCGGCGGTGCTCGTGGGAATGCTGGCCTATGGCGCGAAGGTGCTTGCCGTCATGGTTGCGGCCTCGATCATCGAGAACGCCGTTATGCGCGTGCGCTACAAGCTGCTCGGTCGTTATACCTGGTTCGTCACGGGGATCGCGCTTCTGTCCCTGGTGTTCCTCGTCATTGGAATTTAGGTGGTGATGAATATGTTCGGATACCCGTTAGTCAACGTGCTGGGGGCCTGTCTCATCATTACCTCGATGTTGGTGGTGCTCGCCCGCACGGGGCGCGCGGCGGCCTGGCTGTACTCGCTTCAGTCGCTCGTGCTCGTGGGCGTGCTCGCGTCGCTCGGCGCGGTGACCGGCTCGGTGGAGCTGTTCACCTGGTCGGCCACGGCCTTCGCCACCAAGGTGGTGCTCGTGCCCGCCATTCTGCTGTTCACCCTGAAGAAGATCGGCGATGATGCGCGGGCGGATCTGCCGCCGAAGCTCAACCCCATGAAGTCGGTGGCCCTGGTGGCCGTGGAGGTGTTCGTGTGCTTCGTGGCCGTCTCCGGGATCGATTTGCCGACGGCTGCGGAGGTGCGCCCCACGCTGGCGGTGTCGCTGGCCCACTTCTTCATCGGGCTCACCTGCATCGTCATCCAGCGCTCCATCTTCAAGCAGATCTTCGGATACTGCCTGATGGAAAACGGCTCCCATGTGACCCTGGCGCTCTTGGCGCCCCAGGCCCCGGAGCTGGTGGAGATCGGGGTGGCCACCGATGCCATTTTCGCGGTGATCATTCTGGCCGTGCTCGTGTGGCGCATGGCGCGCTACACCCGCACCCTTGATGCCGACGACCTCTGCGAGCTGAAGGGATAAGCCATGGATTACTCTATTCTGCTGATCTGCCTGCTGGGTTGCCCGGTGGTTGCGGCCGTGGTGATGGCCCTGCCGCCCGCCAAGACCGCGCCCCGTGGTCTGTTCGAGGCCATTCATGTCCTGTCCCTGGCCGTCGTGGCCGTGTCGGGGCTTTGGCTCGTGGTCTCGGTGTTCGCCGGCAGCGACATCTTCGCCTTGGGCGGCTGGTTCCACCTGGACGGGCTGGGAGCGCTGTTCTTGGGCCTCATTGCCGTTATCGCGCCGGCCACGGGGCTGTACTCGCTGCCCTATGTGGCCCACGATGTGGCCGATGGGAAGCTCGGGCCCTCCCAGGTGAAACAGTACTACGTGTTCTTCAGCCTGTTCGTGTTCTCGATGATTCTGGCCGTCACCTCCAACAACATCATCATGATGTGGGTGTCGGTGGAGGCCACCACCTTGTCCACGGTGTTCCTCGTGGGGGTGTACCGCACCAAGCTTGCCCTTGAGGCGGCGTGGAAGTACGTCATCGTCTGCACGGCCGGCGTGGCCTTCGGTCTGTTCGGCACGCTGCTCGTGTACGCGAACGCCGCCGACGTGATGGCCGACGCGCATCAGGCGGTGTTCTGGACGTCCATCTTGCCCATGGCTCCCGCGCTCGACCACTCGCTCACGATGATCGCCTTCGTGTTCGCCGCCATCGGCTTCGGCACCAAGGCGGGCCTGTTTCCCATGCACACCTGGCTGCCCGATGCCCATTCCGAGGCGCCGAGTCCCGTGTCGGCCCTGCTGTCCGGCGTGTTGCTGAAGTGTGCCCTGCTCATCGTGCTGCGGTTCTACATTCTGGCCGCGGCCAACGTGGGGGCGGGCTTCCCCCAGCTGGTCATGGTAATTCTGGGCGTGCTCTCGGTGGGCTACGCGGCCTTCGAGGTGTACCGGCAGCGCGATATCAAGCGCAAGCTGGCCTACAGCTCGTGCGAGAACGTGGGCCTCATCGCCGTGTGCTTCGGCATCGGCGGTCCTTTGGGCATTATCGCGGGCCTGGTGCACTGCATCGCCCACGGCCTGACCAAGGCGCTCATGTTCTGCGTGGCCGGCAACGTGATGATGAAGTACCGCACCCGCGATCTGGAGAAGATCAAGGGCATTCTGGCCGTGGCCCCTGTGACCGGCGTGCTGTTCGTGGCCGGCTGCCTGGCCTTGGCCGGGTTCCCGCCCTTCGCCATGTTCGTGAGCGAGATGGCCATGATCCTGGCCGGCGTTGCCGCCGATGCCCTCTGGCTCGTGGCGCTCGTGCTCGTGGCTTTGGTGGTGGTCATCATGGCGCTTGTGTCCATGATCACCGGCTCGGCTCTGGGACGTGCGCCCGAGGGCATGGCCCGCAAAGATGTGCCGGCTCTGGCCCTGGTGCCCGAATGCGTGCTCCTGGCTTTGGTGGTGCTGCTCGGCGTGGCCCTGCCCGGGTCCCTGTTCGGCTCCATCGAGCGCGCCGGCGCCATCGTCATGAGCTACGAGGACGAGGACCCGGCGAGCGAGAATCTGTTTGAAGAGGCCTTGACGGCCCTGGCTGGAGACGAGGTTGAAGAGGAGGTGTCCGAGTAATGGTCAAGAGGAAGGCGCCCTTGCGGGTGGGGGAAACCCACGTGCAGGCCGTGCGCGACACGTTCCCCGGGGCGGTGCTGGATGCCACGTGGCAGGCGGCCGACCAGGTGACCGTCACAGTGCCCAAGGACATGCTGCCCGATGTGGTGGAGTTTCTGTACTACGGCCGCGGTGGCTGGCTGCCGAACATGGTGGCAAACGACGAGCGGCCCATTAACGGCAACTACGCCCTGTACTACCTGCTGTCCATGGAGGAGAGCGATCCGGGCTTCGTGACGGTGCGCGCCGAGGTGGATCCCTGTTCTATGGAGTACCCGAGCGTGACCCCGCGGGTGCCCGCCTGCGTGTGGAGCGAGCGCGAGGCCTTCGACCTGTTCGGCCTGCGCGCCCAGGGGCTGCCCGACGAGCGGCGGCTGGTGCTGCCCGACGACTGGCCGGCCGACCTGTATCCGCTGCGCAAGGATTCCATGGACTACCGCAAGCGGCCGGCTCCCGTCACCGACGTGGAGAACTACTCGTTCCTCTACGAGGGCCAGGCCGAGGAGGTCACCGAGGTGCCCATGGGCCCGCTGCACATCACCTCTGACGAGCCGGGCCACTTCCGCCTGTTTGTGGAAGGCGAGGAGATCATCGATGCCGATTACCGCCTGTTCTACGTCCACCGCGGCATGGAAAAGGTGGCCGAGAGCCGCCTGAACTACGATGCGGTCACGTTTTTGGCCGACCGCATCTGCGGTATCTGCGGCAATGCCCATTCTGTGGCCTATGCCGAGGCCGTGGAGCATGCCCAAGGCATCGAGGTGCCCGTGCGCGGCCAGTACATTCGCGCCATACTCCTGGAAGTGGAGCGTTTGCACTCCCATCTGCTGAATTTGGGGCTCGTGTGCCACTACTGCGGTTTCGACACCGGCTTCCAGCACTTCTTCCGCGTGCGCGAGAAGACCATGGACTTGGCGGTGCTGCTGACCGGTGCTCGCAAGACCTACGGCCTGAATCTCATCGGCGGGGTCCGTCGCGACATTCTGGACGCGCAGAAGATGGCCACCATCAAGTACGTGCGCGAGATTCGCAACGAGGTGGAGGCGTTGGTGGACATGCTCGTATCCACGGCGAACTTCGAGTCGCGCACCGCCGGGGTGGGTCGGCTCGACCCGGCTGTGGCCCGCGACTACAGCCCCGTGGGCCCCTGTGTGCGCGGCAGCGGCATTGCCCGCGACGTGCGCTTCGACCATCCCTTCGACGGCTACAAGTACTTGAGCGGCATGAAGGCCCGCAGCCACGACGGCTGCGACGTGCAGAGCCGGACCTTGGTGCGCGTGGAGGAGTTCATGGACTCGCTGACCATGATCGAGCAGCTGCTGGACGGAGCCCCAACAGGTCCGGTGCTCACTGAGGATTGGCAGTACACGCCGCACAAGTTCGCCTTGGGCTACACCGAGGCACCCCGGGGCGAGGATATGCACTGGGCCCAAGTGGGCGACAATCAGAAGTGCTACCGCTGGAGAGCCAAGGCGGCCACCTATTCCAACTGGCCCATTCTGCGCTACATGTTCCGCGGCAACACCGTGGCCGATGCGGCCATTATCGTGGGCTCCATGGATCCGTGCTATTCCTGCACCGACCGCGTGACAGTGGTGGACGTGAAGAAGAAGACGGAGACAGTGCTCACCAAAGACCAGCTGGAGGGCTACTGTCGCCGCCGCACCCATTCGCCGCTTTCGGGGACGGGGGTGTAGGCGATGCTGAAGCTGTTCAAGGAAATCCGCAAGGCCGGCGACGCTACGACGGGCTATCCCTTCGAGCCGTTGGACATGCCCACGGGGTTCCGCGGCAAGCCAGAGCACAACGAGAAGCTGTGCATTGCCTGCGGCGCCTGCGCCATTGCCTGTCCGGCCAATGCCATCACCATGAATTTGAACGACGATCAGTCTTATGTGACCTGGGATATCAGCTACGGCCGCTGCATCTTCTGCGGGCGCTGCCAGGAGGTGTGCCCCTTGTTCGCCATCGAGTTGACGACCGACTTCGAGCTGGCGGTGCTGAGCAAGGCCGACCTGTCCGAGTCCTGCGCCTATGAGGTGGCGCGTTGCGCGGTGTGCGGCAAGCCCTACGCCGCCGCCAAGGAGGTTGACTATGCGCGCCGGGTTCTGAAGAGCGTGGGAGGTCCTGCCGCTGCCGAGGTGGGGAAGCTGGACGAGTGCCTGGCCTGCCGCCGCCGCGAGGATGCCCGCGCCTTCCAGGCCCAGGCCCGCACCGAAGGAGGTGCCCGATGATCGAGAACGATTTCCCCGCGCGTCTCCAGTGGAGGCCGGACCCGGTTGCCCTGGACGCGTCGGTGGCCGAGGCCAAGAAGAAGCTGCTTCAGTCCATCAAGCGGTCGGTGTACGTGTACCGCGTGGACTGCGGCGGCTGCAACGGCTGCGAGATCGAGATCTTCGCCACCATCACCGCGGCCTTTGATGCCGAGCGCTTCGGCATCAAGGTGGTGCCCTCGCCGCGCCACGCCGATGTGCTGCTGTACACCGGCGCCATGACCCGGGCCATGCGCGAGCCGGCGCTGCGCGCCTATCAGGCGGCGCCCGATCCGAAGATCGTCATCTCCTATGGAGCCTGCGGCTGCACCGGCGGCATCTTCCATGACAACTACTGCGTGTGGGGAGGCACCGACCCTATCCTGCCCGTGGATGTGTACATTCCGGGCTGCCCGCCCTCGCCGCCGGCCACCATCTACGGGTTTGCCTGCGCCTTGGGGCTGCTCGACCAGAAGCTGCATGCAAGCCACCATGTGGCCCCTGTCGGCGAGCAGGCGCCCGTGGCCTTCCCGGCCATACCCTACAAGGTGCGCACTGCCTTCGAGCGCGAGGCGCGGCGCATGAGCGGCTACTACTACGGTAAGCAGATCGTGGACGAGTTCATGATGGCGCTCTCCAAGGACGCGACCGATGCCCTGGCCGCCGCCGACAGGCTCATCGAGCGCGAGGCCGATATGCGGAAGAAGGCCGTGTTCATGGATTTGAAGGCGCTTCTGCTGAGCAAGGTCGTGCAGGAATGAGTGTGACGGTGCGCCAGCGGCCGCCCGCGCCGGGTGCGGAAAGGGCGCTCGCCGCGGGCGGAGAAGCGGGGTGCGGGCGGGCCGTGCGCCCGGCGGCGGCCCACACCACCGATGGGCGCACGGCCCGGGATGTGGTGTTCTATCGGCTGGGGAAGAAATTTGTGGATCACGAGCGCTCCATCCCCGAGGATGTGCGCTCGGTGCTCTACTACACCTTGGCCATTGGGCATCATACCGGGGTCATCGATTGCCTCGAGCCGCGCCTGGCCACGTCCCGGGCCGTCTTCGCGGACGTATTGGCGGCCCTCGGGGCCGGCGAGGCGGCCGACAAGCTGAGGGGCATCGAGCGCTTCGGCGAGATCGAACTGAAGAAGGAGCATGTGCCCCTGCTGAAGCCGGCGGTGCTGGCGGCTCTGGAGAGCTGCGGTGCCGTGCCCGAGCGGCGATCGGCCGCCGAGGGGCTGGTGACTGCGGTGGATGTGCCGTCGTGGCTGGAGGAGTTTCTGTTCCTGCTGGACGAGGTGCAGTGCGAGCCGGCCGTGTACGCCATGGGAAGGAGGGCGTCGTGAACGCGAGCGCCGAGGATATCCTGGCCGCGAGCGAGGCCGGGGCGCGGGGCGGCAACGTCGTCTTTTGCGTGGGCAGCGTCCTGCGGGGCGATGATGCCGCTGGCCCGCTTCTGGCCAAGCGCCTGGAGGATGATCCTGTGGCCGGCTGGATGGCGGTGGACGGGGGCCAGACGCCCGAGAACGATTTGGGCTACCTGCGCCGTCTCGCCCCGCGGCGCCTGCTTTTGGTGGACGCGGCGGCCATGGGACTGGAGCCGGGGGCCGTCCGGCGCCTGCGAGCCGAGGATGTGGCGGTGCAGTCGCTCATCACCACCCACACGCTGCCCATCACCTACCTGCTGGGGGAGTTGGAGCAGATGTGCGGCGAGGTGACCTTCCTCGGCATCCAGCCCGGGGGCACGGAGTTCTTCGATCCGGTGCACCCGCGCGTGCTGGCAGCTGTGGAGTCGGTGCACGCCGCTCTTGCTGCGGGCGGCGATTTCGAGCAATACCCGTTTGTAACGTTATGATTGGGGAGGAATATCCATGTCAATTGTAAAAGAAGATCTGCTGTCCATCAGCCCCGATGCGCTGGCGCCGGCCGCCACCGAGGCCAAGGCCGAGGCCGTCGGTGTGACCAAGGCCTCCATGGGCGGTGCCAAGTGCTTCGTATCCGCCATGCTGGCCGGGGCCTTCATCGGCTTCGGCGGCATGTACTTCTGCACGTTTTTGGGCGATACCGCCATGGCTTTCGGGGTACAGCGCCTGGTGGGCGGCTTGTGCTTCTGTTTGGGCCTGTGCCTGGTGCTCTGCTGCGGGGCCGAGCTGTTCACGGGCAATGTGCTCATGGCCTGCGCCAAGGCCTCGAAGAAGATCAGCTTCGCCGGCCTGTTTCGCAACTGGGGCATCGTGTGGCTCGGCAACCTGGCCGGCTCCTTGGTGGCGTTGGCTATCATCTATATGTCGAACCTGCAGGCCATGAACGGGGGTGCGGTGGGCGAGGCCTTCGTCTCGGTGGCCGCCGGCAAGGTGACGTTGGCGCCCGAGGTGCTTTTCTTCAAGGCGGTGCTCTGCAACATTCTCGTGTGCCTGGCTGTGTGGATCGGGTTTTCCTCGAAGACGACGGCCGACAAGGTGCTCGGCATCCTGCTGCCCATCTCTGCTTTCGTGGCCTGCGGCTTCGAGCACTGTGTGGCGAACATGTTCTTTTTGCCCATGGGGCTGCTCCTGAACACGGTGGCCGGCATCGGGGCCGCAGGGGCGGTTACCCTGGGAGGGGTGGCCTACAACCTGGTTCTCGCTACCCTCGGCAATATCGTTGGCGGCCTGGTGGTGGGCCTGGCCTATTGGTTCATCTACCATAAGAAGCAGGCTTAAAGAGGCTGCGGCGCACGCTGCCGGGAACTGGTGAAGGGAAGAGGATCGTGAGAGTGGTCGACCGATATCGAGAGGGCGAGGCCGTGGAGGCCTGCGACGGTGCGCTGCTGCGTCCCGACGGATCCTTCGAGCCGGTGTGCCGGCCGGTGCTCGCCGAACACGCCATGGAGGTGCTCGTGAACACCGTGCCCACCCTGCGGATGGTGTGCACCCCCGATCATCTGATCGATCTCGTGGTGGGGCGGCTGTTCACTGAGGGCATTGTGGAGGATATCGACGAGATTGAGGAAGTGTACCTCTGCGAGCAGGGGACCCGTGCCTCGGTGCTGCTCGACTGCAACCGGGCCGACTTCTCCCGCCGGGGGGTGGAGACGGTTCCCACCTGCTGCACCGGCAACCGCACCTACAATCGCTATTTCACGAGCGATGCGCGTCCGGCCAAGGTGACCCCCATTCCCTGGGAGGCGGAATGGGTGTTCGCCGCAGCCCGGGCCTTCGCCGAGGACACGCCCCTGCATCGGCGCACGACCGGCACCCATAGCTGTTATCTGGTGCTGGGGGGCATGGTAGTGGCCTGCTGCGAGGACTTGGGGCGCCATAACGCCTTCGACAAGGTGGTGGGCCTGGCCTTGAGGCAGGGAATCGATCTGCGGGATGCCCTCATCTTCTCCAGCGGGCGCTTGCCGGTGGACATGGTCATGAAGGCCATCCATGCCGGCGTTCCCCTTCTGGCTACCAAAGCGGTGCCCACCGATGAGACCATCCGCCTGGCCCGGGAGTTCGATTTGACGCTCATCTGCCAGGCTCGACCCGACGGGGCCGTCGTGTACAACGATCCGGCGCATCGCTGAGGAGTTTGCGCGGCGGCTGCGACGACGCGCTCTCCGCGCGCTGCGCGGGCGAGAGGAGGCGGGAGGTGGCAATGACGCGGCAGAGCGCGGGGGAGGGCGCGCTGCTCGTGCTTTCCCTCGCCGCGCTGGGGGTCGTCGTCGGCGCGCTTACGGTGGCGCTCGATCTTGCTGTGGACGGGGCCGCTGTTGCTTTCGGAACCTACGGATGGCTCGGGTGGCTGCTCCCTGTGGCGGGGTTTGCGTCCTATGGCGCCTATCGGGCTCTGAGGATCGATTTCTCGTGGAGTACGGCTCGGGTCATGGGGGCAGTGCGCGATGGGCGCCCCGTCCCCGTGTCGCTTGCTCCGGCCATTATCATCGGCACGTCCCTGACGGTTCTTTGCGGCGGTTCGGTGGGCAAGGAGGCGGCCGCTCTTCAGATGGGCGCGGCCGCAAGCGAGCCCTTCCGGAAGTATCTTCCCGGGCGCCTTTCCCGCCTGCTGCCGTCGGCGGCCCTGGCGGCGGCGCTGGGGGCCATGCTGGACGCTCCGCTGGCTGGGGCGGTTTTCAGCTTCGAGGCGCTGCGAAGGCGCCCCCAGTCTGCCGCGGATGTCTTCGCGCCGGTTGCAACGGCGCTGGTGGCCTGGGGCGTGACGGGGGCGGCAGGGGTTCGGTTCCTGGTCGCAGCCCCTTTTCTCCCGGATGTTGCGGCGCTCGGGGCGACGGGAGGAGCGGCCCTTGCGGGAGGGGTCGCCGCCGGCCTGATTGCCCTGCTGTTCTGCAGGGCCCTGCTGGCCTTGCGCAAGGGGCTGGCGCGGCTGGGCGCCCCGGTGTTCGCCTTGGCGGTGGGAGGGGTGGCTACGGCGCTCGTTTTGGGCTATGCGGAGCTGTTTCACTGCGAAGGGTTGCGTGCCTTTTGCGGCACGGGCGCGGCCCAGATATCCGTGGCCCTCTCCGGCGGCGGTCTGCCATGGTGGGGTTTCGCCATGAAGGCCGCCCTCACCTTGCTCACGTTAGCCGGCGGTTTCAAGGGCGGTGAGATCATGCCGGTTCTCGCCATTGGAGCCTGCCTGGGAATCGCCCTGGCCGATGGGGCGGCGGCCCTGGGCGCGACGGAGGTTGCACGGGGCGCGCTCGCTGTGGCCGTTATGGCCGCGTTCTTTGCCGGCTGCACCAACTGTCCGCTCACCGCTGGCATGTTCGTCCTCGAGCTGCTCGGGCCTTGGGCGCTGGTGATTTCCGCGCCTGCCGTGACTACCGCTTTTCTCGTTGCCCGCTCCGCGAGCCTGTACCCGACGAGCCTCCCGCGCTAGTCGACGACGCCTCCTTACCCCACCAGCGCTCTCAAGCGGGCGACGGCCTCGTCGGTGAGGTGGAGGCCGTCGCGGAGGTAGGCGGAAAAGTCGCCGTAGAGGTGGTCGATCTCGTCGAAGTACGCGCGCAGATAGGCTGGCCGCGCCTCGAGAAACGACAGGAGGCAGGCGCGCTCGTAGGTGGTCATGCCCGCGTCCAGCCGAGAGGCCTCCTCGGCGATGAGGTCGGCGTGGTCCTCGTTCACGCGTAGGTAGTCTTCCATGACGGTGTCCTCGTCGGCGCCAGTGACACGCAGCAGGGTGGCGCAGAGCACGCCGGTGCGGTCCTTCCCGTTCACGCAGTGGATGAGCGCCGGCTTCTGCTCGGCGGCCAGGGATCGCAGGGCCTGGCCCACGAGGGGGTACTCGCTCACGTAGCGCCGGTAGTTGGCGCTCATGCGCTCCTCGGGCGCGCCGTACTTCCCGATGACGCCGGCCACGAGGCGCTTGTCGGCGTCCTTGCGCCGGGTCTCGGCAGCGGGGGTGAGCGCGATGGTCTTCATCCCCACGATGTAGGGTTCGGGGTGCGCCGCCACCTCTGCGGCTGTGCGCAGATCGTAAATGGTGGCAATGCCCAAAGCCTGGGAGAGGAAGGCCGCTTCTTCGCCGGTGAGATTTACCAGCTCGCGGGAGCGGAAAATGCGCGCCTCGGCGAACGAGCCGCCCACGCCGCGAATGCGCGCCGTGCCGAAGGTGCGGGCGAGGGGCAGCGCCTCGAAGGCGAATCCGGCCACCAAAGGCGATGGCTCGCCGTCCTCGGTCACCGGCCGCACCTTCAGGAGATAACGCCCGGCCTGCGGCGGCGTGTAGACGAATCGCCAGTTCACACCTCGGCTCTTGTCCACGGCCTCGGTGGGATAGGCCGTCCAGGACGCGCCGTCGTCCAGGGAGAACTCCATGGCGGCGATGGTACGATCGAAGTCGTCCACGTAGCCCGAGAACTCGATGGGCCGGCCTACGTAGTAGGGCGGCCGCGTGGCTGGGGCGAGGGGATTGCGAGTGGCTTTCGTCACACCAGATCGCCGCGAATCTCGAAGAGGGTGCGGGCGAGGTGGGCGAAGGCCTGCTCGCCGGCGCGGGAATCGGGAGCGCTTGTCATGATGACCATGAGATAGTCGCGCCCGTTGATGGTGACGATGCCCGCATCGCAGACGGCGTCATCCTCCTCGCCATCGATCCAGCCGGCCTTGTTGCGCACGGTGATGTTGGTGCCGATGGAGGCGACGGTCTTTTCCTCGCCTGATGAGCCGGCCTCCTCCGCCTCGAGACCGGTCTCTCCCGTTACCGCCACGGCGAGCTCTCCCGCAGCGTCGTCAGCGCCGGTGACGGAGATGAGCGCCTCGCTCGCCGCGCCTTCGTCGCCGTCTCCGCCGCCCTCGTCGCCGGTGGCTTCGTCGGTCTGCTCCTCTTCCACGCCCTCCTCGGTGCCAGAGCCTTCTTCGGGCAGGTAGTCGGTGTGTCCGGCGCTCGTGGTACCCAGGGCACCGTTGCGCAGGAAGGATACCTCGGTCTTGGCGAAGGTGTCCGAGAGCCACTGGGCCGCTGAAGTGTCGGCTGTGGTGAGGTAGTCGTAGATCTTCAGCCACATGAGGGCCGCCTGGCGGGCGGTGTAGGTGGGGAAGTAGGTGTCGTCGACCAGCGCGGTGTCCACCCCGGCCTCGGTGAGCCATTCCTTCATGCCCTCGTCGCCGTAGGCGCGACGCAGCTTGCCGTAAGCGCTGTTGTCGGACCAGATGATGGTGTTCTCCACCTGGGTGAGCCGCGAGGAGCGGGTGCGGTTGATGTCGTTGGGAAACTCCTTGTTCACCACATAGGCGCAGAAGGGCCCCTTGAAGGAGCTGGCACCGTAGATGGAGGCATCCAGGTTGCTCGCGATGCCGCGGCCGGTGCCCAGATCCATGAGCAGGTAGCCGGCCTCGTAGCCGTTGGTTTCGTAATAGGTGAGTGAGTTGCTCAGGTTTACGAGGGAGCGATCGGAGAGCACGGGAGGCTCGACGCCTTCGGTGCTGGCCGTGTCCAGGGCGAAGGCGAAGGGCACCTTCTGGTCGGGCAGGGCGGTGATCTCCTCGCGGGTGGGGCTGTGGGCCGGCAGCTTGGCCAGATCGGGTTCGACGGGCCGCGCGAGGCTGACCTGGGTGGCCATGTTCTGGCTGATGTACATGGCATTGTTCTGCACGGCGTTGAGGCCCTGCACGCCGACGTGCTTCGCCCCGTCCTGGGACACGGCGGGGGCGAAGGGGCCGATATGGGCGATGGCCATGATGAAGACGATGGCCAGGGCCGCAGCCATGGCGAGCATACCCGCGTGGCGCAAATCGAGGCTGGCCATGAAGCCCCCGATGCCTCTGAAGCCGCCCGAGCGGGGCGCGCCGTGACTGCCGAAGTTCGGGGCCTTGGGGGTGAGGGCCGAGACGGCTCCCGCGAAGATGGCCTTGGCGAGGCCGGAGTGGCGGGTGGGGCTGCCGGCGCTGCGCGGAGTGCGTTCGCGGTGGGCGCAGTGCGGGCGTCCGGGGTGCCCGTCGCGGAAGGACTCGGGGCCGTGGTCTCGGCGGCCCGCTGCGGGATTGCGACGGCCGGAGGGGAGACGGCCGGGCCGGTCGGTGCCAGAACGGGGGCGCGAACGGTCGGAATCTTCATCGCGGAGGGGATTGTGCCGGGTGCGGCGGCTCTCGCTCGCCGATCCGGGCCGGCCTTCGAGGCGGCCGGTGGAAAGGCTCAGCCCCCCGGTGCGCCGGGGCGCGTCGTCGGAGCGACTATGGTCGGAGCGGGACATAGGGTTCCTTTAGGGGTGCGGCGTTTGAGCTTCGTTTCTCGATGGGTTAATAGTAGCAATTTGCGGCCCTGCTGGGGCGGCTCCTTACAAATTCCTTAACGCAAGCGGCACAAAAAGACACACGTGCGCGAGCGGGGGAGTCGGCGAGGGGCGTCTCGCGAATCGTGGCGCAGCGGGCGAGTGGGGGCGTCCGGGACGGCTTCCCTGTGGAAGTTTGGTTGCGCGGCGATGCGGGGGCGCTCGGCTTCACCCACTTCGCCTATACTAGTGCCCTACGAGTTCGAGTGCCTCGAATGGGTATGGGCGGCGACAAGTTCCGAACCTGGTCAGGTCCGGGAGGAAGCAGCCATAAGGGACCGCTGACGAGCGCCCATACCTATTCGGGGCACTTTTTCATGACATCGCCGGCGCGCTGGGGGCGGGCTGGCAGCGTTTCGAAAGGTTCAACTGCTTCATGGGCATTATCGACTTCTTCATCAACCTGCTGAAAGACCCGCGCGGCTTTATTGCCGGCTGGATTATCGCGCTGGGGCCGGTGTGGGTGTACACGCCGCTGTTCCTCATCGTGTTCGTGGAGACGGGCCTGGTGTTCTTCCCGTTCCTGCCCGGCGACTCGCTGTTGTTCGCGGCGGGCGTGTTCTCCGCCGACGGGGGCGGCCTGAACGTGTGGGCCACGCTCATCGTGTTCTACCTGGCGGCCATTTTGGGCAACACCTCGAACTACTGGATCGCGCGGCTGTTCGGCAGCCGCATCATCGATTCGGGGAAGGTAAAGGCGCTCACTCCCGAGCGCATGGCCAAGCTCGACCACTTCTTCGAGCGCTATGGCGGCCTGACCATCGTCATCACGCGCTTCATGCCGTTCTTCCGCACCTTCGCCCCCTTCATCGCGGGTACGGGGCACATGAACTTCGGCAAGTTCACGTTCTTCAACGTGATCGGCGGCGTGGCCTGGGTGAGCCTGTTCGTTTTGGTGGGCTACTTCTTCGGAGGCGTGCCCTTCGTGCAGGAGCACTTCGAGGTAATCGTGTTGGGTATCGTGGCCGTATCGGTGGCGCCGGCGTTCATCGGCGTCATTAAGGCGGCTCTGAACGGACGCAAGGGGAAAGGCGGGGAATAGGCTATGGCCGAGGCGCTGTACCGCAAGTACCGACCGCAGATCTTCGAGGACGTGGTCGGGCAGGAGCACATTGAGCGTACGATCAAGAACGCCATTGCCCAAGACAAGGTGAGCCACGCCTACCTGTTCACCGGTCCGCGCGGCACGGGTAAGACCACCACGGCCCGCCTTTTGGCCAAGGCGCTGCTGTGCGAGCACGGGCCGACGGCCGAGCCGGACGGCACCTGCGACGATTGCGAGATGATTGCCGCCGGCGAGCATCCCGACGTGTACGAGCTGGACGCCGCCAGCCGCACGGGCGTGGAGAACGTGCGCGAGGAGATTATCGGGCGCGTGCAGTTCGCCCCCACGCGCGGGCGGTACAAGGTGTACATCATCGACGAGGTGCACATGCTCTCGACGGCGGCCTTCAACGCGCTGCTGAAGACCTTGGAAGAGCCGCCGAGCCATGTGGTGTTCATCCTGGCCACCACCGATCCGCAGAAGGTGCCCGAGACCATTCACTCGCGCTGCCAGCGCTTCGATTTCCGGCGCATTTCCACCGAGGCCATGGTGTCGCGCCTCGGCGCCATCTGCACGGCGGAGGATGTGGAGTTCGAGGGCGAGGCCCTGGAGCTCATCGCCCACCGGGCCGAGGGCGGCATGCGCAACGCCCTGACCTCCCTGGAGCAGCTGATCGCCTTCGGCGACGGGGCGGTGACCATGGAAGTGGCCGAGCGCATGCTCGGGTCGGTGGACCACGCAGACCTGGCCGAGATCGTGAGGGCCGTGGGCACCCGGGATGCGGCGGCCTGCTTCCAGTGGGTGGCCGAGTACATGGAAACCGGTGCCGACCTGGCCCAGTTCGTGGGTGACCTGGCGGCCCACGTGCGCAACATGTACGTGATGGCCGTGGCCGGCGACAACGTGGTGCTGGAAGTGAGCGAGAGCACGCGGCGGGAACTGGCCGAGGAGCTGCCGCTGTTCGGCGTCGATCGCCTGGCGCGCCTGCTGGCGGTGCTGGGGGACGTGTCGGCGGAGCTGAAGACCTCCACGAACCCGCGACTGTCCTTCGAGATCGCCCTGACCCGCATGGTGCGGCCCGAGGCGGATATGACCCTGGCGGCCCTGGCGGAGCGGGTGGAATCCCTCGAGCGCCAGCTGGCCGGTGCGGCCGTGGTGACGGCAGCTCCCGCAATCGGCGGCGCTTCGGTGCCGGCTGCGGTGGCGGTTGCGCCTGAGCCTGCGGCGGCGGTTACGTCTGAGCCTGCGGCTGTCGTGGTGCCGGCGTGTGCTGCCGCTCCGTCGGCCGCCGCGCCGAGCGCTCCGGCCGTGCCGGCGTCCGAGGGCCCAGCGGACGCATCGGCGGCTCCGCTGGGGACCGCGATGGCTCCAAAGGCCGCTGCGCCGGCTTCCGCCCCGACGGCAGCCCCGACTCCCGCAGCGACGACTGCGTCCAGCGAGAGCACCCCGGCTGTGCGCACTGCGGCGAATCCCGCTCCGGCGGCTGCGGTCCCCGCGGCGGCTTCGAGCCCGGCGGCTGCGCCGGCTGCGGGCGGCAACCTGTCCCCCGAGATGGCGGCGACGTTGGCCAACGCGGCAGCGCTCCAGCGCCTGTGGGCCGGGGTGCTCGCGTCCCTCAAGAAGTCGAAGGCCGCCTACGGCGTCCTGTTCATGAACACCAAGGCCGTCTTCGATGGCTCGTCCCTCATCGTAGAGTTCCCGGCGGAGAACGATTTCGCGTTCCGCGCCGTGCAGAAGCCCGATGTGCAGCAGGAGCTGGGGGCGGCCCTGCGCCACGAGGCCCGCTGCGACGTGCCCTTTGCCCTGCGCAAGGCTGGCGGCACCGCGGCTCCGGCGGCCGCCTCGGCTCCCGCGGCCGGCGGCATCGCGACGCCGAACCCCGTGGCTGCTGCGGCGGCACGGGCGGCGGCGAGCATCCCGGCGGCTGGCGCGGCCGTCCCGGTCGCTGCCCCGGTGATTGCCGGGCCGGCTGCTGGACCGAGCGCCGCCTCGGCTCCCGCCCCGGGCGCTGGGTCGGCGCCGTCTCCGGCCGCTCCGGCTCCGAGCGCCGCCCCGGTGCCCGCTCCCGATGATGATCGGCCCCCTTACGACGACTACGTGCCCTATGACGACGGGGACGCCCCTCTGGGCGAGGTGCCGCCCTGGGAGAGCGCTCCGGCGCGGCCCGCGGCCTCGGCGCCCCAGCCCGCCGCCGGGGCCGCGGCGGCGCCCCAGCCGCCAGAGCCCCAGGCCGCGCCGGCCATGGCGCCCTCGACGGGACTGCCGCCCGAGCCCGACACGGTGTCGGGGCCCTCGCCGAACCCCGTTTCCGAGCCCGACGACACCGACCTGAACGCCTCGCTGGCCTTCGGATTCGGTGACGGCGTGACCTTCGAGCCCGTGTCCTAGGGCCCGATGGCCTACAATAGTCCCACTCATTTCCCGAGATACCAAGGAGTGCACCCCATGGATATGAAGAAGATGATGAGGCAGGCCCAGAAGATGCAGCGCGACGCCGCCCTCGCCCAGGAGGAGATCGCCGCCATGACCTTCGAGGCCTCCGCCGGCGGCGGCATGGTGAAGGCCACGGCCACGGGCGATATGACGGTCACCGATATCGTCATCGATCCGGCGGCGGTGGATCCGGAGGATGTGGAGATGCTCCAGGACATGGTGGTGGCCGCGGTGAACGAGGCCCTGCGCTCCGCTTCCGAGGCGGCCAACAGCCGCATGAACGCCATCATGGGCGGCATGAAGATTCCCGGCCTGATGTAATCGGCGCGATCTGAGGCGACATTCGTGCAGGCGGCACCTTCCATACAGAAGCTCCTCGACGAGCTGGAGCGGCTTCCCGGCGTGGGCCCGAAGTCGGCTCAGCGCATGGCCTACTGGATCCTGAACACCGATGCGTCCGAGGCCCTGCGCCTGGCCGATGCCATTCGCGAGGTGAAGGCCGGCGTGCACTTCTGCACGCGCTGCTTCAACTACGCCGAGGGCGACCTGTGCGAGATCTGCGCGAGCCCGAAGCGCGACGGCTCGGTCATCTGCGTGGTGAGCGAGCCGCGCGATATTCCGCCCATCGAGCGCACCGCCGTGTTCAGCGGCGTCTACCACGTGCTCGGCGGCGTGCTGGCCCCCATGGAGGGCATCGGCCCCGATCAGCTGCGCATCGCCGACCTCATGGCCCGTCTGGGCCGCGAGGAGGTGGACGAGGTGCTGCTGGCCATGAACCCCAACATCGAGGGCGAGACCACGGCCGCCTACCTGGCCCGGCTCATCAAGCCTTTGGGCGTGAAGGTGACCCGGCCCGCCAGCGGTCTGCCCGTGGGCGGCGACTTGGAATTCGCCGACGAGGTGACCCTCGGCCGCGCCCTGGAGGGGCGTCTGCCCCTGTAGGGCGCCCAAGCAACCGAAGCCGATAGACCAGCAAGAAGAAGGCCGCTGACCCGGACGGGCAGCGGCCTTCTGCATGAGCGGGGCTCGGGCGATGGGGCAGCGGCGAGGCGGCTGTGGCAGCGACAAGCGCGTGCAGCAGCGGGGGCTGTCCCTCGTCGGGTTAGCGGCAGCAGCTGGGAACCTCGTGCTTCACGCGGTCGTGCTCCTCGGAGCGCTTGGCGTCGTTGAAACGGTCCAGCGTGCCCACCAGGTAGCCGGTGATACGGCGGATGCGGTCGAACTTCACGGGAGCCAGGCCGTAGTGGATGCCCACGTCCTCGCCATCCACATCCAGGGTGAGAGACTCCAGCTGGCCGTGGGGGTACTTCTCATGGGCGCGCTTGATGTAGGCCTGAATCTCCTCATCGGACACGGGGGCGTCGTTGGCCTGAGCATAGTTCACAGACACCTTCACGCCGTCGATCATCTTGTTCTCCATGGCTGTTGCTCCTTGCATCTCGTGGGGTTCCGACTATGCGGACGTTCCCAAGTTCACCATATCTAGTTAGCGAATGGGAATGATACCACAATATGTAGGTGATGGGCGGCATGTTTTCAAGAAGTTGAAAACATGCCGCCCATACGGGGAACTTCGGGGGAATCTGAGTGCAGGCTCCTCAAGGTTTCTGGTGGCCGGAAGCTGTGATTGCCTGTAGCTTTGGTGAGTGAAGAGCGGCTGGACGGCGGGGCCGCGGGGCTGCCTTCGCCATTGGGCCCGCGGTGTGATCGGGGCGCCCCCTGCACGAAAGATCGGAAGCTGTCAGGTAGTCCAGAAAAGACAAAGGGTTCTGTCCCCTCCAAAAACAGAACCCTCATCTATGCGAAGCTGGTGAGCTTCCTCGTAAGTCGCCGACTATTATAGCAACCCCCACAAAAAATGCAAAACAAAAGCTTTCTCTGTTACTTTTCAACCGAGGTAAACTGAAGGGGTCTCGGCGATTAACTGATAGAATGGCTCCCGTTCCCGTATGGAGTCGGGGAGAAACGAGTCACGGGGCTGCTGAGGGAAAGGATTGCCATGGAATGCAACACCGTCACTTTTACGGCGTCGGACGGCATGAAAGTGTCATTCCCCCTTGATTTCCTCATTGAGCGTGGGGCCATCATCGCTGACAAGGTGAATGGCGAGGATATTGCCTCGGTCATGGGCTGCGCCAATCAGCTGTGGATACCGGGTTTTCCGGCCAAGTACTTCGTGCGCGATATCGCTGCCATCGATTTCACCCGGGAAGACGAGCCGCCGGCTCTGCCCGACTTCACCGATGACGGCCACGACTACACGAACCGCCCGAATGTTTCCTGCAAGGCGCCGTTCGTGGGCTCGGTGGGAGAGCCGATGCTCTTCGAGGGATGGGCCGACGATTACGACAAGCGCATCGTCGCTGTGGAGTTTTCTCTGGACGAAGGCGTTTCCTGGACCCGGCACGAGACCGCCGGCACCGATGCGGTGCGCTGGGTGTGGTGGCAGTTCGAGTGGGTGCCGCCGGCGGAGGGCGACTACGCCATGCGGGTGCGCTCGGTGAACGAGGACGGGGACGTTTCGCCGACCCCTACTGTTCATCGGTTTCAGGTGCTCGCGCGGGAGCCGTAGCATTCGCAGCATTTCACGGGACAATCGCAGCGCCCTCCGGCCTGATGGCGGGAGGGCGCTGGGCGTTTAAGGGAGAGAATCGGGGCGGTGCCTACTTCTGGGTGCGGTGGGCGTGCTTGCGGCTGCGGGCGAGCTTGGCGCCGAAAGCGCAGACGTCGGTGGCACCGATGGCGATGAGCAGCATGGAGAAGCCGGCCTTCAGGATCTGCTGGGCTGTGGCTCCCGTGCCGGAAAAGGCCTGGCTGCCGTTCATGCGGTAGCCGTCGAAGAACTCGCTTACCTCGGCGGGCGTGTAGAAAGCGAGCATGCAGAGGCCGAACACGATGACGATGCAACCGACGACGATGCCGCCGATGAGGAATACACGCTCGGGATCGAGGCTGGCGGGCTGCTTTTTGAGGGCCGCGGCCTGGACGGCGGCCTGGGGGTTGTAGGCGCCGGCGTTGCCCGGTTCCGGTTGGTGCGGTGCGGGAGTCGGCTGCTGCGGTGCGCTGGGGGCGCCATAGGTCGCCTGGTAAGCCGCCTGGTGGTCGGCGACGGCCCTGGGAACAACGGGGATGGCGACGGGCTGGTCGGGATAGGACTGGGCAAGATTCTCGCGCTCCATGGCCCGGCCCTCCACGACGTGGCCCGCGTCAGCATCGAGCGCGGGAGCGGCGGCGGGAACAGCGGGGGCCGTGCCCTCCAGGGGCACGGGCTCGTTGGTGACGGCGGGCTCGTCGGGGTTCAGCTCCTGGGATTGCAGGACCTCGCCGAGCATCTCGCTGGTGTCGCCCGCTGCGGCCATCTCGACGCCGTCGATGGTGTCGGGCCCCTCATCGGCGACCGTGACAGTCTCGGTGACGATGACCTCATCGGCCCCGGCGGCGTTCTCGGCTCCTTCGATGGGATAGGTGGGGGCAAGGGAATCGCGCTCGAGCTCGCGGCCCTCAGCGGTGTAGCCGGCATCGCCCGCAGGCGTGCGCGGGGTGGGATCGTTCATGGGAAACTCCTCTCGGAAAGGTGACAGGAAGACAACTGTCAGCATAAGAGCGGGCCGCTCCAGAAGGGGAGCGGCCCGCTCAGCCGTATGGCGACCGTAAGACTCCCGCCACCGTTTCGCAAGAAGCGCTCCAACGGCGGGAATGCCTGCGGCGAATGGCTCTGGTGCGCCCGGGGCCCCAAGGGGCCCCGATCTGGTGCGCCGTCTTCTACTGCGCGGGATCGTCCTTAATGAAGGTGGACACGAAGATGCTGGCCACGCCGCACAAAAGACCGCCGATGACCCAGGCCATCCAGAAGTAGGGGGTGTGCCACTGGGGCACGAGCAGCAGGACCAGGCCTGCGATGGTGGTCAGGATCATGATGATGCCGCACAGACCCCCGGACAGCTGGCTCTTGCGATGACGACGTTCCAGGCGCGCCCGGGCCCGATTGATTTCAGCGTCGGAGGCGTGCGCGATGCCCAGGATCTCGCAGATCTGCTCGTCGGTGTACAGGCCGCGCAGCTGGGCCGCGCTGGTCTCGCGCACGTACTTCCACATATCGCCCTCGGCCAGGGCTTGCTCGCGGGCGTCGTTGTAGTTGGCGACGTTCAGGCGTGCAAGCAGCATGCTCGCCCGCACGATGATCCACACTGCGGCTGCGATGAGGGCGATCATGAAGCCGCTCGCGATGCCTTCGACGAATTCCCCGCGACCATCGGCAAGGGTGGCCCCCACGATGCCGACGAAGATGAGGAAGAGCCCGGCCGAGAGGCCGATCACGAAGGAGCGCTGGGTGGTGCGGCGGTCGTCGGCGGTGTAGAAGTCCTGGATGTAGGGGTGGCTGCGCTGGAACTCCGTATGCTGGAACGAGGCCGTGAGGATGAGGGCGGCGCCGATGCCGATGCCGGCGAACAGAGGAATGAGCCCGAGCTCCTCCAGGCTCGGATCGAAGCGCTCGGCGGCGGTGCCCGTGAAGATGAGCAGCGACACACCGATGAGGATGGCGAAGACGCCCGTGGCGATTTTCGTGGCGAAGGCGCGCATGTGCTCGTCGTAGCCGCACACGTCCTGGGCCGGCCCGCCGGCACTCTCGCGCATAACGGCCGCGGTGGCCTGGGCCAGCGGGGTGGGCGCGGCGGCCGTCAGGTCGCCCTGCACGAGATCGTCCAGAGTACAGTCGAATATCTGGCAGAGCTTCAGCAGCTTGTCCATCTCGGGGTAGGCGCGCTCGGCCTCCCACTTGGTCACGGACTGGCGGCTGACGCCCACCATCATGGCCAGCTGCTCTTGGGTCATGGCGTGGGTGGCGCGCAGATACTGCAGGTTGTCTCGGAAGCTCATAGCGGGTCCTCTCGGGGTGAATATGCGATCGGTCAGGCGGTGTCGACGCATTCCACTCTACGGTAGCCGGCCGGCCGAATCCACCAACCTGCGGCATCATTTTCAAGCGCCCTGCGGTTGCCAACCCCAGGTCAGACCAATGACGGAGCAGCACCGGGAGGGGAGGGGCCCGTTCGCGGACGTCTGAGCGCCCCCTGGAGAACGCGATGGTCGGGCAATAGCTTCCACGCCAGCATCAACGATTTCGGGATAGTACCGAGATGCGTGCGTCATCTTCGCTATTGCCGTGATCGCGTTCGGAAGGGGATCAGCGCGAAGTCGGCTGCGAAGGGGCCCCTCCCCTCCCGGTGCGGACGGCTACCAGCTGAGCAGCTCGTATCCGTCCTCGGTGATGACGATCTGCGCTTCCCACTGGGCTGTGAGCGAGTGGTCGGCCGTGCGCACGGTCCAGCCGTTGGGGTCGGTCATGTCGATCTCCTGGGCGCCGGCATTGATCATGGGCTCGATGGTGAACATCATGCCCGGCACCATGATGGGGCCGGTCCCCGGCTCGGTGACGAAGCTGACGAAGGGGTCCTCGTGGAATTCCAGGCCGATGCCGTGGCCGCCGAACTCGCGCACCACCGTGTAGCCGTGGGCCTTCGCGTACTCGTTCACCGCGGCGCCCACATCGCCCAAATGCCCCCAGGGCTTCACGGCTGCAAGGCCCGCTTCCACGGCCTCCTTCGTGACGCGCACCAGATCGGCTGCTTCGGGGCTCACCTCGCCGATGCAGAACATGCGGGAGGAGTCGGAGAAGTAGCCGTCTAAGATGGTGGAGCAGTCCACGTTCACGATATCGCCCTCGGCGAGGGGCTCGTCGGGGGAGGGGATGCCGTGGCACACCACTTCGTTGACGGACGTGCACACGCTCTTGGGGAAGCCCTCGTAGTTGAGCGGCGCGGGGATGGCGCCGTGCTCGACGGTGTAGTCGTGCACCCACTGGTCGATCTGCTCGGTGGTCACGCCGGGCCCGATGCGCTCGGCCACGTAGTCGAGCACCCCCACGTTCACGGCGGCCGACCGCTTCACGCCCTCGATATCGGCGGCGGTCTTCAGCAGGTCGCGGCTCGGCACGTCCTCGCCGGCCTCAAAGAGCCTTTCCAGGCGCTCGTCGAAATCGAGGTGGCACTTCTTGTACTTCTTGCCGCTGCCGCACCAGCACTCGTCGTTGCGGCCGGGGTTCTGCATTCCGTCGTACATGGGCTTAGGGCTCCTTGCTGTCGTGCTCGTTCAGTGGAAACGTTCAGGGGCCATGGTACTACAACTTAGCCGAGGGGTTTCCGAAACGCGGTGGTAGTCGGGGTCACGTCCGGGTTGGAAAGTGTACCCGCCCGGAGCGCAGCTCTTCGAGGGGCGTGCCGGGGCGATTGCCCCCTGGCCTTTGGAGGCGCCGCCAACGGAACCGCGATCTTCTTGGCGGTTTCTCCCTTTCTTCGCCGCCGCGACCGTGCTACTCTAGGGGCCGTGCGCTCGGCTGGTTGGTCGGGCGTGTCTTGGAGGGGAGAGAAGACGAGGTGACCAGCGTGGCGGCCGTGAGCCCGGGCGTGTACAAGAAGATCCTGCAGGTGCGGTCGGCCTATGGCTTCGACATCGCCTGCCTGCTCATGCGCTTCTTCGGCGCTATGATGAACATCGGCACCGTGACCATGATTACCCTGTCGGGCTACTCGTTTCTCACGGCGGGGCTGTCCTCGTCGCTCATCGCCCTGTCTATCTTCGTGGTGACGCCGCGGGTGTCCAAGCTCATTGACGAGCGGGGCCAATCCGCCGTGGTGCCCAAGGCGGCCCTCATATCCCTCGCCGGTCTCGTCATTCTCGTGGGGAACGTGGCGCTGCACGGTCCAGTGTGGCCCCTGTTCGTGGGCGCTCTCCTCGTGGGATTCTACCCGAGCCCCCAGGCCATGGCCCGCGCCCGCTGGACCTACCTCATCCGCTCGGGGCGCCTGGGGGATGCCGCCCCCGATCTGCGCACGATGTTCTCCTACGAGAGCGTGCTCGACGACATGGCGTTCATCTTCAGCCCCTCCATCTCCATTGCCCTAGCGGCGGCCCTCGTGCCGACGGCGGGCATGATAGCCGGCGGCGTGGCCTTCGCCGTGGGCGTGGTGCTCCTGTGCGCGTCGAAATCCACCGAGCCGGTGCCCGGTTGGTCGGACGCGGGGACGGCAGAAGCCGCCGAGGAGGCCGTGGCCGCGGTGACGGGGGACAGCGCGGAGGCAGCCCGCGGCGGCGTTCCCCGCAAGAGCCTGCTTTCCACCTCGGCGGCGGTACGGGTGCTGTTCGTGCTGTACGCCTTCGCCGGGGCCTTCCTCGGCCTGTTCGACACGGCCACGGTGTCGCTGTCGGAAGACCTGCACAGCCCCGACTTCGCCGGCGCGGTGCTCATGGCCTCCGGGGCCGTGTCCATGGTGGTGGGATTCCTCTTCGGCATGGTGCGCCTGCGGGCGCCGCTGCCCAAGCAGCTCGTGGTGTCCGCTACGCTCATGGGGCTCGCCTTCGGCACCATGTTCCTCATCGATTCGGCCCCGAGCCTCATGGTGGTGGCGCTGTTGGGGGCGGCCACCTACTCGCCCCTGCTCATCATAGCCAATGGCGTATGCGAGCGGGCGGTGCCCGATGCGCGGCTCACCGAGGCCATCACCTGGCTGAATGCCGGCTACACCTGCGGGGCCGCCTTCGGGCCCACCATGGCCGGGGCCCTCATTGACCTGTTCGGCACCATGGCCTCTTTCAAAGTGGGCGCCCTGCTGTGCCTGGGCATGCCCGTCACGGCCATCCTGTGCTACCGCGTGGTGAAGCGCCATACGCTGCCGAGCTTCACCGTGGTGGAGAAGCGCGAGCTGTAGGGCTCGGGGCTCTTCTGAATAATTTCTTCAGGATTGGGGATAAGATGACGATTTCCCTACTGATTTACCGTCAGTAAGCCGGGCCTGTCACAATGATGCCGCAACTGGTCAGCCGTCTGGCGCCGGGGCGCGGACGGCCGTCGGCATTCCCGCGCGAAACGAGCTGACTCGCTGCGCGAGCCATGCGGGCCCTCAAGACCCGCTCGAGAGAAAGGATCCCCCTATGGATCAGACGAACTACACGGTGCCCCCGACGGCGCCGACCCCTGCTCCGGTGTACGCCCAGGGTTGCATCGGAGCCGCTTGGGCCGACATCAAGGCGACTCCGGGCTACATCGGCAAGCTGCTGGTGCTCGGCCTCATCATGTGCGTGCCCATCCTGAACTTCGTGGTGCTGGGCTACCTGCTGCACTGGTCGCGCGAGGTGCCCTTCGGCGGCAAGACCCCCATGCCGGCCAAGTACGTGACCGGCAAGAACTTCGAGTTCGGCTTCTACGCCTTCGTGATCGGCCTGGTCGTGGGGCTCGTCGTCGGCGTGGCCGGCATGATTCTCGGCTTCGTGCCGGTGTTGGGGTGGATCGCCTATATGGCGCTGGCGCTGGCCGGCAGCGTGGCCATCTCCCTCATGGAGATGCGTATGATCATGGGCTACACCCTCGGCGACGGCTTCAACGTGAAGGACATCTGGCAGGTGGCGCGCCGCAACGTGGGGCAGCTGCTGCTGGTGACCTTGGTGCCGGGTATTGTCGCCACCGCCATTGTCAGCGTGGTGGGCGGCATTTTCGTCACCCTCGCGCTGATGCTCGGCCTGGGCGGCGCGATGCCCTCCATCATGGCCTCGTCCTACGCCAGCTCGGTCTCGGCGGCCGACGTGTTCTCCATTGTGGGGCTCATTGCCGGTCCGACGCTCTTCGCGGTGCTGCTCGTCTATGTTGCGGGCATGATCGTGGAGACGGCAGCCAACGCCATCACCGTGCGCGGCCTCGGCCATTGGGTGGCCCGCTACGCGCCGGAGTGGACCGCCCTCGCCATGCCGGCGGCCCCGGTGCAGCCGAACCCCGGCTATCCCCAGAATCCCGGTACGCCCCTTCAGTAGGGAAGGGCGCTGCGCCCCGGCCCCCGGTGGCACTGACGGCGCGGATGCGGCCCTGGGAGGGTGAGAGCGCATGCACTCGCTCAGCACCACCGCTTCAGGGTAACTGCACATATATGAGAACGGACCCGCTGCCAGAGCGGGTCCGTTTTTTTGGAGCGGAAGGGACTCGGGTCCGGTGGGGGACCCGCTGGGAGCGCTCGCCTCTATTCGACGTGGATCTCCAGGGCCTTGATGCCGATGGGAGACCAGCTGGTGGCGAAGGACTCCTCGAGGGGGCCCTGCACATCGGCGCTGCGCCCGACGAGGCCCTGACCGTTGTCGTCGAGGCCGGCCACGGCCACGGCCACATAGGAGAGGCGGTAGGCGGTGCCGTTGATGCTCAGCTCGAGAGGACGGGCGAGCTCCAGAACGAGCTGCACGCGGCCATCGGCATCGGCACTGAGGCTGCCGTTGCTGTGGCCGTTGCTCTGGGCCAGAGCGCTCGAGGAGCCCAGAGCTCGCAGGGTGCCGGACAGCGACACGCTGTCGCCGTAATACACCTCGCCGAGCTTGTCGGGGGCGGTATTGGCCCGCGCGTCCACCGAGGCAGGGTTGTTGCCGGCTGCGGGATCGTTCTCGTCCTTGTCCTTGTCGTCCTCGTTCTCGCTGTCGGCGGGCTGCTCCGTGTCATAGTCGATCTGGCCCGCGTTGTGGACGCTCACGTGCCAGCCCTCGTTGTTGGACCAGGACACGTTCAGCGTGACCACGGATGTGCGCTGCTCGTTGACTGTCTTCCCGTCGACCTGGGTTTGCGCCTGCTTCGAGAGGGTTACGGTGAGCGGGCCTCCGTCGGTGGTGAGGTCGGTGGAGGTCTTCACCACGGAGGCCCCGGCCATGGCCTCGCTGTAGGTGGCGTCGTGGGCGGCCAGGATGGCGCTCAGGTTGTCCATGATGTCGCCGGCGGCCGCGGGGGTGAGGGGCGTGGCCGTCTGCTCGCCGCAGGTGGCTTCCCCGGGGATCCAGGTCTCGCTCGTCTCGGAGTATTCGAAGGGCAGGGTGACGGGCATGGTGATCTCCACGCCCTTGTTCTTGTAGGTGGCCGTGGCGGTGGCGGTGCACTGCACGACGGCCTGGCCGCTCACGCCAAGGTTGACCGGCTCGCCGATGGCGATATCGCTGAACTTCGGGCCGATGAGGGAATCTTGGGATACGTAGGCAAAGCGGGAGATGTCCGGCATCTCCAGGGCCAGCTCGTTGAAGGCGGCCTCGACGCGGTTGTCGGCCAGGACGACGCGCTGGGTCTGCGCTGGCGCTTCCTGGGCGAAGAAGCCGGAGGTGAACAGATAAGCCACGACGCCGGTGGCAACGAGGGCGATAATGGCCAGGGTGATGACCACAGCCAGGGCGCCACCGCCTCGTTTGCCCCCCTGGGCCTTTGCCGCATCCACGGTGCCGTAGGCTACGGCGGGGGATGCCAGGGGTAGGGGCGGCTCGGGTGCGATCGGGATTGCGGGGGCAGGGCTGCTCGCCGTGGCCGCGGAAGCCTCGCCGGCGCTGGGAGCGCTCTGGCTAGCGGCCGGGGCGGTGACCGGCTCGCCGCCGTCGGTAGCTACGGCGGCGGGGGAAGCTGCGGGGACGTTCTCGGAGCGGTCGTCTCCCGGGACTGCCGCGGCATCGCGGCTCACGTCAGCTGAGGCGGCCTCAGGAGCCGATACGGTATCGGTTGCAGCCGCAGTGCCGGCACTCTCGGGTGCGGCTTCCGCAGCGCTCTGGATGAAAGCGGCGGCAGCTTCGCGCGCGGCCTTCTGCGAATCGTGGTCAGTCATGAATCCTCCTGGATGACGGGCCGCAACCCCTCGCGGCCTTATTGACGCATTGTACCCGATGGAGGGGGCGAAAGGCTAGGTTTTGCCGCTTATTCCGCGCCGTTGCGCAGATTATGGGCGATAACGGCGCTGATAATCATGATGAGGCCGTTGAAGAGCAGCGAGGTAGGCATGCCGGCTCCGGTGGCCGAGCAGAGGCCGAGTCCCAACAGCGTGGCCGCAATACCGGCCAGGGCCATGGTGAAGAGCGCGGGCGCGCGGCGCGGGTTGCGGGAGGTCGCACGGCCGAGCAGGCCGGCAGCGAGCGTGATGGCGTTGGCCGCTATGAGGGCGAGCCCCAGCGCAACGGAGCCGAGGGGAAGGACGACCCCGTCGATGCCGCCATCGGCGATGGCCTGGTAGAGCACGACGGCGCCGGTGGCGAGGCCGAACAGGCCGCAGAGGATAAGCAAGTAGGAGAACATGCGGAGATACCAGACGGCGGTATCCTTCGGCTCTGTGGTCACCGGCGGGCTCCCTTCTTTCGGGGGTGGAGGGCGGCCCCGAGCTGTCTGTCCATCGGATCGGCCGAATGTCAAATTGGTGGCATCTTGCGGGCATGTTGTGGGCTTGGGGCCTGAATTCGGGGGTCATGATACCATAGCGCCATGGATTCCGCGCTTCTTCAACAAACCCCCTTGCAGCCCGACCCCGGCATTGGGAGCGGTCGGGCGCGCACGCCTTTGGGCCTGAAGGTGTTCGGCGTGCTGCTGATCGTGGGCGGCCTGGTATCGGCCCCCTCGACGCTTGTGGTGCTCTTCGCCACGGGCAAGGCCCTCGTGGACGGCGGCGGCCTCGATAACTCAGTGCTCACTGTCGTCTTATGGGTGGTGCTCGTGGTCGCCCTGGCCTTCACCGTAGTGGCCGCCGTGGTGCTGGGGGTGGGCCTGCTGCGCGGGCGCCGGCGTCGGGCGCGGCTCATCGCCGAGGCCATGGCCATCGCCCTTGTCGTGGCGTTCGCCTGCGACCTTATGCTGTACGGCGTGAACGAGAGCCTGTGGTTTATCGGGGTCATGGCGCTCATCCTGGTGGCGGCTCATGTGTTCGTGGACCCCTCCCTGTCCGACGAGCGCGAGCTGCAGCGGCGGCTGCGCCTCATGGAGACCCGCGAGGAAATGGAGGAGGGCACCCTCGGCCTGGACAAGTCGGGGGCTGGCTTCATCGAGCTGGATTTCTTCAACCTGTTCTGGATCTTCGTCATTGCCTCCGTGGCCGGTGTGGTGATCGAGTCCATCTACCACGTGCTCGTGGTGGACTTCGGCCACTACGAAGACCGTGCCGGGCTTCTGTGGGGGCCCTTCTCGCCCATCTACGGCTTCGGCGCCCTGCTCATGACCTTGGCCCTGAATCGCTTCCACAACGCCCCCATTCCCGTGGTGTTTCTGGTGAGCGCGCTTATCGGCGGGGCCTTTGAGTACTTCGTCAGCTGGTTCATGGAATACGCCTTCGGGGCGGTGGCCTGGGATTACACCGGTACCTTCCTCAATATCAACGGGCGCACCAACTTCATGTTCATGTGCATGTGGGGCGCGCTCGGCGTGGTGTGGGTGAAGTTGGCCCTGCCGGCCCTGCTGCACACGGTGAACCTCATTCCCTGGCGCTGGCGCTACTCCATCACGGCCGTGTGCGCCGCGCTCATGATCTTCAACGGGGTCATGACCCTGGTGGCCCTCGATTGCTGGTACACCCGCCTGGCCGGGGCGGCGCCGGAGAACGCCCTGGAGGAGTTCTGCGCCGACCACTTCGACAACCAGTGGATGGAGCACCGCTTCGAGTCTATGAGCATCAATCCCGACATTGCCCACCGCTCGTCCTAGGAGCTGACCTGTGATCGACGACCCCTATGCGGTCCTGGGCGTTTCCCGCGACGCCTCGGCCGACGAGATAAAGAAGGCCTATCGCAAGAAGGCGCGGGAGAACCATCCCGATCTGAACCCGGACGATCCGCAGGCCGAGGAGCGCCTGAAGAAGATCAACGAGGCCTACGACCGCATCGTGAATCCGGAGAAGTACGCCCGCGAGGACGCGCGGCGCCGCTACAGCGCCCCCTACAATCCCGGTTATGGCTGGGGCGGCCCGGGAGGCGCGGGCGGCAACCCCTTCGCCGGCGGCGCGGGCGGTGCGGGCACCGGTCCGGGCGGCTACCAGTACCAGTGGGTGGAAGTGGATTGGGACGACATCTTCAACAGCTGGGCCCGGGCGAGCTCCATCCCGCGGCCCGAGGTGTCGGCCTCCGATTCCGCCGAGCTGCGCCAGGCGGTGCTGTTCATCGACGCGGCCAACTACAAGGCGGCCCTCTCGGTGCTGGCGGCCCTGCCCCTGGCCGAGCGCACCGGCCGGTGGTACTACCTGGCGGCCCTGGCGAACTACGGGGCCGGCAACGCCGTGGCGGCGGTGGACCAGATTCGCGCCGCCCGCAAGGCCGATCCCACCAACGGCGACTACCGCCAGGCCGAGGCCGTTATCGGCGCGCGAGCCCGGGCCTATCAGCAGGAAAGCGAGCGACGGGGCTTCTCGGCCGGCTGCGACCCGTCGGCGCTGTGCTGCTGCGCCGTGTGCGGCCCCACCCTCTGCCAGCCGTTTCTGTGCTGCCTGTAGGATGTGGGGGCCGCGGGACGCGCCTGTGCTAAGATAAAGAGCTGACTGAATCTGCGCCGCGCCCTGCGGCGCTTCACCTATGAGGAGGTATCTGTGCCCCAAGTGACCGATTGGGCCGACGTGCAGGTGGTGGGCATTCCGCGGGCGCTGCTGTACTACCGCTTCGGTGCGCTGTGGACGACGTTCTTCGAGGGCATTGGCCGCACCGTGGTGGTGAGCGATGCCACGGACAAGGCCATCGCCGATGAGGGCGAGCATCTGTCGGTGGACGAGTGCTGTCTGGCATCGAAGGTGTTCATCGGGCATGTGGCCAGCCTGGAGGGCCGCTGCGACGCTGTGTTCGTGCCGAGCTATCCCACGGGCGAGCACCGCACCGGCTTCTGCACGAAGTTCCAGTCCGTTACCGATATGGTGCGCAGCACCTTCCGCGACCAGCATCTGCGGGTGATTTCCTGCGAGGTGCGCAATGCGCGGAAGGCGCGCGAGGTGCGCCGGGCCTTCGAGGAGATGGCGGCCCGCATGGGGGTCTCGCCCCGCGACGCCCGTCGCGCCTTCAAGGCGGCCTGGGATGCCCAGGAGGCCCACGATAAGGCTCTCGCCGACGCCCAGGTGCGGCTCATGCGCGTCCTGGACGAGCGCCGCCGCGCCGCGGCCCGGCCCGAAGCCGGCGGCGATGGCGAGGCGCCCCTCGGCATCCTCGTGGTGGCCCATCCCTACATTACCCATGACCCGTACCTGTCGGGGGCGGTGGTGGACGGCCTTGAGGCCATGGGTGCCTGCGTGGTCTACGCCGACGGGGTGGACCACGACAAGGCCTACAAGAAGAGCTTCGAGTTCTCCGATACCATGCCGTGGCTTATCAACCGCGAGCTTATCGGGGCCATCCTCATGTTGGAGGATCATATCGACGGCATCGTGCTCATCAGCGCGTTTCCCTGCGGCCCCGACTCCATGACCGACGACGCCATCATGCGCTGCATCCAGGGCACGCCCATCTTGAACCTGATGATCGATGCCCAGTCGGGCACCGCCGGCGTGGAGACCCGCGTGGAGAGCTTCGTGGACATCCTGCGCTTCCAGCAGAAGGGAGGCTACGTTCATGGCTAGGCCCCAGACGATGATCGAGCAGGTGCGCTCGAAGGTGACGGTGGAGCTGGAGCGGCGCCGGCCGCCCAGTCTGCATGCCGACCGCAAGGCGGCCAAGCGCGCCCGCCACAAGGCCAAGCACCACAAGTACACCAAGGCGGCGTTTTTCCGCTACTGCTACTACGACCCGGCCTTCAAGTTCTTCTGCGAGCAGGTGCTCGATGTGGATTACCTGCCCCTGCCCGAGGCCACCCGCGCCGCCAACGAGGTGGGCGTGCAGAATTCCAGCGACTACGTGTGCACTCCCTTCAAGCATATTCTGGGCGACTTCGCCGAGGCGCTGGATCTGGGGGCCGATATCCTCATCCAGTTCGGCGGCCCGTGCCGGCTGGGCTATTACGGCGAGCTGCAAGATTCCATCCTGCGGGACATGGGCTACGACTTCATTATGCTGAACTTCGCCCATGGCATCGAGAAGGGCTATATCGGCTGGGCCAAGGAAGTGCTGAAGACGGTGAACCCCGATGTGGACATTCCCCACGGCGTGGTGCAGATGAAGGCTTTGGCGCGCATGATCGCCCACCTGGACGGCCTGCGCGACTTCTATCTGGTCAATGCCGGCTTCGAGCGGGAGCGGGGGGCCTTCGAGGCTGCCTGGATGCGCGCCATGGATGCGATGCGGGCCTGCGTAGACGAGCGCGACATCGCCCAGGCCTACCGCGATGCCATGGACGCCATGCGGGCCATTCCCCTGGACAAGCCGGCCGATCCCATCCGCATCGGCATCGTGGGGGAGATGTTCACGGCCATCGACGAGCGCAGCAATTTGGGGCTGGACCACAAGCTGCTGGCCATGGGCGTGGAAGTGCACCGCATGCTGAACTTCACCAACCGCTACCTGCGCTACAACGAGCCGAACCTGCGCGTGGGCGTGCGGGATTACGTCACCTACGATATGGGCCCCACCTCCACCTTAACCGTGGCCGCGGCCAAGAAGTACGCCGCCGAGGGCTTCGACGGCATCATCCACGCGAAGTCGGCGGGCTGCACCCCCGAGATCGACTGCATACCGGTGCTGCAGAAGGTGAGCGAGGACTTCGGTGTGCCCATCCTGTACCTGACCTATGACTCCCAGACCTCGGATACCGGTCTGGACACGCGCCTCGAGGCGTTCTACGACATGCTCGCCATGAAGAAGGAGAAGAGAAAATGACCAAGGCCTACCTGGGTATCGATATCGGATCCATTTCCACCAAGGGCGTCGTGATCGACGAGAACCGCCGCATCATCGCGCGGTCCTACCTGTGGACCGAGGGCAATCCCTCCCAAGCGTCGAAGAACGTGGTGCGCGAGCTGGAGAGCCAGCTGGCCGAGGGCGACGAGCCCGTGGAGATCGTGGGCGCCGGCACGACCGGATCGGCCCGCCGCCTGGTGGGCGCCATGCTGGGGGCCAGCGTCGTCAAGAACGAGATCACGGCCCATGCCGTGGGCACGACGTTTCTGCATCCGGACGTGCGCACCATTCTGGAGATCGGCGGCCAGGACTCGAAGATCATCTGCGTGTCGGACGGCATTGCCGTGGACTACGCCATGAACACCTTGTGCGCCGCGGGCACCGGCTCGTTTCTGTCGAGTCAGGCCCACCGCCTGGGCGTAGAGGTGGAGGAGTTCGGCGAGGTGGCCCTGACCTCGAAGAAGCCGGCGAACATCGCCGCCCGCTGCACCGTGTTCGCCGAGAGCGATCTGGTGCACAAGATTCAGGTGGGCTACGCCCGCGAGGACATTATCGCCGGCCTGTGCAACGCTGTGGCCAGCAACTACCTGAACAATGTGGGCAAGGGCAAGAAGATCGCCGCGCCCGTAGTATTCCAGGGCGGTGTATCGAAGAACGCCGGCGTGGTGCACGCCTTCGAGGAGCAGCTGGGCATGCCCGTGGTGGTAGATCCCGACGGGCACCTCATGGGCGCCTTCGGCGTGGCGCTTCTGGCAGCTGATGCGGGCCCCATCACCGGGGCCGAGGCGGGGCCCTTCGCCGGCGGCGCCTTCGACTTCGAGGCCATGCTGGACTTCGACTTCAAGACGCGGGAGGTGGAGTGCAACAAGTGCGCCAACCACTGCGAGATCATCTGCGTCTACCGCGACAAGGACGTCATCGACAGCTGGGGCAACCGCTGCGACAAGGGAGCGGTGAAGACCATGGCGTAATCGTTCCGCCGGTGCTGACGCCCCGGCGGACGAGCCGACGCTGCGGTTCCGACCGGCACCTGGCCTTGCGCTTCAGAGCTTTCCCTCGCGGCGCAAAGGCCGCTCGGCCGCTCTTCAGCACAATTCCAGGCACCGGTCGAAACCTCGCTGACTTCCTTGGGCGAACCGGGGAGTTGTTGGCTCTATAATTTAAGGCCGCTTGTCGAGTGGCCTCTTTCTTTTGGTCGAAGACAGTTTCCCGCTCGCCGATTGCGGTTATTACATTCCGCGCGCAAAACCTGTAGCATCGGAACATTCGCTTTTTTGACCGCGAGAGTTCTGAGAAAGAGGTAGACGCGTATGGCATTGGGTGTGGGACGAAAAGAATTGGTGATGGTGGGCGTGCTTTTGACGGGCACGCTTCTGGCGGTGCTGAACTTGACCATGTTGTCGCCGGCGTTGCCGGCGATTATGGCCGATCTGCACGTGGATGCCACGACGGCCCAGTGGCTCACCTCGGTGTACGCCCTGGTGGAGGCGGTGATCATTCCGCTGTCGGCCTATTTGGTGGGACGCTTCACCACGCGGCAGCTGTTCATCTCGGCCCTCTCGGTGTTCACCGCGGGCAGCCTGGCGGCGGCGCTGGCCCCGAACTTCTGGGTGCTTTTGCTCGGCCGCATTCTTCAGGCGGCCTGTACGGGCGCGGTCATGCCCATGGTGTTCACGGTGATCCTGCTCGTGTTCCCCCGCGAGAAGCGCGGCACGGCCATGGGCATTATCGGCCTCATCATCGGCTTCGCGCCGGCCGTGGGCCCGTCGCTGTCGGGCCTGCTCGTGGACAGCGTGGGCTGGCGGGCGCTCTTCGCCATCGTAACCGTCCTCGGCGTGGTGGTGGTCGGCCTGTCGGCGCGGCTGCTGCGCAACTACGGCGATTTCGCCCGCACCACCTTCGACAAGCTGTCCGTGGCCCTGTCCACGGTGGGCCTCGTGTGCCTGCTCTACGGGCTGTCCACCTTCGCCTCTACGGACAACATGGCCCTTACCCTGGGCCTCATCGTTGTGGGCATTGTGCTTGTGGCCCTGTACGCGCGCCGCCAGCTGAAGCTGCCCGAGCCCATGCTGAACGTGCGCATCCTGAAGACGCGTCCCTATGCCACGGCCGCTTGCGTCATCATCATCGTGCAGGCGGCGCTGCTGGGCTGCGAGGTCATCACGCCCCTCTATATTCAGGGCACCCTGGGCTTCTCGGCCACCATGTCCGGCGTGGCCATGCTGCCCGGCGCGGTGATCGGCGCCTTCACGGGCCTGGTGTCGGGCCGCCTGTTCGACCGCTTCGGCGTGCGGAAGGTGGCGGTGCCCGGCGTGCTCGTGGCGGTGCTGGGGGCCTCGGGCCTGGCGCGCCTGGGGATCGACGCGAACTTCATCACCGTGGTGCTCACCTACACCACGCTCGTCGTCGGCTTGCAGTTCACCATGACCCCGCTGAACACCTGGGGCGTGAACTCCCTGGACAATCGCATGATCCAGCACGCCCAGGGCCTGTCGAACACCATGAACCAGGTGGCGGGCTCCTTCGGCACGGCGGTGCTCGTGTCGGTGTCGGCTCTGGCGCCGTGGGTGGCGCCGGAGGCCTCGGCCTTCGAGCAGGCCTATATCGGCGAGCACATGGCCTACACGACCACCTTCGCCCTCATGGTCGTGGCGGCTCTCGTCATCATCTGCTTCGTGCGCAATCGCCGCAACGATAAGGCAGCGGCTGCGGCCACGGCGGTCGAGCGCGGCGAGGAGCTGACCGACTACGCCGCTGGCATCTCCGGTGTGGCCGTGGATGCCGCCCGCGATGAGGCCATCGACGAGAATCGCATCTACGTGGCTTCCGACGTGATGAATCGCGAGCCGGTCTGCGTGGGCGACAGCGCTACCATGGAGGAGGTCATCCGCCTCATGGACGCCAACCAGACGAGCGGTCTGCCCGTGGTGAACGACGCCGGCGATCTGGTGGGCTTCGTCTCCGACGGCGACGTGGCCAGCTACCTCGGCAAGACCGAGATCGCCCTTGTGGACTCCACCCTGCGCAACGGCTACCGCTACATCGACGACGAGGCGGCCCTCACGCGCCTCAAGGAGCTCATGGCCCTGAACGTCATGGCCGTGGCCACCCACCGCGTGGTGTCGGTGGAGGCCTCCACGCCCATCGACGAGGTGTGCACCTTGTTCGCCACGAAGCGCATCAAGAAGGTGCCGGTGGTGGAGGGCGGCAAGCTCGTGGGCGCCCTGTCCCGCCGCAACATCATGCGCTCCCTCGTGGAGGCCATCGATATCCTGGAGCGGTAGCGTACTGGCACTTTTGCAAGGGAGGTCATCGAGCTGCCCGCGCCGAAAGGTTGCCCGCGATCTGCGGGGTCTGCTCTTCATTCGTAAAACTCTACGTCTTCAAACGGCCCGCTTCATGCGGGCCGTTTCACGATGCAGCAATGAGCCGTTGTCTACCCCGGCCGCATGGGGGTAATTTCTCCCGTATGTGGGAGCCTTAAGCTGGAAAGGGGAGACGGCGGTGGTTCTGAGTGCGGGGTCGGGTTTCTCGTGCGAAATGGTTTTGGGAGAGACTGAGGTTCACTAACAACCCAAGTACTTCAAAAAGCATTTTATATTTTGATAGAGTAGGTCTATACTGTTCCTATCAAAATAAAAACCTAATTTTGATAGGAACAGCAATGGAGCTCATTGACTTCTCATCATACCCATTAAGCGACGTGCAGTACGGTGGCTCGGAGCGCAAGGAGGCCATTCTGGTGCCCGACGGAACGGGGAAGCCCTGTGAGTACATGCTGAAGTTCCGCAAGCGCACCCCCTTCGGCCTTCGCAACAACCATTTCTCCGAGTACCTGGGTTCGCGTATCTTCGACGCCCTGGGTTATCCAGCGCAGAAGGTGTTCCTCGGTCTGCGCCATGGCGAGGAGGTTGTCGCCTGTAAGAGCTTTGTAGCCGAAGGGGAGCAGTTCGTGCCCTTCAACGATGTGGGGGAGAGCACGCTCGATTCCGACAAGGAGTCCTACCAGTACGATTACGAGGACATCATGCGCATGCTGCGTGACAACTCGAAGCTCACCGATGTGGCCGAGACGATTTCGATGTTCTGGGAAATGTTCATCGTAGATGCTCTGCTTGGAAACTTCGACCGCCATGGAGCGAACTGGGGTTTCATCAAGTGCCAAGGGGCCTATCGGCTCGCTCCCGTGTTCGACAACGGATCCTGTCTCTTCCCCAACTTGACCGACGAGGACGAGATGGCGGCTATCGTGGCGTCACCCGAGGAGACGGCGCGGCGCGTATACACGTTCCCAACATCCCAAATCAAGCTCAACGGCAAGAAGAGCTCGTATTTCGAGGTAATCAACAGCCTTGCCTTCGACGAGTGCAATCGGGCGTTGTCGGAAGTGATGGGTCGTGTGGACATGGGATGCATCGTGACGCTGATCGACGATATTCCCCAGATCACGTCCGGACAGCGGGAGTTTTATCTCCATATGATTCGCGCTCGCTACGAGGGAATTCTCGTTGCTTCCCACGCTTCGCTGGGAAGGAGGTTCCTGTGAGGGAGAACGTGACCGAGGCTCAGCTCTGCCTCGACGGGCCTGGCGGCTTCACCTATGTCCTGGGGTTGGTGCGCTATACCCTGTGGGAAGATGAATCATTTCGCTACGAATTAGAGCCAGACTATGCGGTGATCGACTTGCTGGGGGCTGCCGATTTCCCCGGCATTCCCGGTTTCGATCTATCGGCTCGCAAGCCGCGCTATGAGCGCGCGAACCGGACGCCGACGCTGATTGCCGAGCGTGCTCCCATGGAGAACCGGGAAGACCTTTGGCAGCTCCTCGAGGGGTGCGGCATGGCCTATTGGGACCCGCTGGAATGGCTGATCCGGACGCCGACGCGCTACATAGGCGATGATCTGTACTTCCGGGCCGTGCCGCCGCTAACCGAGGCGTTAGAGGTGGAAGAGGCTATCGCGCGGGCCGCGAGCTCCCGGCAAGGCGCGGCGGCGGTGCTTCGCGCCCTCTGCGAGGGACGCGAGGTAATCGTGAGGTCGGCGCGGCTCTCCCCATCGGATCGGAAGGCGCTCTACGGCGTCCTCCTGCCTTTGCACGAGAAGATGGGTCGCGGCAAAGCGGCGGGAGAGCGGGCGCGGGCGTCTGCGCGACCCGGCCGCAAGCGCAAGTCCGTCGACGAATTGATGCTGCGCGAGGCGGTAGAGCGCTATCGCTCAAGGCGATGGACGGCGGCCGTGGCGGCCGAGAGCCTGGGGGTAAGCGTGCCCACGTTCTACCGCCGCTTGGCGGAGTGGGAGGACAGAGACGCTACCGTTCCCGCGCCAGTGTGATGAGCTCCTGCTTGGAATGAATGCCGAGCTTTTGGTAGATGTGGTTGGTGTGGCTCTTCACCGTGGCGTCCGAGATAACGAACTGTTCCATGATGAAGGTGCGGCTGCGACCCACGGCCAGAAGTGCCAGCACCTCGGCTTCGCGCGGGGAGAGGTTGCGCTCGGCGGCGATGAGGGCGCAGGCTTCGGTTAGGTCGCTCACAGACGCCGCTTCTGTCGCCTCGTGGCCTGTCTGCCAAGCCTTCCACACCACGGCCATGAGCACGGCTACGGCTCCGTACAGGGCAGCGATGACGATAAAGCGTCCGAGTCCTGAGGCAGCTTGCAGGATGAGGCTGAACAGGATGGCGGCCGAGCTCATGACGAGCTCGGCCATGGCGGTGCTGCGCAGCGGCGGCCACTCCAGGGTGCGGGCTGCCATGACGCCGGCGAGCCAGAACAGGAAATGGGACAGCAGCTCCACGGAAAGGGACAGGCTATGGATGACGGCCTCGAAGAACAGCCGCGCCTCCAGCCAGCCGTAGCATACGCCGGTGAGCAGAATGCAGGCGACGGGGAGTGTTGCGCCGGGGGCGAGGGCGGGCGAGAGCGCGTAGAGCACGGTGCCTGCGGCGGCTGCGGCGGGCACCGCGTAGTCCCAAGGGCGGCGATGATCGGTGAACCAACGTGGCGCGAGCACGATGGCGCCGCAGAAGGCGACGAGCGATGCATTCCAGGGTATTTTGCAGGCTCTCGGCGCACCAGTCGGGCACGAGAGGCGGTAGCGGGGTCGTAGTCGCTGCAGCCCTCGGCCACGGTGGCGGCCAGGCCGGCGTAGCCGGAGCCCACAACGAGCACTTCGGTCTTCTCGTCCCAGTTGACGTCGGCCGCATTTGAAGCCGCAGTGCCCGTGGCGGCCATCTCGCTCGTGGTCTTGGGCGCGCAGCCCGCAAGTCCGAAGGCAGCCAACGCCCCTGCGGCCGTGACTCCCTTCAGGAAGTTGCGGCGCGAGTATGCGGCGCCCGTCGTTGTTTTCGCTTCCCCTGCGATCTTCTCGATGGTCATGACCCTCTCCTTTTCCGTTTTCGTTGGGATCGACAACGGAGCGAATCATGCGCCTTCCATCAGGCCTTTCGCACCGCCCAGATGGGTTGAACCCCACCACCCAAAAGGGCTGATTGAGGGGAAGAGGGAGATGGATTGATTCTTGTTCCGACTACGGTGTCGTATAATGGCGCAAGTGATGATGCGGGAAAGGAGGCGTGGCGATGGTTGAGATGACGGGCGTGCCCGAAGACGGCGTATTCCGGAAAGGCGATGTGCGACTGTCCGACCGGGCGGGCAACAAGATACTGCCCATCGGCAACGACCGTTTTGCCAGCGTGGCGGAGACTTCGGTGTTCATCGACAAGACGATGCTCATCGCCGATGTGCTCGACAAAGGTCCTGCGGTTACGCTGTTCTGCCGGCCTCGCCGTTTCGGCAAGTCGCTCAATCTCTCTATGCTTCAGCGCTTCTTCGAGATTCCCGTCGGGGTTGATGCGGGAAAGAGCTACGCCGGCCTGTTCGAGGGCCTGGCCATATGGGATGCCCGCGACGAACGCTATCGGATCCATCAGGGCGCCTACCCGGTTGTAAGGTTCACGCTCAACAACTTGAAGAGCGCGAGCTATTCCGATTTCATTAGTTGGCTCTCCGATGCTGTAGCTGAGGAGTATGGCCGACACAGCTACCTTATGGAGAGCGACCGACTGAATGAGTTTGACAAGGATGCGTTCGGTCAGCTTGCCTCGGGTCGCGCGGACATAGGTCAGCTGGGTCGCTCGCTGCTGCGGTTGACGGTGCTTTTGCAGAGGCACCACGGACAGTCGGTGGTCGTGCTCATTGACGAGTATGATGCGCCGGTAATGGCGGCTCATCCGAATGGTTGCTACGATGAGGTGGTGTCGTTTCTCAAGCGCTGGCTTACGGGTGCCCTCAAGAGTAACGACGCACTGGCCTTCGCCGTGCTGACGGGTGTGCAGCGCATATCCAAGGAGTCAATTTTCTCCGACCTGAACAACTTGCAAGTCGATACGCCCCTGAACGTCGTTTCCGACGAGCGTTTCGGGTTCACGCAAGCGGAAGTGGAGGTGCTTGCCGAGTACGTGGGAAGCGCGAGCAGCGTGTCACAGGCGCGCGAGTGGTATGACGGCTATCGCTTTGGCGACGTTGACGTGTACAACCCATGGAGCGTTCTCAGCTACTTCGCTAATGGTTGCTTGCCCGATGTCTATTGGGGAAATACATCATCGAACTCGGTGCTGGGCGGCCTTGTTGCGGATGCCGACGATAAAATGCTGAAGCGCCTTTATGCGCTCGCCGAGCCCGACGGTACCGTGCGGGCGCCCCTGGATACCCGCATCGTGTTTTCCGATTTGGAGACGGCGCCACAGGCGGTGTGGTCGATGCTGTATCTTGCCGGCTATCTCACGACCGACGATACGGCGCTTCCGGGCGATGTCGATCGCCTGCGTCCCCTGCGCATACCCAATCGCGAGGTCGCCAAGCTTTACGCCTCCGAAATCACCGGTCGCTTCGCTCAGGTTGTCGGCGGCCGCGATATGCTCGACGACCTGCACAGAGCCCTCGTATCAGGTGATGCGGCTGCCTTCGCTGGGGAATTGGAAAGCGTGCTTTTGAATTGCGCGAGTTTCCATGATCTTGTTTCCGAGAGCAGCTACCACATGCTCATGATGGGCCTCCTGTTCAACGTGCCCGGCTATGGCGTTCCCATCTCGAATCGCGAGGCTGGGCGCGGCCGCTTCGATGTACAGCTGACTCCGACAGATCCTGTTCGCGATCCCCTGGTCACTCTTGAGCTGAAGCGCGCCGAGCAGGAGGCCGATTTAGAGCTGGTGGCACGCCAGGCGCTGGCGCAAATCGACGAGCGCTTCTATGACTCTTCTGCGGGGACGGCTGGCTCGATCCGTTATGGCATCGCCTTCGCCGGCAAGTCTGTGGCCGTGACTTGCGAAATCGCTTGAGAGATTCGGAAGATACTACGGCCCGTAACGATAAGCTTGCGTGCGACGGCAAGCTTGTGGGCGCCCTGTCCCGCCGCAACATCATGCGCTCCCTCGTGGAGGCCATCGACGTGCTGGAGAAGTAGGGCGCGCACGAGGCTATTCACCTCGATTAAAGTATTTGAACAGGCATTTTGAAGAGCCATCACCAACCATGGGTGATGGCTCTTTCAATGTCTCCCTCACCAATGAATTCCCGCTTTTTCATCAATAGCGGACGTTTCGGAGTTCCCTTGCTTCTCGGTAGAGTGCAGGCAACGCACGAGAGGCGAGGAGAGCCCCATGAACGAGAACACGACGATAGACGAAGCGCAGGCTCGGGCCGCCGAGGCCGTTGCCGCCGATGTGGCCCGACCGGCCGAGACTGCCGAGGGGGTTGTCCATACCTATGCCGAGGTGCGCGCGGCTGTGACGGCCAATCGCGCGAACACGCTCGCCTTGCTCGGATGCTTGCGCGAGGTGCTTGAGGCCCGTCCCTTCCGCGAGGCCGAGGCGGCTGTGGAGGGCTCGCGCGCCATGGCCCTCACCATGCAGAGCCCCCATGCGCTCTACGCCATCTTGCTGAAGTGCGGAGCTGTGGAATCCATCCCGGTGCCCGAGGACGATGCTGCGGCTGCCGAGGCGATCGTCGGGTCCGACGGTGCCGAGGCGGTCGAGGCCCATGCCGAAGCTGGCGACCTTCTCGACCAGCCCACCGACTACCTGCTGCGCACCACCGATCTGGGGCGTGCGGCCTTGGCCGAGTTTGAGCCGGCCAAGCGCTTCGAGGAGCTTCTGGCCGCAGAGCCGGAGGGCTACCGCAGCGCCTACGGCGCGGTGCTGGCCTGCTGCGAGGCGGGGGCTTCCAAGGCCGCTATCGAGGAAGCGCTGGCGGGACATCCCGCCCTCGCGTTCCCCAAGCCCATTTATCCCGGCTATTTCATCTCGAAGTTGGAGACCGTTGACGGTATCTCATGGGACGGCGTCTGGCGCACGACCGAGGCGGGCCAGCGCATGCGCGCGCTGCTGGCCTAGCCGCGCCGCCGTTTCTGGGACATAGAAAAGCACCGAGAGAGAAGACAGAAGGAGGAGGCTTATGAGCCAAGCTACGCTCACGCGCCGCGGGTTCTTGAAATCCACGGCGGCCATGGGCGCTGTCGCCGCTTTGGGAATCAGCGCGGCGGACAGCCTCACGGCGGTCGATCCGGCCCATGCCGACGAAGCATCCGATGTGAAGATCTACAAAACCTCGTGCCGCGCCTGCATCGCCAGCTGCGCTGTGCTGGCCCACGTGCGCGACGGTCGCGTGGTGAAGATCGAGGGCAATCCGGAAAGCCCCATGTCCCAAGGCGGCGTGTGCGCCAAGGGCCTGGCGGGCATTCAGGCGCTGTACCATCCCAACCGCAACAAGTACCCCATGCGCCGGGTGGGCGAGCGCGGCGGCAATCAGTGGGAGCGCATCTCCTGGGCCGACGCGCTGACCGAGGTGGCCACCAAGATCAATGAGATTTCCGACAAGTACGGCTCCGAGGCCATCTCGGTGTCCACAGGCGGTGGCGGCAATCCGCACTTCTCGAACGTGAAGCGCTTCGGCGAGGCCATCAACACCCCCAACGTATGGGAGCCCGGCTGCTCGCAGTGCTATCTGCCCCGCATGGGCGCGTCCCTTCTGGCCTATGGTGCCGGCAAGCCCAACAACCTGTCCTTCTCCGACTCCAACGGTTGGGACTACTACTACACCGACAGCCCCGTGACCTCTCTCGTGCTGTGGGGCACCGATCCCTCCAATTCCTCGGTGGCCACCGGCGGCCGCGCCCTGGCCGAGCTGCGCTGCCGCCCGCAGGGCCTGCGCACCGTGGTCATCGACCCGCGCTACACCCTGGACGCCGCCAAGGCCGAGGTGTGGCTGCCCATCCGGCCCGGCACCGATGCGGCCCTGCTGCTCACCTGGACGCGCTGGATTCTGGAGAACGAGAAGTACGACGAGGAATTCTGCCGCACTTGGACGAACATGCCCTACCTCATCAACCCCGAGACGCGTCTCACGCTGAAGGCCACCGAGGCCGGTCTTCCCGGCACCGACGAGGACTACGTCATCTGGGATCCGGCGAGCAACGCGCCGGTAGTGGTGACCTACCCGTTCAACGAGGGCGTAGCCGCGCCCCTGTTCGGCACCTACGAGGTGAACGGGATGCAGTGCCCCACGGGCGGCCAGCTCTTGAAGGAGTCCTGCGAGGAATGGACGCTGGAGAAGGGTGCCGAGATCTGCTGGCTCGATGCCGATCAGATCGAGCGGGCTCTGGAGATTTACACCGACCCCAACGGGCAGTCCGGCATCATGCAGGGCGTCTGCATCGATCAGTACGTGCAGTCCCAGCAGTGCGCCCTGGGTGCTTTGAACCTGGAGTTCCTCATGGGCAATGTGGAGAAGCCCGGCACTATGCTTCAGAAGTTCGCTCCGGCCCCCTGTAAGGACCAGCTGGGCAACACGCCGCGCCTGCTTTCCAAGGAAAAAGTGCTCAAGCGCTGCGGCACCATCGAGCACAAGGGCATCCTGTGCTGGGACATGGCCCACATCCCCTCGGTATTCAAGGCCATGAAGGACGGCGACCCCTACCAGATTCACATGTGGATCGAGCGCTCGGGCAACAAGCACGTGGTGCTCGGCAACTCCTCCTGCCTCGATGAGATCGTGCCGAAGCTGGACTACGTGGTGCAGTGCTTCATGTATCCCACGGCCTTCTCGGTGCTCTGCGCCGACCTGCTGCTGCCCACCACCGAGTGGCTGGAGACGAACCTCACCATCCCGCAGCTGAATACCATCGTCATGCGCCAGGCGGTCACCCACCTGTTCGAGACCGTGGAGGAGGGCATCATCTGGACCCAGATCGTGCAGAAGTGCGCCGAGCTCGGCAACGAGCATTGCCCCAAGGCCTTCGACGAGGCGGCCTGTATGACCACGCCGTTCTACAAGAACGAGTACGAGAAGCAGAAGCAGCACCTGAACAAGCTGGAGATGAGTTGGGACGAGGCCTGCGAGCAGGGCGTTATCCAGTGGGCCACGCCCGAGGAGTACCGCACCTACCAGACCTACCTGGCCGATGACCCGGAGAACCCCGGCAAGCCCAAGGGCTTCGGAACCCCTTCCAAGAAACTGGAAGTGTACTGCGAGTCCAACATCATCCTGGGCCGCACCGGTGCCCCCTGGTCCCAGTGCGCTGAGGAGAAGCCCCTGGTGCTACCGCCGGCGAGCGCCGACTACGAGCCTCTGTGCTACTACGTGGAGCCGGCCGAGTCGCCCCTGACCGATACCGAGTACCCCCTGGTGCTCACTGAAGGCCGCCTGCCCATGTACCACCACGGCACCCTGCGCAACATTCCCTACCTGCGCGAGATCTATCCCGTGCCCGAGATGTGGATTCATCCCGCTGACGCCGAGAAGTACGGCATCGCCGACGGCCAGTGGGTGAATATCGAGAGCCGCCGCGGCAAGACCCACGGCATGGCCCACGTGACGACGGCCATCGCCAAGGGCGTGGTGTACCAGGAGCGCTTCTGGGCTCCCGAGCTGCTGGACTCCGACGATCCGGCCCAGGCGTACAAGGTGATGAACATCAACGTGCTCACCAAGAACGACCCGCCCTACAACCCGGAGTACGGCACCTACACCCTCCGCGGCTTCCAGGTGAAGGTGAGCCCGAGCGACGATGAGATCTTGGACAGCGTGTGGGTGAGGCCCGAGCAGTTCCAGCCCTGGATGCCCGCCCCCAGCGATGCGACGGAGGATGTGTTCGACTATGGCGCGTAATTGTATTGTTGTGAACCTCGACCGCTGCACCGGGTGCTTCGGGTGCGAAGTGGCCTGCAAGATGGAAAACGGCGTGGCCCTGGGCGAGCGCTGGTCGAAGGTGCTCACCGTGGGTCCTGTGGGGGAGTATCCCGATATGACCCGCTACGCCCTGCCCACCATGTGCCAGCAGTGCGAGAACGCTCCGTGCGTGTCGGTATGCCCCACCGGTGCCAGCTATCGCGATGAGAAGACGGGCACCGTGCTGGTGGACAAGGAGAAGTGCATCGGCTGCAAGTACTGCATGATGGCCTGCCCCTACGGCGTGCGCTCGTGGAACACCGCCGAGCGCTGCGTTGAGAAGTGCACCCTGTGCGGCCATCTCACGTCCCAGGACAAGGTGCCCGCCTGCGTGAAGAGCTGCGCGGCCGGCGCCCGTTTCTACGGGGATCTGGACGATCCGAGCTCGGCTGCGGCCCAGGAGCTCGCGAAGTACGACGACGCCGACATCCACACGCTGCAGGATGCGGGCAATAATCCGGCGACCCGCTACATCATGACCTCCATGATCGGTCAGTGGCAGGAGCGCATCGAGCCCAAGGGCCATCCGCACACCGCGGCCTATCCCATGGCTGAGTAGTTAGGAGCACGCATGGAAATCCAATGGTCCCTCGTTCTGTTCACCGCCCTGTCCGGGGCGGGAGCGTGGCTCGTCGCCTGCGCCGGCATCGACGCCTTCAAAGGGCTGGCGCGAAAGACGGTGGTGCCCGCTATCGTCGTCGGCATCGCGCTCATCGTGATCGGCGGCCTCGCCTCGGCGACGCATCTGTCCCACGTCGATCGCATCATGGCCGTATTGGCCCATCCGGCCCCCGGTATCTTCCTGGAGGCGCTGCTGCTCGGCATCGATGTGGTGGTGGCCGTCGTCTTTCTGCTGCTGTACCGGCGCGGCGCCTCGGCCGGCGCCTGCAAGGCCCTCGGGGCCGTGGCTGTGGCCATGGCCGCCGTGTTCAGCTTCTCGTGTGGGTCCTCTTACATGATGGCCTCCCAGCTGTCGTGGAACACCCCGGCGCTGCCCCTTGGGTATCTGGGCGGCGCCATGGCCTCTGGTGCGGCGTGCTGGTACCTGCTGTGCGCGGTGCGCAAGGAAGACGACGTGGCCCTCATCTGGGCGGCCCGGCTGACCGTTGCCGGCGCCCTGGCAGCCGTGGTACTTCCGGCCGTGTGGGGATTCGCCTCTGGCGTCGCTGCCGGTGACGGCGCGGTGCTGTTCTGGGTAGGTGTGATGGCCTGCGGCGGCATCGCCCCCTTGGCCTGCGGCCTTGTCGGCATGAAGAAGACCGCGAGCGCCCTGCCCCTGGCCGTGGTGGCCGTCGTCGGCGCGTTCATCGGCTCGGTGGCCTACCGCGTGCTCATGTGGACGGCATCGGTGGCCCTCATGTCCCTGTTCGGTGTGGGCATCTAGCCCCGTTTGTCGCGCCGCCCGGCCCGGCCCCTCCCGGCCGGGCGGCCTGTCGGAGGAGAAGGATGATGGAACAGACCCCAAACCCGCTGTCCCTGAGCGCGGAAGAGCGCGCCGAGATGCGAGCGGCCAACGACAATCGCGCCGCCTTCTGCCGGTTTCTCGCGAGCCTGTATCTGTACGAGCTGACCGACGAGCAGATCGAGGCCTTCGCCCATCTGGGGTGCGCCGGCGACGGATCGCCGGTGGATGAGGCCCTGGCCACCATGAAGGAGTACCTGCGCCACCGCCACGGCGGCACGCGCCAGGAACTGGCCGTGGAATACGCCCGGGTGTTTCTGGGGGCCGGCAGCTACGACCGCATTCTGGCACCGCCCTACGAGTCGGTGTTCACGAGCGAGGAGCGCCTGCTCATGCAGGATGCCCGCGATGGCGCCGTGGCCTATTACCGTCGGGCCGGCCTCGACCTTCCCGCCGACAACACCACCCCCGAGGATCATCTCGGCTTCGAGCTGCAATTCGTCGCGACGCTGATCGATCGGGCCAGCGCGGCCCTTGCCGCGGGCGACGATGGGGCCCTGGCCGAGGCCGTGCAGCTGCAGCGCGGGTTTTTCGCCCAGCATCAGGAAGGGTGGCTGCCCGTGTTCTGCGATGCGGTGGAAGAGCACGCCCAGACGGCGTTCTACCAGGGGCTCGCAGCTCTGACCCGCGCCTATGTGAATGAGGAGGGCGCGTTTCTCCGTTCGGTGGCCGAGCGGCTCGGCCTGGGGGAGGCGCCCGTGCTTGAGCCCTGCTGGGCGGACGCCGAGGCGGACGAGTCGGCCTGGTCGGCCGACGCCGTCGGGGCGGCGGACGGCGGCCGGGGATCCGTGGCTGCGGGGACGCTCTGATGGGAACCATGACGCGCCGCAGCTTCGTCGGCTTGGCCGCGGCCTGTGCCGCCGGTGCGGCCATCGGCACAGCGGGCGTGGCCTTCGCCGGCGAGCGCGAGCTTCTGCGGCCGCCTGGCGGCCAGGACGAGGCGCACCTGCTGGCGGCGTGCATCAAGTGCGACCGATGCCGAAGCGCCTGTCCCACCGGGGCGGTGGCCGTGGCCTCGGTGGCCGACGGCTTCGTGCAGGCGCGCACGCCCCTGCTCGATTTCCACAAGGGGTACTGCGACTTCTGCGATGCCTGCATTGCCGTCTGCCCCACCGGCGCCCTGCGGCCCTTCGATGAGGCGACCGAGAAGCTGGGCGTGGCCGTGGTGCAGAAGGACCGCTGCCTGTCCTACGGGCAGGGATGCACCGTCTGCGAGGAGTCCTGCGCCTTCGATGCCCTGACGTTCGCCGATGGTCACCCGGTGGTGGACGGCCAGCGCTGCAACGGGTGCGGCCAGTGCGAGTTCGAGTGCACGGCGCTGGTGTACGGCACCTTCGCCGGCGGCACGCGCCGCGGCATTGTGGTGGTGCCCCCCGAGATGGCGGCTTCTCTCGGCCGCACGGTCGTGGAGGACGAGAGCGATATGGAGGTGGCCTCGTGAAGTTGTCCACAAAGCGCACCCTGGCCGCGGTCGGGGTGCTGGGGCTCGTGGGAGTGGGCCTGGCCCTGCACACGGGCACGGGAACTCCGTCCGCGTGGGGCATTGCCGACATTGCCGCTATCTGCCCGCTGGGCGCCATCGAGGCGGCCGTGGCCTCGAAGACCTTTGTGCCGCCCCTGCTCATCGGCTTTGCCATCGTTGTCGCCCTGGTGGCCCTGGTCGGCCGGGCATTTTGCGCCTGGGGCTGCCCGGTGCCGCTTGTGCGCCGGGTCTTCGGCGTGAAAGAGAAGCCGGGCGACAGGCCCCGACCGGCCGAGCGCGATGGGGCGAACGATTCCCGCACCTGGGTGCTCGGGGCCACGGTGCTCACCACGGCCGCCTTCGGGTTCCCGGTATTCTGCCTCATCTGCCCGGTGGGGCTGACCGTGGCCACCTTCATCGCCCTGTGGCGCGTGTTCCAGTTCAGCGAGGTGACGCTCTCGCTTGTGGTGTTTCCGCTCATTCTCGTTCTCGAGGTGCTGGTGCTGCGGAAATGGTGTCACCGGTTCTGCCCGCTGGGCGCGCTGCTCTCGCTGCTGTCGCGGCTGAACCGCACGTTGCGGCCCACCGTGGCAGAGGATGCGTGCTTGCAGTGCGCCGGCGGGTCGTGCTCGCGCTGCGCCCAAGTGTGCCCCGAGGGGATCGATCTGCACCATCCGGCCGAATCGGTTTCCCTGGCGGAGTGCACGAAGTGCGGCGCATGCCGGGAGGCCTGTCCGGCCAGCGCCATTCGCTTTCCCTTGCTGCCCCGCGGACGAGCGAAGACTCCAAAGCGTGTGACAACGGGAGAATGTGAGGGGGACGAGGAAGTCGCGCCCGCGGCCTAGGGCCATCGGGTGCGTCCGGTTTTCGACAGAGGGGAGCGTAGCGATGGCCGAGGGTTTACAATGGGGAGTCTGGGACGCGGGGGACTCGTCCGCCATGGGCTGCGGCTCCGGTTCGCCCCGCACGAGGACCGATCGAACGCTGAGGGAGCGGATGTTCAAGCGAAGCACCGATAACCGGGAGGCTGTGGCCACGTCCGGCGCGCTGGCGTCGACGCGGCTCGGTATGGCCATCGAAGAGCAGTGGCCCGCCTTCAAGCTCGTGGGATTCGGGTTCTACTATGCGTGGATCTGGATTTCCTACAACAGCAACGTGCTCGTCTCGCCCTCGGCGGCCTATCATCTGCCGCCCGATACCATCTCCCAGACCTATCTTGTCTCTACTTTGGCCCTGGCTCTCTTGCTGGTGCTGCTTTCCCTGGGCCGCAGCGCGACCCGGCGCCTCATGGCCCGCAACGGCCTGGTGATGCTCGTTGCCCTGGTGGCCGGCGCGGCCACGGTGGGCACCTACGTCTCGTCGGCCCTGGGCGCCGGGGGCAACGTGCTGCTCATGGTCAGCGGCGCTCTGACGGGCATGGGGACATCGGTGGTGGTGCTGCGCTTCGGCGTCATCTACTCTAAGGTGCCGGCCCGGGACGCGGTTATGTACACGGCGGCATCCTTCGTGTTCGCCTGCATGATCTACTTTGTGGCCATCGGGCTGCCCGATCCGGTGGGCATGGTGTTCACCGCGCTGCTCCCCATCGTCGCCGTGGCTTCGACCCTGACCAATGCCGAGCTCGCATTGGAAGATGCTCCGCTCAGCCCCGATGCCGAAAGGCGCCCTCCGGTAAAGGCGTTCTTCGTGCGGCTGCTCGTGGCCGTGGCGGTGTTCTCGGTGGTGGTGGGCGTTTCCCGCGGGTTCGCGGTGTCCCATTCCTCGGTGGCCGCCATGAACGAGGAAGGGGCCATAGTCGTTTTCGGCACGGGGCTCATCGCCGCGGTGCTGTTTCTGGTCGTGGGCCTGCTGGGGCGCAACTTCGATGTGAGCCGGTTGTACTATCCCATCATCATGGTTGTGGCTGCCTGCATACTCGTGACCCCGCTGGTGGGCGGTACGGGCTTCGGCAGCCAGTTCATCACTATCGGCTACAACTGCTTCGTGCTGGTCATATGGTGTCTGCTGGCCTATGTGGCCTATTCGTCGCCCCTCTCGCCCATCGTGGTGTTCGGGCTGGGGCGCGGGGCGTCTGCCCTCGGCACGACTTTGGGCTGGATGGCCGGCCTTGCGCTTGTGAGGGCCGATGGGGCGCACACGCTCTCTTTGGAAGTGGTGTCGGTGGCCATGGTGTTCGCCCTGCTGGTGGTGTCGATGCTCGTGTTGAACGATCGGCTCATCGGCGAAACGCTGCGCGTGGCCCCGGCCGAGGGGCCGGCGCTGCCTTCGACGGATGAAGGCGCGGGGACGGCCCCGTCGGGCGATGGCGGCAGCCAGGACGGCGACGACGGCGGTGTCGCTTGCGCGGAGGGCTCGCCTGCCGCTATGGCCGCAGGCGAGGCGACGGACGAGGGGAGGGGCGAGTCGGGCCGCCGCCCCGGGCGCTATCAGGTGCGCTGTCGCACCGTTGCCGAGCGTTGCGGCCTGACGGCCCGCGAGCGCGACGTCTTCGAGCTGCTCGTGCGCGGCCGTTCCATCGACTACATCGCCCAGAACCTCACTATCTCCTTCAATACGGCGAAGTCCCACATCCGCCATATCTATGTGAAGACCGACGTTCACTCCCGCCAAGAGCTCCTCGACCTCATCGACCGCGAGGGGTAGGAGGCCCAGGGCGGCTGAGGGAGCCTGCGGCGGCGAGGAGCCTCGGGGTAAGCGTGCCCACGGTCTACCGCCGTCTGGCGGAGTGGGAGAGCAAAGGCGCTGCCGTTTCCGCACCAGGGTGATGAGCTTTTGCCCGGAACGAATACCGAGCTTCTGGTAGATGTGGCCGGTGCGGCTTTTCGCCGTGGCGTCCGAGATAACGGGCTGCTCCATGATCAAGGAGGTTTCCCCGAAGATCTCTCCGTCCTATCTCCTTTTCGCAATGTATAGCAATCAATTCCCATGATATACTTCCTTGAAACGGTTTTTGAGGAGGGTGCCATGCCGACCAGTCAGATGAACGTGCGTATCGACGACGATATCCGCATCGCGGGCAACGAGGCCTTCGAGAGCATCGGGTGGACGCCGTCCCAGGCGGCTCGCGAGGTGTGGGCCTATGCGGCGCGGAACCGCCGCAACCCGCGCAAGCTGCGTGAGATGCGCCGGCTGCTGGAGGATGCTCCAGCGGCGCCGCGACTTTCGAAGGCGATGGAGGGGGCAAGCATGGTCGAGGAGTTCCGTGTCAAAATGGGCTTGGAGCCCCAGCAGCTGGAGGAACAGTTGTCCTACGCGGAGCTGAAAGAGTTGGCGATGAGCGAACGCCTGGAAGAGAGGGGCCTTCTGTGAGCGAGAGTGCCTGCAAGCTGCTGCTCGACACGAATGTTTGGCTTGATTACTACTTAGGCGATCGGCCCCAAAGCGATGCTGCCAAAAACCTCGTTCTCTATGCTGACGAGGGGGGTATGACGCTTGCCTATGCGGGAACGAGCATCAAGGACGTTTTCTATCTCATCCAGAGAGATTTCAAGGAGCAATTTCGCCGAAAGCAGGATAAAGTGACTGATGCGCAATCTCTCGCTTGCAAGTCGTTCGCTTGGGGCTGCGTGCGCAATATGGCGCAAATTGCCGTGGCGGTGCCGGTGGGGGAACCGCAGGTGTGGTTGGCGTCGCATTACGAGGACTTTCACGGCGACTTCGAGGACGATCTGGTGCTGGCCGCCCTGGAAACGTCCAAGGCCGATTTCTTCGTGACCGGCGACGAAGTGCTGCGCCGGAAGGCACCGCGGGGCGCCTTCGATGCCGCCGACATGCTCGCCTATCTGCGTATGCGGGATGAAGCGGCAGTGTGAGCGAGGCCCGGCGGTCGATTCTGCGGCTCCCTCAAGATGGAGGGCCTCGGTCGGGGGCATTGATCTGGGCCATGCTGACGGCCTCTTCTCTATGGACAAAACTTGATAGGGGTTGACTTAGGTTTCCTCCTGCATACAATGTGCTATTAGCACTCATCAAGGAGGACTGCTAACGCTTGTGTCGCCGTCGGTCAACGACTGCCTTTCAGCTTGTACCGAACGCGAGATGCCATCGGCGTGCGACCTACACTGAGGCGGTATGCGTCTTCCGACCGTATGAAAGAAGGACGAGAACCTATGAGAAAGTTCAAGACCGAGAGCAAGAAACTGCTCGACCTCATGATCAACTCTATCTACACCAATCGCGAGATCTTCCTGCGTGAGCTCATCTCCAACGCCTCGGACGCGGTGGACAAGCTGTACTTCCGCAGCCTGACCGATTCGTCTGTGGCCGTGGGCCGCGATGACCTGGCCATCACCGTGGGCTTTTCCGCCGACGAGCGCACGGTTACCGTGTCCGACAACGGCATCGGCATGACCAAAGACGAGCTCGACCGCAACCTCGGCACCATCGCCCATTCCGATTCCTTCGAGTTCAAGGCCGCCCAGGCCGAAGCCGCGGCGGAAAGCGAGCCCGGCACGGCCAAGGGGCTCGACGATCTCGCCGATGTGGACATCATCGGCCAGTTCGGTGTGGGCTTCTACTCTGCCTTCATGGTGGGAAGCAAGGTGCGCGTCGTCTCCCGTGCCATCGGGTCGGACGAGGCCTGGGCCTGGGAATCCAACGGCGTGGACGGCTACGACATCAAGCCGGCCGAGCGCGCCGAGCACGGCACCGACGTCATCGTGTACCTGAAGGACGACACTGACGAGGAGTCCTTCGGCACCTTTGCCACCGAGCACGGCCTCACCCAGCTCATCAAGCGCTACAGCAACTACGTGCGCTATCCCATCAAGATGGAAGTGACGAAGAGCCGCAAGGTGGAGGCGCCTGAAGCCCCCGAGGGCGAGCAGCCGGCCGCGCCGACGTGGGAGAGCTATACCGAGGTGGAGACCATCAACTCCATGATTCCCATTTGGAAGCGGAAGAAGTCCGAGGTCAGCCAGGACGAGTACAACGAGTTCTACAAGACCGACTTCCACGATTTCGAGGATCCGGCCCGTACCATCTCGGTGCACGCCGAGGGGGCGCTCAACTACGATGCGCTGCTGTTCGTGCCGAGCCGTGCGCCGTGGGACATGTACTCGAAGGACTACCAGCGCGGCCTGGCCCTCTATTCGGCCAACGTGCTCATCATGGACAAGTGCGAGGAGCTTTTGCCCGATTACTTCGGCTTCGTGCGCGGCGTGGTGGACTCCTCCGACCTTACGCTGAACATCTCCCGCGAGACGCTGCAGCACAACGGCCAGCTACGGGCCATCGCCCGTCGCCTCGAGAAGAAGATCAAGGGCGACCTGGCAACTATGCGCGACGATGACCGCGAAGCCTACGAGCGCTTCTTCGAGCAGTTCGGCCGCACGCTGAAGTTCGGCATCTACCAGAGCTACGGCATGGCGAAGGACACCCTGGCCGACCTGCTGCTGTTCTATTCCGCCAAGCAGCAGAAGATGGTCACTCTGGACGAGTACCTAGCCGACGCTCCCGCCGATGCCGACGCCATCTTCTATGCCGCGGGCGATTCCCGCGAGCGTCTGGCGCAGATGCCGCTCGTGACCACGGTGCTCGCCAAGGGCTACGACGTGCTGCTGTGCGATGCGGACGTGGACGAGTTCTGTATGATGGCCATGGGCACCTATGGCGAGCACGCCGTGGACGGCGACGACGAGAACAAGCAGCCCTACGTCATCAAGAACGTGGGCGCTGAGGATTTGGGTCTGACCACCGAGGAAGAGAAGAAGGAGGCCGAGGAGGCCACCGAGAGCAATGCCGCCCTGTTCGCGGCCATGGGCGAGGCCCTGGGCGATAAGGTGGAGCGCGTCGTGGTGTCCACCCGGCTCACCGATGCCCCGGCCGTGGTCACCAGCGAGGGCGGTGTGTCGCTGGCCATGGTGCAGGTGCTCAAGAGCCAGCCCGGCGCCGACGACTTGCCCGATCTGCGCCTGGTGCTGGAGATGAACGCCAAGCACCCGGTGTTCGCCACGCTGCAGGCGGCCCAGGAGGCCGGCGACACCGATAAGGTGGGCACCTATGCGGGCCTCTTGTTCGATCAGGCCCTGCTCGTGGAGGGCATCATGCCCGACAACCCCCTCGCCTTCGCCCAGGCCGTCGCCGACCTGATGAAGTAAGGTAGCAGATACCCCGCGGTACGCTGGCGCGGGCCGAAAGTCGCTCGTCCTTCGAGGGGCCGCCACCTGGAGTTTTCCAAGTGGCGGCCCTTTTTGCCTCCTTGCCCCTTGCCACTATGGGCTTCGAGCTTTTCGCTCTCTAGCGGGTTCTTGGCGCTCTCCCGGTTTCCCAAAGGAGCCTTTTTGTGCAGCAAACGCCGCGAAGTAGATGTCAAAATCGCTTGCAAGGGCAGTGCCATTGGGACGGCGAACATGAGACGAGCAAAACGCCTGGTCGGAACATTGGCGCTAAAAAAGCATGCTCTGCGTGCGTCATCTTCTTCCTAGGGCATGTCTATCTCGCGAAGTTTGCTGCACATTTTTCGCGAGAAGTGAAACGCGGCCCACGATGCACCCATCAGCGCGAGGCCCACGGCGTCGAAGGTGATGAACAGGTCGATGCTGCTGGCAAGCAGATCGTGACCGGCGGGCAGGGTGGCGCGGATGAGCGACTCGCCGATAAGTCCCACGACTTGCTGGGCCAGAACCACGCCTGCTAGCGCGGTGTGCCGTTGCGGCTTCCAAATGACGAGCGGGTAGGTGCAGTTCCACATGAGGAAGGCCACGCCGATGCCCTGGGTGGCCACGCGCCCTGGCACGCCGGCCAGCTCGTAGGCGCCCATGTAGGCCTCGGGCATCAGCGCGAACCCTAGGGCGCACTGTACGTTCACGACGAACACGAAGGCGAAGCACGCGCGCACCACCCAGGTGGCGACGGCCGTGGGGCGGGAGGACTTTCGGCTGCTCGGCTTGTTCGCGCTATCGCGGGCGGTCGCATCGTCTCGAGCGCTGGTCGCAAGGTCAGGGGTGGAGAGGCCCATTGTGCTACCTCCCCAGCTGGCTCAAAGAGCGGAAGGCGTAGAAGGCCACGGCGCTTGATGCTGCCACGTTCAGGGAATCCACGCCGTGGGCCATGGGGATGCGCACGGTATGGTCGCACCGGACGATGGTGGCGGGAGCCAATCCGTCGCCCTCGGTGCCGAACAAGAGCGCCAGCTTCGCGGGCGCACCGGTGACGGCCTCGCGCTCGGCTAGAAGAGCGGCAAGCTCGTCGGGGGTGACCGAGTCGTCGGAGAGCGCCATGGCGGCGCAGATAAAGCCCAGTTCGTGCAGCTGATCGATGCCCTCGGCGCTCCACGTGCCCTCACCGGGGCGGTTCGGCACCGCAGTGTCGCCGATGCGGGTCCACGGCACTTGGAACACGGTGCCCATGGATACGCGCACGGACCGGCGATAGAGCGGGTCGTAGCAGGCCGGGCTGACGAGCACGGCATCGACCCCCATGGCGGCGGCGCTGCGGAAGATGGCCCCTACGTTTGTGTGGTTCGTCACGTCTTCCAGCACGGCTACCAGGCGCCCGTCGCCGACGGCCTCGGCCACGGTGGGCAGGGCCGGGCGGCGGAAGGCCCCCAAAGCCCCGCGGGTCAGCTCGAAGCCGGTGAGGCGCGCGAGCTCCTCGCGGGGCGCCACGAACACTGGCACATCCGGCGCACCGGGCTGCTGCCGGGCGGCCTCTTCCATCCGCGCGATGAGCGGGGCCATAGCACCCAGCCACTTCTCTTCCATGAGCAGCGAGACCGGTTCCATGCCGCCTTCGAAGGCCCGCTCGATGACCTTCTCCGATTCTGCGATGAAGACGGCGCGCTCCGGCTCCAGCTTGCAGCGCAGCTGCGCCTCGGTCAGCCGCGCGAAGACATCGAGTCGCGGATCGTCGAGCGTGTCAACATATATAAGGGGCATGGCGATTCCTTCCAAAACAAAAGTGCCCGTCCATTATAGACGGGCACGGGAAGTTTTGCCTTTGCCGAAGCGTTAGGCGAGGGCGGCCTTCAGGGCGCTCATCTGGTTGGAGCCCAGACCCTGCAGACGACGCTCGGCCGGAATGCCCAGCTCCTCCATGAGCTTCTCGGTCTTCACCTTGCCGAAGCCGGGCAGGGCGTTCACGAAAGCCTTCACCTTCATGCGGCCGATGACCGGGTCGTCGATCTGGTCGAGAACCTCAGCGGGAGTAGTAAGACCCATCGAGAGCTTGTTGGTGATCTCGGAGCGCTTGGCGCGGACGATGCGGGCCTTCTCGAGGGCGGCGGCGCGCTGCTCAGGGGTCATGGTAGGTGCGGGCATATCACTTCTCTTTCTTCTCGTGTCCTAGTTTTTACCAGGCCATTCATTCGAGGAACGCTGACATTGCAGGGGGCAACGTCAGCGTTCCTCGCTTTTAGCAGAGACGATAATAATGGAAAAGGCCCGCTTGTGCACCCCTTTTCTCGGTAAAGCTGCCTTTTCTTCCCATTTTGCACGCTTTTACGGCCCCGAAATGGGGATTTGGTGACGAATTGGCTTCGTTTTACACCGTAAGGCCACAATTTTTCGAGACGGATGGCCCGTTGGACGGCTTGCACCGCCCCGCCGCGTCGTCGTAGCGCCGCGCTATAATGGCATGAAAAACCTCCCAGAAAGGATGTCCCATGACTGAGAAGCGCGTTGCCGAGGTGGAGGCCGTGCCGCACCCCGCTTTCGATGAGTTCGTCGCCACCATTGAGGCGCTGCGGGCTCCCGACGGCTGCCCGTGGGACCGGGAGCAGACCCATAGGAGCATCGCCGGCAACATGGTGGAGGAGGCCTACGAGGCCGTGGACGCCATCGAGGCCGACGACGGCCCCCATATGCTGGAGGAGCTCGGCGACGTGCTTTTGCAGGTGGTGCTGCAATCGCAGATCGCCGCCGATGCGGGAGAGTTCACCATCGACGATGTGTGCCGCACGGTGAACGAGAAGATCGTTCGGCGTCATCCCCACGTGTTCGGCGGGATGGAGGCCGGTGATGCCAACGAGGTGCTGGATGTGTGGGATCAGATCAAGATGGCCGAGAAGGAGGCCGCCGATGCCGCCGGAGCGGTGCCGGCGAGCCTGCTCGATGGCGTGCCGAAGAGCTTCCCGGCCCTGAAGCAGGCCCAGAAGATCTCGCGCAAGGCGGCCTCGGCCGGCTTCGAATGGGACACGGTGGACGACGTGTGGGTCAAAGTGGACGAGGAAATCGCCGAGCTCAAGGTCGCCTACGCCGCCGCCCCCAAGTCCGCCAACGGCAAGGTGGACGGCGGTGCCGACCCGCAGGCCCTGGCTGCCGTGGAGTTGGAAATGGGCGACGTACTGTTCAGCCTCGTGAACGTGGCCCGCAAGATGGGCGTCCAGGCCGAGGAGGCCCTGCGAGCCACCTGCGGCAAGTTCCGCACCCGCTGGGCCTTCATGGAAGGGGCTGCCGCCGGCCAGGGACGCCGTGTGGAAGACCTCTCCATGGAGGAAATGGAAGAACTCTGGCAGATGTCCAAGGCCCTGGAGGGCTAGGCTTCGTACACCTTCTTGCCGCCGACGTAGGTGGCCCGCACCTGGGACTTCTGGATGTCCTCGGGAGCCAGGGCGAAGGGGTTGGGGTCCAGCACCACCATATCGGCGAACATGCCAGGGGCCAGCAGGCCCACCTCGCCTTCGCGCTGGGCAGCTACGGCGCTGCCGGCCGTGTAGGCGCGCAGGGCCTCGGCCAGCGTGATGCGCTCGGCGGGCAGCCAGCCGGCTTCGGGTTCGTGGCTGTCGGCATCGCGGCGGGTAACGGCGGTGTACACCGCATCGATGGGGTCGATGTCGGTGACGGGGGAGTCGGTACCGAAGGCCAGCACGGCTCCGGCATCCAGCAGTGTGCGGAAGGGCCACATATAGGGTACGCGCTCGGGGCCCAGATCGCGCTCGGGACCGCCCGGATCCAGGGTGATGTGACGGGGCTGCACGCTGGCCACGATGTCGGCTGCAGCCAGCCGCTCGATGTCTGCGGGTTGGAAGTTCTCCAAATGCTCGATGCTGTGGCGGGGCCGCGCCCCGTCGGCTCCGTCGCTGGCCACGGGATGGGCCTCGAAGAAGTCGATGCAGCGGTGGATGGCCTCGTCGCCGATGGCATGGATGCGCACCGGCGCCCCCTCGGCCGCCGCCGGCGCCACGAGGGCCTCCATGACCGCAGCGTCCACCGTGGGGCGCCCGCAGTCGCCCTCGAAGCGGGCGTTGCTGTAGGGATCGTGCACCCAGGCGGTGTGCTGGCTCGACACGCCGTCGAAGAACTGCTTGAAGCCCCGGGCCGACAGCAAGGGACCGGTATGGGCCTCTCGCAGGGCTGCCAGGCGGCTGCGGTCTTCCAGCAAGGTGGGGAACATGGATACGCGCAGGGTGAGCTCGCCGGCCTCTTCCAAGGCGGCGAACAGGTCGTCGCGCACGAAGTCGAGCCCGGGCATGGCCATGAGCGACACATCGCACACCCCGGTAATGCCGTGCTCGTTGCAGTAGGCCTCGAAGGAGCGGTAGGCATCCAACAGCTCCTCTTGGGTGAACTCCGCCACGATACGGGGCATGAGCGCCATGGCCGCCGCTTCGCGCACGATCCCCGTGAGGCGCCCCGCGCCGTTGCGGTCGTAGGAACCGCCTGCCGGCGGCTCGCTCTTTTCGGTGATGCCCAGCCGTTCCAAGGCGCAGCTGTTCAGCCACAGGGTGTGGGCATCGCCCGAGTACATGGCCACGGGCCGGTCCGGATAGGCGGCATCCAGGGAGGCGCGACTCGGCATGGCGGGCGGGTTCCACAGGTAATCGCGCCAGCCCTGGGCGAGCAGCCACGAGCCGGCGGGGCGCCGGGCCGCCAGGGGCGCCAACCGGGTCACGGCGTCGGCCTCGTTGTCGCCCACGAAGCGCTCAGCCAGGGGGGAGAGGTACAGAGCGGAGTGGAAGACGTGCATGTGCGCGTCATGGAAGCCGGCCATGATCAGCGCATCGCCCCAGTCTTCCACGGACGTTTCCTCGCCGCGCAGTCTTGCCGGCAGCGCTTCGGGATCGCCCACCCAGCAGATGCGGTCGCCGCGCACGGCTACGGCTTTGCGAGCCGGGGCCTCTTCGCTGCCTGTGAACACGGCGCTACTCATATATATGCAGTCGGCCGGAGCCGCGGGGTTCTCGGTGGCGAAGTCGACGGGTTGGCACGGGACGTCCATGGTTCACGCTCCTGTTCTCGCGCTGGCTTACGGCACGAAGTATACGCTCTCGTACGAAATTGTTCACGTGCACTACGACTTTTTTCGCCGTGGGCTGGGAAAAGAAAAAGGCCGCGGCAGGGCGGCAAGGACGAGATAATGCATTCTCACAAAAGATCGATCTGTCAATAAACATGACCGTATCTCTATTATATCTACGGAAGAACAGTTTTGACCTGGAAAAATGTCAATCATCCTGCGCCGCTCACCTGGCATATCTTCCAAACGCCTCGTTGTCGGATGGAAATATGCTCCATTCGTAGAATTTGATTGAATAAGTAAGTGATTGGGATTTTTTTATTGCATGTGAACAAAAATGGTGTTACTTTGAACCCGTCGACAAATCCGACTGCGGCCGAGAATACTAGGGGAGCTGCGGAGGGTCGTCGATGCGCAAGGTTGTCATCCGATCTATCTGCTTCGGGTTGCTTCACTTGACCTGGGGCAGGGGAGTGTTCTAAGGGGCGTTTATTCGAGGTGTAGGGATTCATCGGGGGCTGTAAACACGACTTATACCCTCATCTAATCCCGCTTTACCTCTTCCCTTTGGCGACGTTTCTGAGACATTGGATGCGCCGTCGCGCCGACCGCGATGGGCTGAGGCTCAAGGCCGTCAGCTTCTCAACTATGATGGTGCGCAGCAACGCGCCGGATTGGAGAGTCACATGCAAGGAGTAAACGTCAAGAGCGAGATCGGCAACCTCAAGAAGGTTATCCTCCATCGCCCCGGAGACGAGCTTCTCAACCTCACCCCGAACACGCTGGAAGAGTTGCTGTTCGACGATATCCCGTTCTTGGAAGTTGCTCAGGCCGAGCACGACGCGTTTGCCGATATCCTGCGCGGCGAGGGCACCGAGGTCGTCTACCTCGAGGACCTCATGACCGAGGTTATCGATGCGAACCCCGAGCTGCGCGAGCAGTTCCTCGACCAGTGGATCTTCGAGGCCGGCATCCGCACCGACATCTACAAGAACATCATCAAGGACTACATCAACGCCGAGTACGCAGGTACCAAGGACATGGTCATGAAGACCATGGCGGGCATCAACCTCCAGGAGCTGCCCGGTTCTGACACCCACCTCTTGGTGGACATGGTGTCCGACCGCTGCAAGCTCGTGTGCGCCCCCATGCCGAACCTGTACTTCACCCGCGACCCGTTCGCGATGATCGGCAACGGCGTGTCCATCAACCGCATGTACAGCCAGACCCGCAACCGCGAGACCATCTACGGCGACTATATCTTCAAGAACCACCCCGATTTCGCGGGCACTCCCGAGTACTACAGCCGCAACGACACCTTCCACATCGAGGGCGGCGACATCCTGAACATCAACGAGCACGTGCTGGCCATCGGCATCTCCCAGCGCACCGAGCCCGATGCCATCGACGCCATCGCTCACAACGTGTTCAACGATGAGACCTCCTCCATCGACACCATCCTGGCGTTCAACATCCCGAACAACCGCGCCATGATGCACCTCGACACGGTGTTCACCCAGATCGACTACGACAAGTTCACCATCCATCCCGGCATCATGGGCCCGCTGACCGTCTTCGAGATCACCCCGGACGGCAAGGGCGGCACCAAGATCCGCGAGCGCGACGAGGAGCTGGAGAAGGTGCTCTCCGAGTACGTCGGCCAGCCCGTGCAGCTGATCCCCTGCGGCGGCGGCGACCGCATCGCGGCCGAGCGCGAGCAGTGGAACGACGGCTCCAACACCCTGTGCGTGCGTCCCGGCACCGTGGTCGTGTACCAGCGCAACAACGTCACCAACGACGTGCTGTACAAGAACGGCATCAACTGCCTGGAGATGCCCTCCGCGGAGCTTTCCCGCGGCCGCGGCGGCCCGCGCTGCATGTCCATGCCGGCCTGGCGCGAGGCCCTGTAGGCCCCACGCGCAGCCGTGCACCTCGCGCCGACGTTCGCGTCCGGCGCACCCGCGCCCTCGGGCGCATCCTGTAACGGCTTTTCCGGCCCAGTCTAGCCAGCCAGCGCTGGGCCGAAAAAGACGCGTGGGCTCCCCTGGTTCCCAGGGGGCCCGCGCGATATAACTTTCACTCTTTTCTCGGGAAAGGAAACAACATGCCTATCAATCTCAGCGGTCGCCCGTTCCTGCGCCTCCTGGACTTCTCCACCGAGGAGATCGACTACCTGCTGAAGCTCTCCAAGAACTTCAAGGACCTCAAGCGCACCGGCACCCCGCACCGCTACCTGGAGGGCAAGAACATCGTGCTCCTGTTCCAGAAGACCTCCACGCGCACCCGCTGCGCCTTCGAGGTGGGCGCCATGGACCTCGGCATGGGCGTGACCTACCTGGATCCCGGCTCCTCCCAGATGGGCAAGAAGGAGTCCATCGAGGACACCGCCCGCGTGCTCGGCCGCTTCTACGACGGCATCGAGTTCCGCGGCTTCGCCCAGACCGACGTTGAGGATCTGGCCGCCAACGCCGGCGTGCCGGTGTGGAACGGCCTGACCACCGAGTGGCATCCCACCCAGATGCTCGCCGACATCCTCACCGTGCAGGAGAACTTCAACTACGACATCAAGGGCAAGACCCTGGTGTTCATGGGCGACGCCGCCAACAACGTGGCCCGCTCGCTGATGGTCGTGTGCTCCAAGCTCGGCATGAACTTCGTGGCCTGCGGCCCGAAGGAGAACATGCCCGACGCCGAGCTCGTCGAGACCTGCACCGCCATCGCCGCTGAGAACGGCTGCACCGTGAAGTGCACCGACGACGTGGCCGAGGCTTGCACCGGCGCTCATGTCATCTACACCGACGTGTGGGTGTCCATGGGCGAGCCCGACGAGGTGTGGGCCGAGCGCATCAAGCACCTCGAGAAGTTCCGCGTGACCAAGGAGGTCATGGCCATGGCTGACCCCGAGGCCATCTTCCTGCACTGCCTGCCCGCCTTCCACGACACCAACACCACCATCGGTGCCGACATCGCCGAGCGCTTCGGCGTCACCGAGATGGAGGTCGAGGACGAGGTGTTCGAGTCCAAGCAGTCCAAGGTCTTCGACGAGGCCGAGAACCGCATGCACACCATCAAGGCTGTCATGTACGCCACCCTCTGCGGCTAAATCGCTTGAATGGGGAACGGGCCGGCGCGGTCCGTTCCCTTCCTTACTGTTTGCCAACGGACGCGATACGGGACGATGCCCGAAGCGGCGTCACCGTAGAATCGGATCCGTTGCATGTTCCATGTACCTTGAAACCGCTGTCTCGCCTCACTTACATGCAACCAATGGCTGGCACGCGGTTCACCGAAACGATTGAGGTGAAGTAAATGGCTTATGAAAAGGGAGACGGCAAGACCGTCGTCATCGCCCTGGGCGGCAACGCCCTCGGCAACACTCCGCAGGAGCAGCTGGAGCTGGTGCAGAACACCGCCAAGCACATCGTTGACATGATCGAGGAGGGCACCAACGTCGTCGTGTCCCACGGCAACGGCCCCCAGGTTGGCATGATCAACAATGCGTTCGCCTACGCTGCTGCCAACGATGACAAGACGCCGGATATGCCCTTCCCCGAGGCTGGTGCCATGAGCCAGGGCTACATCGGCTATCAGCTGTCCCAGGCTATCCTGAACGACGTGAAGTCCCGCGAGATTCCCCGTTCCACCGCCTGCATCGTGACCCAGACCGTCGTCGACGCCGACGATCCCGCGTTCCAGAACCCCACCAAGCCGGTCGGCGCGTTCATGGACGAGGAGACCGCCAAGGCCAAGGCCGAGGCCATGGGCATCACCGTGAAGGAGGACGCCGGCCGCGGTTGGCGCCAGGTGGTGGCTTCCCCCATCCCCAAGCGCATCGTTGAGTTCGACGCCGTGAAGGATCTCGTGGACGGCGGCTACATCGTCGTGTCCACCGGTGGCGGCGGAGTGCCGGTGTTCGAGACCGAGAGCGGCTACGTGGGCACCCCGGCCGTTATCGACAAGGATCGCTCCAGCGCTCTCATGGCTTCCGAGCTGGGCGCCGACATGCTGGTCATCCTGACCGCCGTCGAGAAGGTGTGCATCAACTTCAACACCCCCGAGCAGGAGCAGATCTCTGAGATGACCGTCTCCCAGGCTCGCGAGTACATCGAGCAGGGCCAGTTCGCTCCCGGCTCCATGCTGCCGAAGGTGGAGGCTTGCATCGAGTACGTCGAGAAGTTCCCGCAGGGCAAGGCCCTCATCACCTCGCTGGAGTGCGCGGCCGCCGGCCTGCGCGGCGAGACCGGCACCGTCATCGTTGCCGACTAAAGCTGTGCGGAGGCGGCGTTTCCCCGCGTCTCGCCGCCTCCTCCCATAGGGTTGCCCCACGGGTGCAATCCACCATATGAGCGAAAGAGAGCGCGTTTTCCGCGAGGGTGGAAAACGCGCTCTCTCGCTTTATTCGTATGCACAACGGGTCAACAAAAAAATATCTCCCAAACTGGGAAGTTTTTTGTTGCAGGTGAACAAAAATGGTGCTATATTAACGGCATCGGCAAAGACAGTCCGATCACTTTTCTGGCTTTGCCGATTCATCCTATTCCTCATCGTCGCGAGCATGGTTAAGGCATGCTCAAGAAAGGAATGAACCATGGCAAAGATCGTCAGCTCTTGGAACGACTGGGACCCGCTGAAGCGCGTCATCGTCGGCCGCTGCGACAACTCCGTCATCCCGCCGGAGGAGCCCGCCACCTCCGAGAAGGTGCCCGTTGACTCCGAGATGCGCGG
>NZ_JBQIIT010000035.1:0-13286 GCF_056795635.1 Adlercreutzia sp. | reverse complement strand
AGCACCTCGATGTCGCAGCCGTTGCAGCTGGAACCGTCGTAGTGGATGACCCAGGGCGATTTCGATGCGAATGCCATTTTCGTCCCTCCTTACAGAAACGCCAGCACGGCGATGTTCACGCCGCCGGCCACGAGGGCCACGAGCCACGCCGACTTGAACATGAACTGCCACTTCACGCGGGCGAAGTTGTTGTCGATCCATATCTCCAGGAAGTACACGACCACCACGGCGATGAGGGCCGCGATGAGGGAGAGCGGGCCGCCCCAGACGAAGAACAGGCCGATCCAGCCCATGAACAGCACGTTCTCGCACCAGTGCATGATCTCCACCATGCCGAGGGTGGGTCCGCTCATCTCCGTGGTCACGCCGCGGACGATCTCCTGATGGGCATGGTGGGACAGGGCCAGGTCGAAGGGCGACTTGCGCAGCTTGATGGTGAGGATGAACAGCACCCCCAAAAACACCAGGCCGATGGTGCACACCGCCGGATGAGTGAGCCCGAAGGCGGCGGCCACGTCGAAGGAGCCCGTCACCTGGAAGAACGCCACGGCCATGAGCAGCACCATGGGCTCGTAGGACATCACCTGGAGCGTCTCGCGGGCGGCGCCCACCTCGGCATAGGGGCTGCGGGTGGAATAGGCCGCCATGATGAAGAACAGGCTCGAGAGCGTGATGACGAACACGCACAAAAGCAGATTGCCGCCGGAGAAGAAGATGCCGCCGGCGAGCACGGCGAACAGGAGGGCCGCCCCCACGTAGACGCGCTCCACCGCGTTCACGCTGGCGCGCTCCTTCTCGAAGAGCTTCCGCACGTCGTAGTAGGGCTGCAAGAGCGGCGGTCCCACGCGGCCCTGCATGCGGGCCGAGATAATGCGGTCGAGGCCGGCGAGCAGGCACCCGACCACCGGCGCGACGAGCGCGAACAGGAGGGTGCCGATCAGGGTCGTCAGCAAAGTCATCTCAATCACACCCTTCCTAGAAGACCAACGGGGTCACGACGAAGGCCACCACGAACGCGGCCACCATGATGAGCGAGTTGAACACCACGCCCACCGGGGCGATGCGGGCCTCCCCGAACACCGATTCCATATACCAGTTGCGCGTCGTGGCCTCGGCGGTGCCGGACAGGGCGTTCTGGAAGGAGCGCGTATCGGCGTCGCGGCTCACGCCGGCCAGATACACGTCCACGGTACGGCCCTTGGGCTTGGCGCCCACGCCGGCGAACAGGACGACGACCACGATGATGGTGCACAGCGAGGCCAGCCACAGGTTGTCGGCGGAAATGTCCTGGCCGACGGTGCCGTAGACGCCGAAGATGTAGGGCTCCACGACGGCGGCGGAGATGAGCGGCAGGAACACGCAGCCGAGCACGAGCAGGCAGGCCATGAGCAGCAGGGCCGTCCACTCCGTGGGCTTCACGGTCACCTCCACGTTCTCCGGCGAGCCGGCGATGCCGGCCAGCTTGCCGAGCCACTTGGCCCAGAACATGAACGTGGCGGCGCTGCCGAAGGCGAGGATCACGATGAGGGCCACCTGCTGGGCGTCCACGAAGGACACGAGCGTGGCCCATTTCGCCATGAGCATGCCGAAGGGGGCGATGAACATGGCCATGATGCCGAGCATCATGAAGCGGGCCAGGCGCGGCATGCGATCGAACAGGAGGTCCATATCCTCGATATCGCGGCTGCCGATGTGGTGCTCGGCGGTGCCGACGCACAGGAACAGCAGCGACTTCGCGATGGCGTGGAACAGGATGAGGAAGGTGGCTGCCCACACGGCCTCGGGGGTGCCCACGCCGGCGCAGGCCGTAATGAGGCCGAGGTTGGCGATGGTGGAGTAGGCCAGCACCCGCTTGGCGTTGGATTGGGAGATGGCCATGAAGGAGCAGAGCACGAAGGTGATGGCGCCCACGAGCATGACCATGATGGAGGGGGCCGGGGCCACGGCGAGCACCGGGGCCAGCTTCACCAGCATGAACACGCCGGCCTTCACCATGGTGGACGAGTGCAACAGGGCGCTCGTGGGAGTGGGGGCCACCATGGCGCCCAGAAGCCAGGTCTGGAAGGGCATCTGGGCCGCCTTCGTGATGCCGGCGAAGGCCAGGGCCGTCACGGCGAAGGTGACGATGGCCGGCTCGTTCACCCCGATGACGAGGAAGTCCAAAAACGAGAACGTGCCCACGGTAATGGCGCAGGAGTACAGAGCCGCGAGAAAGCCCAGGCCGCCGGCCAGGTTCATGACGATCTGGCGGAAGGCGTTGTTGATGGCCTCCTCGGTGCGGGTGTAGCCGATGAGCAGGAAGGAGCACACCGTGGTGACCTCCCAGCCCGTGAACATCCACTCCATGTTGTTCGAGAACACGATGGCGAACATGGCCGCCAGGAACACGAACATGAGGGCGAAGAACAGCGGGCGGCGATCGGCGGCGCCTTCGGGCTGGTGGGCCTGGAAGTCCTCCATATAGCCGAGGGCGTACACGCAGATGCCGCTGCCGATAACGCCGATGATGAAGGCCATGAGCAGTGACAGCGAGTCGAAGTAGAGCCCGTAGGGCACCTCGATCTCGTGGGCGAAGACGAATTCCAGCACGAGCGTGCCGACGATCTGCACTGCGGCCAGGGCGATGGCCAGGACGTTCTTGTAGCGCACACCGAACGCGATGATGACCGCAGCGATGAGCGCCGAGATGCCCGTGCAGACGAAGTCGACCACCTCGCTCTCGAACGAGAACAAGACGGTGGCCGCCCCCAGATTCATCACCACGAGTGCCACCGACGCCGCCGCGATGACCGCTGCCGCCGCGCACACGATGACCCGGCGCGGGCCTTCATGGCGCACGAACAAGAGCACCGCTGCGACGATGAGGGGGAACACGATGAGGAAGCCGAGCAGTCCGAGACTGAGTTCCATACAGGATCCTCCTTACCCTTCTCTTCGGCCCGACACGGCGGAATCTATCCGCCCCGCCCGGGCGAGACCCTGAAGATCTTCGCTCTACCATAGCAAAGAACCGCGCCCCGGGCCGTCTCCTTCCCTGATGGAGCGGCTAATGCTCGGTAAAAGGGTACGGGTGGTTGTGCACCTGCACTAAAATTCGGCGTCCCCGGGCCGCCCGATCAAGGACGCGGAAGGGCCGCCTTGGCATCGAAGCGGCGTCCCAGAAGGGCACCGGCCGCAGCGCCGATGAGGGCCGGGGGCAGCCAGCTGAAGCCGAAGACGTAGAGGGGCGCGGCCTCCACGAAGGCGAGGGCGCCGGTGAGGTCGTGGGCGGTCAGAAGCAGGCTCGCCGCCACGGCCGCCAGAGCGGCCCCCTTGAAGGTCCAGGTGGAGCGGATGTGCCGGCGGAACAGCAGCAGCACGACGGTGATCATGAACGGCGGGCAGATGACCGACAGCACCGGGGCCGCCAGGCTGATGATGGCAGTGAGGCCCAGGTTGCAGATGAGCAGGGCGACGACCACCACGGCGATGAGGGCCGCCCGGTAGCCGACGCGCCGGTCGGTGATGCGCTCCACGTAGGCCGCTGTAGCGCCGACGAGCCCCACGGCCGTGGTCAGGCAGGCGAATCCCACCACCACGCCGAGCACGATGAGGCCGGTGCGCCCCATGAGCTGCTCGGTGATGAGGGTGATGAGGGTGGCCTGGTTCACATCGGCGGGCACCACCGTGGCCGCCGTAGCCCCCAGGTAGGTGAGGCCGCCGTAGACCAGGGTCAGCAGCACGCAGGCCACCAGGCTCGCCCGGGCCGTCACCGACAGCTGGCTCTTCCCGTCGGCATAGCCGGCGGCCCGCACCGACTCCTGCACGATGAGGGCGAAGCCCACCACGGCCAGGATGTCCATGGTCTGGTAGCCCGCCGAGATGCCGTCGGCCACCACCGTGGCCGTCTCGGGAGCGCCCACGGGGCCGAGCGGCGTGGCGATGCCGGCCGCCACCATGACGACGATGCCGGCCACGAGCACCGGGGTGAGCACCTTGCCCACGATGTCCACGATGCGGACGGGGCGCAGGGTGAGCAGCAGCACCACGGCGAAGAACAGCAGCGAGAAGGGCAGGAGGCCGATCCGGTCGCCGAGCAAGGGGGCGATGGACATCTCGTAGGTGGTGGCGGCCGTGCGGGGGCTCGCGATGATGACGCCGGTGCACAAAATGGCGGCGGTGTTCAGCACGAGGGCCGCCCGCTTGCCCAGCACCCCCTCGATGGAGAGGATGGAGCCGCCGGCGCGGTTGATGGCCACGACCCCGATGCAGGAGATGACCACGTCCACGAAGACGAAGCAGGCAAGGCCGATGGGCCACTGATCGCCGGATTCCAGGCCGAGGAACGGCGGGAAGATGAGGTTGCCGGCCCCGAAGAACATGGCGAACAGCGCCAATCCGATTACCAGCGCGTCCTTGTTCATGGGCCTCCCTCTCTCACACGCGGTCTCGCACATACCGTACCGCTCGCGGAACCATTGTCCGCGCACGAGAGGGACATGATGACGGAAGGGCGCCCCGGTTACCCGCTCAACGCCAAAGCGGCATAAAATCGTCAAGGGGTGCCGGGGCGCCTCCCGAAGGGGCGGGCGCGGCCAAGGGAGTCCGCGCACCTGGAAACGGCGCTGCCGGGGGCGCGGCGCTACAGCGGGCGGGGCACCGGGTAGCTTCCCGTGAAGCACGCCTCGCACCACCCCTGGTGACGCGCTCCGCCGACAGCCCGGTGCAGCCCTTCCAGGGAGATGAAGGCCAGCGAATCGCAGCCGATCCACCGCCGCATCTCCTCGGTGGTGCGCCCGGCGGCCAGAAGCTGATCGCGGGTGGCCGTGTCGATGCCGTAGAAGCAGGGCCAGCGCACCTCGGGGCTCACGATGCGCAGGTGCACCTCGGCCGCCCCCGCCTCGTAGAGCATGGACACCAGCTGGCGGCTCGTGCTGCCGCGCACGATGCTGTCGTCGATGACCACGAGGCGCTTGCCAGCGATAACGCTGGGCAGCGGGTTCAGCTTCAGGGTGATGCCCCGCTCCCGCATGGCCTGGGTGGGCTGGATGAAGGTGCGGCCCACGTAATGGTTCTTCACGATGCCGAAGGCGTAGGGAATGCCGCTCGCCTCGGCATAGCCCACCGCCGCCGGCGTCCCGGAGTCGGGCACGCCGATCACCGCGTCGGCCTGAACGGGGGCCTCCGCCGAGAGTATGGCCCCCATGGCCCGGCGCGCCTGGTAGACGCTCTGCCCGTCGATGATGCTGTCGGGGCGGGCGAAGTACACGTACTCGAAGATGCAGGAGGCGCGCCGCGGCGCCGCTCGCCCGCTCTCGGCGACTAGCCCCTCGCGCCCGAGGCGCACCACCTCGGCCGGCTCCACATCGCGCACGTAGGCCGCGCCCGCGATATCGAGCCCGCAAGTCTCGGAGGAGACGACCCAGCCGCCTTCGGGCAGGCGCCCGATGCACAGCGGGCGAATGCCGTGCGGGTCGCGGAAGGCGTAGAGGGCCCGGGGCGTGGCCAGGATCATGGCATAGGCGCCCTCGAGCACATCCATGGCCTGCCGTATGCCCTCGCGGACCGATCCGGCCCGGCGGACCGCCCGCGCGATAACGTGGGCCGCCACCTCGCTATCGGTGCCCGCGGCGAAGACGGCCCCCTCGGCCTCGAGCGACGCTCGCAGCGCCTCGGTGCCGAGGAGCGTGCCGTTGTGAACCAGGGCGATGGACTCCGCATCGATGGTCGACAGGTGGGGCTGGGCGGCATCCCGCGAGGAGGCGGCCCCGCTCGTCGAGTAGCGCACGTGCCCCACGGCCAGCAAGCCGCCCAGCTCTTCCATCACCGCATCGTCGAACACCTGGGTGACCAGACCCACATCCTTGTGGCAGCGCAGCGTCTCCCCATCCCCCACGGCAATGCCGGCGCTCTCCTGGCCCCGATGCTGCAGAGCCTGCAGACCAAAGCCCGCGAGGCGGCCCACATCCTCGCCGGGGGCGTACACCCCGAATACGCCGCAGGCTTCCTCCAGGGCATCGGGCATTTCGCAGACAACGGTTTCCATGGCGCGCATCGCTCCTCCAACGACGTATTGGGACCGCCCTTCTTATCGGCGGTCTCCCATGGTAGCCGACAAACGCGGCCGCAGAGGCGCGCGGGCCGGGAGGAAATGCGCCGGAAACAAGACCCGTACCAAGCGGAAACAAAATTGACCTTCCCACGTAACGTTGGGGGCCTAGCATGGGGACGCTGGAAACTACGAACGAGGAGTCGCAGCTATGACACGCAGGAACATTCCCCGCGAGGGCGAGGTCCGCATCCCCTCGGGCTGCGCCATCGCGGGCATCATGGATCGCAGCGGCGCGCGCCACGACGGAGGCGACATCCTGCGCTCCATCGCGCTCATGCACGATCGGAGCAACGGGCTGGGCGGCGGGTTCGCCGCCTACGGCATCTACCCCGACTACGCCGACCTGTATGCCTTCCATATTATGTACGAGAGCCGCGAGGCCCGCGCTGCCGCCGAGGCCTATCTGGAGCACTTCTACCTCTGCGAGAAGCAGGAGCGCATTCCCACCGAGGAACACCCGGCCATCAAGAACCCGCCGGACATCTGGCGCTATTTCATGGCGCCGCACCCCATGCGCCTGGCCGCGAGCGGCCTGGACGAGGCGGAGTACACCATGCAGCACGTCTTCCATATCAACGGGAAGATCGAAGGCGCCTTCGTGGCCTCGTCGGGCAAGGACATGGGCGTGTTCAAGGGCGTGGGGTACCCCGAGGACATCGGCGCCTTCTACCGCATCGGCGACTACCGCGCCTGGGCCTGGACGGCTCACGGGCGCTTTCCCACCAACACGCCCGGCTGGTGGGGCGGGGCGCACCCCTTCACCTTGCTGAACTGGTCGGTCGTCCACAACGGCGAGATTTCCAGCTACGACGCGAACCGCCGCTACGTGGAGCAGTTCGGCTACGACTGCGAGCTGCAGACCGACACCGAGGTCATCACCTACCTGTTCGACCTTCTGGCCCGCCGCCACGGCCTGTCCCAGCAGATGGCCGCCCACATCATGGCAGCCCCCTCCTGGCGCGAGATCGACGCCATGGAACCCGACCGGGCCGCCTTCGAGACGGCGCTGCGCACAGTGTACGCCAGCGCGCTCGTGAACGGGCCCTTCTCCATCATCGTGGGCTCCGAGGAGGGGCTTTTGGCCCTGAACGACCGCTTGAAGCTGCGGGCGCTCATGGTGGCCGAGAAGGGGCCGATGGTGTATCTGGCCAGCGAGCAGGCGGCCATCCAGGTGGTGTGTCCCGACGCGGAGAACGTGCGCTCCATCGAGGGCGGCGTGCCCTTCGTGGTGCAGCGCGACGATGTGGCGGCCGCCAAGGCCGGCGAGGCCGCGGAGAACCGGGCGGTGCGCGACTGGCCGCTGGAACACGAAGTGGGCGTGCTGCCCCGCAAGAGAAGGGAGGCGTGAGCGCCATGGATGCTACGACCAACTGCGTGCTCCCCCGCTACCGGGTCGTGCGCGACGAGGCGGCCTGCACCGGCTGCGCCCAGTGCGTGCGCTCCTGCGCCAACGGCGTGCACCGCCTGCGGAAAGACCCCGATCGCATCGTCATCAACTCCCGCGCCTGCGTGAACTGCCAGCGCTGCGTGGTGTTCTGCCCCGAGCTGGCCCTGACTATCCGGCCGTGGCCCCAGGTGGGCACCGGCTCGTCCACCTGGACGGCCGAGGCCATGGCCGACATCGCCAAGCAGGCCCAGACCGGCGCCGTGCTGCTGTCGTCCATGGGAACGCCCGCCCCCTACCCCATCTACTGGGACCACCTGCTGCTGAACGCGAGCCAGGTGACCAACCCCTCCATCGATCCCTTGCGCGAGCCCATGGAGACCCGGGTGTTTTTGGGCAGCCGGCCCGAGATCCTCAAGATAAACGAGCGCGAGCGGCGGGTGGTCGAGCCTTTGCCGCCGCAGCTGAAGCTCGATGTGCCGATCATGTTCTCGGCCATGTCCTTCGGCTCCATCTCGCTGAACGCCCAGAAGGCCCTGGCCCTAGCCGCCACCGAGCTGGGCACCTTCTTCAACGTGGGCGAGGGCGGCATGCACTGCGACCTGGAGCCCTTCGCCGACCACGCCTTCGCCCAGGTGGCGTCGGGGCGCTTCGGCGTGGATGCGCACTACCTGAACACGGCAGCGGCCATCGAGATCAAGATCGGCCAGGGCGCCAAGCCCGGCATCGGCGGCCACTTGCCCGGCGAGAAGATCAACAGCGAGGTGTCGCGCACCCGCATGATCCCCGAGGGCAGCGATGCCATCTCCCCGGCACCGCACCACGACATCTACTCCATCGAGGATTTGCGTCAGCTTATCTTCTCCATCAAGGAGGCCACCGGCTACCGCAAGCCCGTGGCGGTGAAGATCGCCGCCGTGCACAACGCCGCCGCCATCGCCAGCGGCATGGCCCGCACCGGCGCCGACATCATCGTGGTGGACGGCTTCCGCGGCGGCACCGGCGCCGCCCCCAAGCGCATCCGCGACGCGGTGGGCATTCCGGTGGAGCTGGCCCTGGCCGCCATCGATCAGCGTTTGCGCGACGAGGGCATCCGCTCCATGGTGAGCTTGGTGGCCAGCGGTTCCATCCGTAACTCCGCCGACGTGGTGCGCGCCATCGCCCTGGGGGCCGACGCCTGCTCCATCGGGTCGGCGGCCCTCATCGCCATGGGATGCCATCAGTGCCGCGATTGCTCGAGCGGCCGGTGCAACTGGGGCATCGCCACCCAGCGTGCGGCCCTCACCGCTCGGCTGCGCCCCGAGGAGGCAGCCGAGCGCGTGGTGAACCTCGTGCGGGCGTGGACCGCCGAGATTCAGGAGATGATGGGCGGCATGGGCATCAACGCCGTGGACAGCCTGCGGGGCAACCGCCTGATGCTGCGCGGCGTGGGGCTCAACGAGAAGGAACTGGACATCCTCGGCGTGAAGTACGCCGGCGAGTAGGACGGGAGGAAGCCATGACCGACGCGACCCACACCCTGGACGCCGGGAAAGCCGAGGCGGCCGCAGGCACGGCGGCCTTGACCGGCGGAACGGCCACAGGCGAGGTGACTCTCGGGCTCGCCCACTTCAAGGAGGCCAACGAGCAGGTGCGGAAGGCCCTGGCGAGCGCCGATGCCGTCGTCGTCCGCGATGCGAACGCCCAGCGCTACCTCGGCTGCGCGCTGCCCGCGGGCAAATCGCTCGACATCCTCGGCACTCCCGGCAACGATTTGGGCTGCTACCTGGATGGCGGCGCCATCGTGGTGCACGGCAACGGCCAGGACCAGGTGGGCAACACCATGAACGACGGCGCCATCGTCGTGCACGGGCGCATCGGGGACGCCGCCGGCTACGCCATGCGCGGGGGCACCATCCTCGTGCGCGGTGACTGCGGCTGGCGCGCGGGCATCCACATGAAGGAGTACGCGGGCAAGCGCCCGGCCATCGTCATCGGCGGAGATGCCGGCGCCTTCCTCGGCGAGTACATGGCCGGCGGCGTGATAGTCGTCGGGGGCACGCCCGGCGACTATGTGGGCACCGGCATGCACGGCGGGGTGATCTACCTGCGCCATCCCTTAAGCGCCGAGAGCATCATGGACGGCCTCATCCAGGAACTCGTCGGCGACGAGGACATCCCTCAGCTTGCCGCGCTGCTCGCCGCCTACGACGAGGCTTTCGCGAGCGAGGGCCCGCCCTTGGGCGGCGACCCGGGCAGCTGGTACTGCCTGCGTGCCGCAAGCGCCCGCCCCTACGGCGGCCTGTACGCCCACTAGGCCGACCCGCTGCCGTACCTGTCGTTCCACCTGTCGCTTTACTGTCGTTTCACCTGTATTCGCCCTGAGCACCGCCTACAGAAAAGGAGATTCCCATGACGAACGTTCCCGAGATCTACGGCTCCCTTGTGTTCAACGAGTCCACCATGCGCGAGCGCCTGCCCAAAGCCACCTACAAGCAGCTCATGGGCACCATCAAGGAGGGCGCGCCGCTCGAGCCCGAGGTGGCCAACGTGGTGGCCCACGCCATGAAGGAATGGGCCATCGAGAAGGGCGCCACCCACTACACCCATTGGTTCCAGCCGCTTTCCGGCATCACCTCCGAGAAGCACGATGCCTTCGTGGACCCCACCTCTGACGGCCACGCCATCATGACCTTCTCGGGCAAGGAGCTCATCCAAGGCGAGCCGGATGCCTCCAGCTTCCCCTCCGGCGGCCTGCGCGCCACCTTCGAGGCCCGCGGCTACACCGCCTGGGACCCCACCTCCTACGCCTTCATCAAAGACGACGTGCTCTGCATTCCCACCGCCTTCTGCAGCTACACTGGCGAGGCTTTGGACAAGAAGACGCCGCTTCTGCGCTCGATGAAGGCCATCGAGACCCAGGCGCGCCGCGTGCTGGAGCTCTTCGGCGAGGAGGATGCGGGCCGCGTGGTGACCAACGTCGGCGCCGAGCAGGAGTACTTCCTCATCTCCGAGAAGGACTACGAGCGCCGCATGGACCTCATGCTCACGGGCCGCACCCTGTTCGGCTATTCCCCCTGCAAGGGCCAGGAATTGGAAGAGCACTACTTCGGTGCCATCCGCCCCACCGTGAGCGCCTACATGAAAGAGCTCGACGACGAGCTGTGGAAGCTCGGCGTGCCCGCCAAGACCAAGCACAACGAGGTGGCTCCGGCCCAGCACGAGCTGGCGCCCATCTATTCCGAGGCCAACCGCGGCATCGACGAGAACCTGCTCACCATGGAGAAGATGCGCCTTCTGGCCAGCCGCTACGGTCTGGTGTGCCTGCAGCACGAGAAACCCTTCGAGGGCGTGAACGGCTCGGGCAAGCACAACAACTGGTCCATCTCGGCCGGCAGCAAGAACCTGCTCGACCCGGGCGAGCACCCCATGGACAACCTGCGCTTCCTCGTGTTTCTGGCCGGCGTGGTGCAGGCGGTCGACGACTACCAGGAGCTGTTGCGCATGACGGTGGCCAGCGCCGGCAACGACCATCGCCTGGGGGCCAACGAGGCGCCCCCGGCCATCGTGTCCATGTTCCTCGGAGACGAGCTGGGGGCCGTGGTGGACGCCCTCATCGACGACCGCGACTACAGCGAGGCGGAGCGACTGTCGATGGATCTCGGCGTAAGCGTGCTGCCCAACTTCCAGAAGGACAACACCGACCGCAACCGCACGAGCCCCTTCGCCTTCACGGGCAACAAGTTCGAGTTCCGCATGCCTGGCTCGGCGGTGAACCTGTCGGACGCGAACATGGTGCTGAACACGGCCATGGCAAAATCGCTGAAGGACTTCGCCGACGCCCTGGAGGGCAAGACCGGCGACGAGTTCGTACAGGCGGCCTGGGATTACGTGAAGCAGACCCTGCGCGATCACGAGCGCATCATCTTCAACGGCAACGGGTACTCCGCCGAGTGGGAAGAGGAGGCCGCCCGTCGCGGCCTGGCCAACCACAAGACCACGGCTGATGCGCTCCCCTGCTTCGTGGCGCCGAAGTCCATCGAGCTGTTCGAGGAGTTCGGCGTGCTCTCCGAAAGCGAGGTGCGCAGCCGCTACGAGGTGAAGCTGGAGAAGTACAACAAGCTCATCAACATCGAGGCCCGCGTGATGCGGCGCATGATGCGGCGGCTGTACCTGCCGGCCATCAGCGCCTATGCCGCCAAGGTGGCCGACCACATCACCTCGGTGAAGACAGCCATGCCCACCGCCAACACATCTGCCCAGGAAGCCCAGCTCGCGCGTATTATGGACGGACTGAACGACGCCCAGGAGAAGTTCGACGCCCTGGCCGCCAAGCACAAGGAGATCGTGAAGATCGACGACGCCCAGGCCGCGGCAAACGCTAACGCCCACGAGCTGCTGCCGCTCATGGAGAGCCTGCGCGAGACCGTGGACAACCTGGAGATTCTCGTGCCCGACACCGATTGGCCCGTGCCGTCGTACAATGAGATCCTCTTCTATGCCTAGGCACGCGCGACGAGATATTCAGGGAAAGGTGATGGCCATGGAGATAACGGGAGCAGGCGTTGCGGGTCGCTACCCCTTCGCGAAGCTGCACGGGCTCGGCAACGACTTCGTGTTCTTCGACGACCGCGATGAGATAATGGATGTGTCGGTGGACCAGGTGAAACATCTGTGCGATCGCCGGTTCGGCATCGGGGCAGACGGGGTCATCCTCGTGCGGCCCGCTCGCCTTGAGGGCTGCGACGGGCTCATGTACTACATCAACGCCGACGGCACCTTGGCCCAGATGTGCGGCAATGGTGTGCGCTGCTTCGCGAAGTACGTGGTGGATCGCGGCATCGTGGACGCCGCGCGCGGCAGCCTGACCGTGGAGACCCTGGCCGGGCCGCGCGCCATCCGCTTCACGATGGACGAGGCCGGCAAGCTTGCCATGGCCCAGGTGGACATGGGCGCCCCCGTTCTGGAGGCCGCCGAGGTTCCCTTGAATGCCGCCGCGGCCGACGAGGCCACGGCGGTGGTGCTGGAAGAGCGGGCGGTGCGCCCCTGCGACGGCACGCCGCTCATTTCCGCCACGGCACTGACCCTGCCCTACCCCGGCGGCCCCGACTTCACCTTCGTGGCCGTGTCCATGGGCAATCCCCATGCCGTCTGCCTCATCGACGACTGGGAGGCGCTGCCTGCCCATCTGTTCAAGGGCGGCGAGAAGTCGCTGGACACCTTCGCCGTGGATGCCGTGGGCGCCTACTTCGAGAGCCATGCCGCCTTCCCCGAGAAGACCAATGTCGAGTTCGCCTGCGTCGGCGAGGACGGCATTGCCATGCGCGTCTTCGAGCGCGGCTGCGGCGAGACCATGGCCTGCGGAACCGGGGCCTGCGCGACGCTGGTGGCCGCGGCCCTCACCGGCCGTTCCGAGCGCGAGAGCGATGTGCGCCTGCGCGGAGGCACCCTGCGCGTTCTCTGGGATGAGACCGACCATGTCATCATGACCGGTCCGGCCGAAGAGGCGTTCACCGGCACCGTGGAGCTCTAGGTCGAGCAGGGGGCACCGCTGCTCGCGCAGAGCCCCGCACTTCTCAGCTATGGCAACGGCCCCGCAATCATGGCGAAAACCACGGTTGCGGGGCCGCTTCAGGATACCGGGCCAACCTTGAGGGGCGAGCCGGGACAGGGCGTGCGCCCGAAGGGTTGCCGCCGGCACCCCTATCCCAGGGCGCCAATCCGTTCCATGGCGCGCTCGGCATCGGCCCGCTCGCCGAAGGCGGTCAGGCGCACGTACCCCTCGCCGGCCGGGCCGAATCCGGCCCCGGGCGTGGTGACGATGGCCGCCTC
>NZ_JBQIIT010000034.1:0-13316 GCF_056795635.1 Adlercreutzia sp. | reverse complement strand
AGGAAGGTGCCGCCGCCGTACTTCGCCGCCAGATAGGGGAAGCGCCACATGTTCCCCAGACCCACCGCCGAGGCGGCCGCGGCCAGAATAAAGGCCCACTTCCCCGACCAGGAAGCGCGCTGCTTCTTCATTTCTCCTGCCATGGTTGTCCTTTCCCATTTCCAGGCACTCCCCCGTGCCTTTTCCGATAAGCGGAACGGGCGGCTGCATCGCGCTCACGGTGCAGCCGCCCGTCGAAACTGTGTGATTATATCGTGAAACCTGCCGCTTGAACCTATTTTTTTGGGAAAAGGCATCTGGGAACGAAGATGCGGGGTGCGCCCGATTCGCTCAGACAGCCCGCGCTTTACGAAACAGCCCACCGGGCTGTTCAGTCGCTGGAAACTCGCTCAGTCAGGGCTCCCCACACCCGCGTCAAACCCGACCGCAGCCGATGAGCAGCAGCCCGCTACTTGGCCACCGATGGATGCCCGACCAATTCGAGCAGCTCCTCCCGCTTGTGAATGCCGAGCTTCTTGTAAATAGACTTGCTGTGGCTTTTCACCGTCGAATTGGATATGAAGAGCTCGGCCTCTATCTCCGAGCTCGTCTTGCGCTGGGCGAGCAGCACGAGCACTTCCTCCTCGCGCCTCGAAAGTCCGTATTGCTGGGCGACAGCCGAGCACGTCTCGCTCAGGGAGCCGTAGAAATCAACGATCGAGGGGCGGCCCTCCTCCAGCTCCGCCGTTCCCCACGAACTCCGATAATCCCGATCGGTCATGAACACCAAAAAGACGATGACAAGCAGGCAGGCAATGGTGAACATCCACAGCGCCGTGGCGAAATCGTCCCCGAGGATCAAACGCCCTCCCGCGATGGCCCCGACGCCGTAACCGACCTGAATACCGACGTTCATTAGGCCGAAGACGCGGTAGGGATGCAGATCGAACCGCCGGCAGGCATCGCAGAGCAGGCCGTCCAGGAATATCGTGAACAGAACATAGCCCGCATTGGCCATGACGGCTGCCACCACAATCGCGGAAACCGTGCCGACGGCAATGCACCACAGCCCCGCAATGAGGAAAAGCAGCGACGACTGGTAGAGCAGGCGGAACTTCACCACCTTGCCGCCGAAGCCCATTACCGCCACCACGAGCAGCGACCCGAGCACCGGCCCCGCATAGGACGCATACACCCATTCCGCAGGCAGGAAAGACCGCTCAACAGCCACCACGGCCAGCACGCCGAGCAAAAGCACAAGCGGACGAACGAGAGACTTCGCCAAGACGGCCAAATCCCGAGAAACGGCGGGATCGGCGACCGTCGCATCGGCGGGGCGGGCGTCAGCAGATATGCGCAACGCGCAGAACAGCACCGCGAAAGGCAGCACCGCAAGCACGGCGAAGATTGCCGGCAGATTCGCCGCTGTGCCGAGAACCAAAGATGCGAGGGGCGAGGCGACATGGCACACGGCGAGCAGCGACACCACATCCGTCAACGGGAGCTTGGCGAACTGGGCGAAGAAGCGCAAGGTGAAGAGAAGCTGGAACAGAGCGACCGCCGCGCCCGCGAGAAAGCGGATCTGCAGCGGAAAGGAGACCCATCCCTGCATCTGACAGGCACCCACCAACACGCCAGCCGCAGCCAGGCAGGCCGCGAGCACGCAGACTCCCTGAACATTGGCGATACGCTCCACCCTGCGTGGCAGAAGCACCGCAGCCCCATACGCCGCGATGGACACGAGCGACGTCGTGGAGAAGTCGGAGAACGACCAGCCGGCCAAACCCCCCTCGACAACCACGCCCAGGGAATCGAAAATGAGAACCAGGCAGTAGCCGAGCAGCCAGCGGTTGCCCCGCACGCTCTGCGCCAATATGCGAAACCTGCTCGATTCCAACTCTCCCATAGCTCCCCTCCTCTGCGCCCATCATAGCAAACCGAACGATTACAGGTGGAGCAAAATGCCCGCTCAATGCCTTCTCACCCCATTTTTCACCCTCGCTTCGCGCATTGCGCAGCCTCTTTCGCCCCCGCCACCACCCCGCCGCAGCGCGACCATGGCCCATGATGAAAACGTTGTTGTAATCGCGAAAGGAGAGGGCGATGAGAGAAACGTTTTCCGCTGAAACCACGATCCGCAGCATCACGAGAAGAGATCTTCTTGCCGGGGCTTCGGCGCTCGGCATCGGCGCCGCACTCAGCGGCTGCCTGACGGGCTGCAGCCCCCAGGCGCCGGCAAAGGGCTCGGCGGCAGCCGAGAGCGCCGACGAGCTCCCGAGCACCGGCTCGGGCGCTGCGCGCGACGAGCTCAATCCCCAGGAGTCCCTCGTCGTCAACAAAGACGCCGACACGTCGCAGCTCTTCCAGCCGCTCGCCATCGGCGACTTCACCGCACGCAACCGCCTCGTCAAAAGCGCCGCGGGCTCCTACGCCCTCATGGACAGCTTCGACGATCCGGTCGCCACGGGCTTCTACCGCGAGATCGCCAAGGGCGGCACCGGCACGGTTCTCGTGGAGGACTGCTTTTGGGTCGCAACCGATCCCGCGAACGTCCGACCGGTCGTCGAGGCCATCCATGAGGAAGGCGCGCTCGCCGGCGTCCAGATCTGGGGCATGTGGGATCACAGCTCCTCCGAGAAGCCCAGCGCCTCGCGCCTCGAGTGCGTGGGCACCGGATTCCCCCGAGCGCAGATGACCACCGAGCAGGTGCATGAGTTCCAGGATTACGTTTTGGGCCTGGTCTCCGTCTACGACGAGGCGGGCTTCGACGTCATCGAGCTGAACGCTTCATGCGACCATACCTTCGCGAGCTTCCTCTCGCGGTTCCTCAACGTAAGCCGCGACGACGAGTACGGCCCCCAGTCGTTTGAGAACCGCGCCCGCATCCTGACCGAGATTATCGAGCGCATCAAAGCCGAGCATCCGCGCGTGGCCGTCCAGGTGCTCTTCAACGGTGTGGAGGAGAACGTGGAAGAGCTCGGCGACAGCGCCCTGTGCATGCAGCCCGAGGAGGCCGTCGAGATCGCCAAGCTGCTGGAGCAGGCCGGCGCCGACGCGCTGCAGGTGCGCTCCACCGTCTTCGGCAACCATGCGGCGGGATTCCTTCCCGACATCATGCACGTGGGTTCCCACGGCAACACGGGCCTCGGCGGCCAGGTGGACTTCTCCCAGCACTTCAGCGGCATCGTGGACGGGGCCAACGAGGGCGTGGGCGCGCTGCTGAACGTGGCCGCCTTCGTCAAGCAGTCCGTTGCCATTCCTGTGGGCGTCGTGGGCGACATGGACCCGCGTCTCGCTCCGGAGCTCTGCAACAACGCCATCGCCGAGGGCAAGGTCGACTTCCTCGTTCTCAACCGGCCGCTTCTGGCCGATCCGGAGCTTCCGAACAAGCTGAAGGCGGGGAATCTCGGCGCGGTGCGCCCCTGCAACAAGTGCATCTCCTGCTTCCAGTCGGTAGTCAACGGCGAGGGCATCGGCTTCTGCCGCGTGAACCCGGCTCACATCCGCGCCTTCTCGCCCGACATGCCCGAGGGCTACCTGCCCGTGCCCGCCGAGGCCCCGAAGAAGGTTCTCGTGATCGGCGGCGGCCCCGCTGGCATGGAAGCTGCCCTCGTCGCGGCGCAGCGCGGCCACAGCGTCACCCTCGTCGAGGAGGACTCCTCGCTGGGAGGCATGGCCACCTTCGCAGCCGCCATCAAGGGTCCTCACGAGCGCATCGCCGACTACCTTGAGTACCAGCAGCAGCAGATGGAGGCCGCCGGCATCGAGATCGTGACCGGCGTACGCGCCGATGCGGCCTATGTGCGCGAGGCGGCTCCCGATGCCGTCATCATCGCCACAGGCGGCGCCACCCCCGCAGCGAGCCTCACCGAAAGCGGCCCGGCGCTCGTACCCTTCTCCGAGGTGGCCTCCTTCCAGCCGGAAGGCAAGGTCTGCATCGTGGGCGGAAGCCTCCGCGCCACGGACTACGCGAACTACCTCGTCAACCAGGGCGTGAAGGTCGAGTTGGTCCATAGCAGCAGCGAGGCGGACCTGGCCGCCGCCCAGGCACCCTGGGTGCGCGCCGTCATCCTCTCATGGCTCAAGGCCACCGGCGCGGTGCTGCACCACGAGGCGAGCAGTATCGCCGCCACCGCCGAGGGCGTCTCCTATGCAACCCCCTACGGCACGCAGCGCACCATTGCCTGCGACGCCATCGTGCTCGCTGATGACCTGACCGAGGACAGCGCTCTCGAGCAGGAGCTCGGCGCCGAGTTCACCGTCGTTCGCGTGGGCGATGCGGCCGCACCGGCGAGCATCCTCGAGGCGGTGTCCTCCGCCCATCTCGCGGCCCGCGCGCTGTAAACCACCCTGCATTTCCCTCCCTCGAAACCGCCTCGCGCTTCCCTCCCCGCGCGAGGCGGTTCTTCGTTGGAGCCCGATCGTTTCTGCGGGCGCTCTCCTGGCTCGGCATACCGAACGCGAGGGCGCGATGCACAGCCCCGCCCCCAGGACAACCGGCACAGCCCTCTCCCCAACCTCCAGGCGGCACGCGCCAGCCCCACACCCGACAACAGCGTACCCTCCCCGCCTGCGCCACCAACCCGCCCCTCGCATCCCGAGAAGCGCGGCGGTAAGAGGGCATTATGAGAAAGGCCCCGGCTCGCCAAGTGCTGCGAGCCGGGGCCTTTCCGCGAAGGGAGGGTTATTCGACGCTAGGCCTCGTACTTCACCTCATTGCCGGCGATGACGTCGGCGGCCAGGTAGCCCGACATGCTCTCGAAGCCCTGGCAGGTGTTGCCATAGCTGTACTGGGTGCCCCACAGCTCGGCATCGCTGCCCACCACGAAGAGACCGTCGATCACGCTGCCATCGGGTCGGATGGCGCGGCAGAGGCTGTCGACCTGAATGCCGTTCATCGTGTTGAAGGTGGCGGCCACGTTCTCGATGGCGTAGAACGGCGGCGTGGCAACCTTCTCCATAAGCGAGGCATCCTTGTAGAACTGCAGGTCAAGGCCGGTGTCGCAATAGCCGTTGTACGCCTCGACCGTGTTCACGAGCTCGGGAGCGCCCATCGCCTCGGCCAGCTCCTCCAACGTCTCGCCCTTGAACACCCAGCCCTGGTCGACGCCCGTCTCGAGATCGGCGCCAAGATTGCTGAGGACCAGCTCGCTCCAGATCATGTCCATGCCGGGGTTCAGGCCCGCTGCCGCGGCGCCCATGGCCTCGATGAAGGGCGTGGTCTCGTAGCGCTTGACCGTCTCGCTGTCGATGACGACGTAGTAGCGCTTCTGGCGCATGATGGCGTCGGCGCAGAACATGGCGCCGCGATTGACGAGGGTCTGCTCGGGCATGAAGCGTCGACCGTCCTGGCCGACGAACAGGCCAGCCGCCAGCATAAGGGTCAACGGGCCCTCGGTTCCAATGTAGGAGAAGCTCGGCGATGCCTTGGGGTTCGCGCCGCCGAACTCCACCATGTCCATCGTGAAGTTCTTGCCCTTGGCCGCACCGACCGCGAGGCACATCCGAATGCCGTCGCCCTTCGCCGTCTCGCATCCGGCGCCCACGGTCTCGGCGCCGCCGGACAGCTCCGCGAAGATATCGGGGCCGAACGCGCAACCGCCGCAGGCGACAACGACATTGGGGGCCATCGCATCCACCGTCTTGCCCTCGGCGTTGGTGTAGCGCACGCCCACGACCTTCTCCCCGTCATAGAGCAGGTCTGTCGCCTCGCAGTTGAACTGCACGGCCTTGCCTCGATCGGTGTACTGCTTCTCGAGGAAGGGAGCGCGAGCGGGACCGATGATATCGTCCTGCCAGCAATCCACCGTATAGGAAGCGTAGATGGAGATATCGGGAATCAGCTCGGTTACGGGATCCTCCGGCGCGAAGGAGTAGAAGCCGTCGTGAGCGCTCTTCACCAACTCCGCCGTCTCGGCGCTGTTAACGATCATGTTGCGCACGACCGCCATGCTGCCCTGCCCGTTGCTGACCTCGAAGTACTTTTCGAAGAAGGCCTGCTTGGTGACATGGGCCGGCATGGCGAGGCGCTCGGGCGTCTCCAGGGCAAACACGCCGCCGTAGCGCGAGGAATTCGATTCGGAGAAGTCGCCGGCCACATCGATGGGAATCACATTCAGACCGCAGTCGATGGCATGCAGCGCAGCCACCATGCCCGAAACGCCGGCAGCGCCGACCACTACCACATCGGCGTTCTCGGTCATATCCGCCGGGGCCAGCTGGTCGATGGTCACCGGGCCCGCAGATGAGCCTTCCCCGGTCTCGGAGAGCGGCTGCTCGTTCTGCTGGGGCGCGCAACCGGTCATGCCCGCAAAGGCCGCAGCGGCTCCCACTGCCGTGGCACCGGAAAGAAATGCCCTTCTCGTCAAGCTCGATTTCATGGAGATTCCTCCCTCTCTCTCTTCGAAGTTGTGCCGAAAGGCACCTTGCGCTTCCCATTCTGGATGGCGCACGGCGCCCTTCGGTGTCATTGCGAGGGCGATATCCGTGAAAAGACAGGGTGAAAGAAAGGGTGACCTCCCTGCGATCAGGGAAAACCTGGTTCGATCCGGCTACTCGAACAGCTCGGCGGCGCGCTCGAGCTCGCTCACGATTTCAATATGCTGGGGGCATACGCTCTCGCAGGCACCGCACTGGATGCAGGCGCTCGCCTTGCCGTCGCCGGTGTTCCAGTTGTAGTTCTCCTGGGCGCGGTAGGCGTCGCCCATCTGGTCGTAAATGTTGAGCGACTGCATGATGGTGTTGATGTGCACCCCTTCCGGACAGCCCTTCATGCAATAGCGGCAGTCGGTGCAGGGCACGCCGGGCAGTGCCGCCAGCGCCGCGCGGGCCGCATCAATCACCTCATGCTCCCCTTCTGTCAGCGGCACGCCGTCGCGCATGATGGCGGCGTTCTCGGCCACCATCTCGGGCGTGTTCATGCCGGAGAGCACCGCGATCACGTTCGGCAGCGACCCGGCAAAGCGCAGCGCCCACGAGGCGATGGGCGCGCCGGGCTCGGCCGCGCGCAGGATGTCGGCCACGGCATCGGGCAACTTCACGAGCGTGCCGCCCTTCACGGGCTCCATGATGACCACGGGGAGACCGCGCTTTTGGCACACCTCGTAGCACTTGCGCGACTGGATGATGTCGCTCTCCCAATCGACGTAGTTGATCTGCAGCTGCACGAAATCAACCTCGGGATGCGCATCGAGCACCTTCTCCAATTCCTCGGCGTTGTCGTGAATGGAGAAGCCGAACTTCTTGATCTTGCCCTCGGCCTTTTTCTGGGCGCAGAACTCCCACAGACCGTACTCCTCGAAGCCGGGCGTGAGGCTCTCCCCCAAGTTGTGCAGCAGATAGTAGTCGAAGTAATCGACGCCGCACTCCGCCAGGGAGGTGTCGAACATGGCGCGGGCCTCCTCGGCGTTCTTGGCGAGCCAGGCCGGCAGCTTCGTGGCGATGGTGAACGATTCGCGCGGGTAGCGCTCCACGAGGGCCTTGCGAAGGGCCCATTCAGACTTGCAGCCGTGGTAGCCGCGGGCGGAGTCGAAATAGGTGAAACCGGCATCCATGAAGATGTCCACCAGCTCGCAGCACTTGTCGATGTCGATGGACGTCGGATCGTCTGCATCCGTCAGCGGCAGGCGCATGAACCCGAACCCGAGCGGCGCCAGCTTGTCGACCTTCTCCATGGGAACCCCCTTCTTTTATGCGCACGCGCAAAATATAAGTGAGGCCATCATAGCAGGGGACGTCCCGAGAAGAAAGTGCTCCCAAGTTCCAATACCAAGCTATGCATACCCACACCCGGTTAAAGCATCAACAAGCAATTCCATCATGCCCCCGGCACATCGGACCGCAGCACTCCTCCCGTCACAAGCCCTATTTGAAAAATTGAAGAGACGGCGCTAAGCCCCAAATGCTGACAAGCGAGACAAGCGACAGGGAGCATGATTAGCCGCCTTAACGCGCTGCGTACAACTCCCTAAACCTCCAAATCGAATAATTCTTATAATTCGAACGTCCAACGGACTTTACTATCGTACTTGCGGGTATACCGACAAGCTCCGCGACAATACCGAAACAAAGTAAAAGAACGCCCTCGGTATGCCAGAACAGCTCTTCCGGCGCTAAAACCGCCCGGCCACCGTGTCGATGGGTAAAATGATTGCGCATTGCTATGTGGCGTTTCACGAATTCCGCTTTATTGGGCAAAAGCCATTCGCATATTTCTTCATGTCGCGCGAGCAGTTCATCCAATAACCTTTTTTGCCCTTTGTTGTTGCTTGACAATCGATTTTCGACCCATTCGTATAAATCGCGATCCTCTATTTTTGCCAATAAGTCTCCCACGGCTTTCCTGTACGCCTCATGAATCTCTTCCGGCAATGCATGTCGGTCAGCATGATATTTCGAAAGCAGTTCAAGCAATTGGGCTGAAGCTATAAATTCCAGGTCAAGAGGAAACTTCCAGCTGTTGAAGAGAAGCGAACAGAGGATATCCTCGGCCTCTTGAAGACCATCAGTCGCATTAAGCCAGTTGCAGAGTATGCCCTCCAAATCATTCTGAACGTCTTTGTAGGGGATAGGAAAATTGATAAGCTGGAGTTGGGAGGGTTTCGCGCCGCAAACGAAAGGTCTATAGCAGCCAACCTCTCTCTCATCGCCCTCAAACTTGACTGCAAGTTCACTCAATTGTGCGTCAAATCCTACACACATACTTATAAAGTCAGATACCTTTCGCATTATATTTAATGCTTTTTTACGATCAATCGCTTTATCAAACTTTATCTGAATCCCGCAATCGTGGGATACGCTAAACCCACTGGCCTCCAAGGGAAGCTCTCTGACAATATGATAGAGTTTGATGAAATATTCTTCACCAGGAAAGAGCATGGCGTTCTGCTCAACCGCTTTGTCCATATCGAGCTCGTAAATTGTCTTATTCTCATTTTTTAGGTGCACGGCGGAAAAAGGAGCTTCGCCAAACCATTCTCGCAGCCCCAATATCTTCGATGTAACCTCAATAACGTTTCGGCCCGGATCGAACCGCTCTCTGCCTTCGAGTATTTCCGAGGCTCGCACTGTCTGATGGGGGCCGCCAGGATACGACTCGGCCGTTCCGGCCCCATATGCATCAACCAGGACAATATAACGTCCGTTCTGGGTAAATCCATACAGATAGTCGACCGACCTCGGCAAATCGTCCTCTCCGGCCATCGATAAAAAATTACCGTCAGAGAGGATTTGGCCGAAAGGGATGTCGAGGGATACACGGCTGCTCTCCAGCTTTGCCACACCCTGCACATTCGCGCTGTTCTCGCTAAGAATTTCATCCCATGTCAAGCCCCAGCGGGCAACTTTGAATTTCACATCATCCATTTTTACTTAGCTCTCCAAACGCGCTCACTAATTCATTCGTTCCTGCACTTCGCCGCTACGCCCCTTTCCATCGGACTTCCAACCCGGTATTCCCTTCCATTCCTCGGGAAATCCCATTTTCCGCTCAGCCGCCACCGTCGAGTATCGAGCGAGCAAAGCCTCCACCTCGTTCACCCACCCATTGTCAGGGTCTATGCAAGAAAGCATATGGTTTAGCACCGTTAGAACGGCGAACGTCCTATCGTTCTCGAAAGAAACCTCGCCCCAATCTTTTGGAATGACAGGCCTCACGCCCCACACGCGATTCCAGATGCGTGAATGATGGCAGCAAGCATTTCTCGCAACTCGCAGAACACTCAGCCAATTTTTGAATACAGGAACCCTGACACCCAGGTTCGTCGCCACGACAATGCGCACCTCAGGTTCGGCATCGCGATAAAGCGCCTCTATGGTTCCCATGGTGCTCGCCTCCACCATCACCCAATAGGGAGGCAGTTGATGGGAATCACCGTAGGTGTCAGCGAAGTGCCTCATGAACAACTCGCTTTTTTGAGCCGCGGCGTATTCCCGTCTCAGACGTCTCAAACTATTCTCTGGATAACCAAAAGGGCCAGACACAGACGACGCAAAATAAGCAAGTTGGCTGCGCAGATAGATCTCAATGCGAGCTACAGCGCTAAACATAAGGGTTCTCAAGTCGCAATCCAGCAAATACGTTTCCCATATGCTATCAAGATGCGCCCCAACCAGGACGGAGTCGCCATCCCGCCTCTTCACCTTATAGGGAAACCAGTAAGCAGACAGTCGATAAAACCCCACCTCGGACAAACGTGCCACCAAGTCTTCTCGGCGGCAAACAAGACCCTTGCCAATCAATAAGTCCGCTTGCTCCTCAAGCGATAACCACTGTTTGGCATACTCCATTGGCACCCCCAAATAAAAAGAGCTGGAGTTGCGCTTCTTCGAGAGGCGATCCAGCTTTAGTGACAATTATTATAGCGCCGTCAGGCGAACTGTCAACTCCAAACAGTTAATACGCCACACTCCAGAAGACGAGGCCCTTTGCCGGGGCGTTCTCGCCGGCGGCTTGGCGGTCGCGGGCGGCGAGCACGTCGGCCACCCAGTCGGGGGTGCGCTGGCCACGGCCCACCATGACGAGCGTCCCCACGATGGTGCGCACCATGGAGTGCAAAAAGGCATTGCCCCGCACGGTGATGACCCGGTGCGGCTCCCCCATGATCTCCTCGGCGGCGATGGATATCTCACTCACGTGACGGCAGGTGGGCTTGCCCACGGCCGAGGCGGCCATGCAGAAGCTCTTGAAGTCGTGCTCGCCGATAAGGCGCGCCGCCCCGCGCTCCATGGCGGCGATATCCAGATGAGGCCCCACGTACCAAGCGGTGCGCTCGGTGAACACCGGCGGGGTATCGCCCGTAGCGAGGAAGTACCGGTACTCGCGCCACTGAGCGTCGAAGCGGGCCGAGAAACCGCGGGGCCGCTCGTCCACCGAGCGCACCACGACGCCCTCGCCGGTAAGCGCATTCAGCGACCGGCGCAGGCTGTGCAGGCTGCGCCCGCGCAGCTCGTCGCCGTCCACCTCGAAGGAGACCACCTGGCCCCGAGCATGCACCCCCGCATCGGTGCGCCCGGCGCACACCACATCCACCGGACGGCGGAACAGCAGGGCGAGGGCCTCTTCCAACTCCCCCTGCACCGTGCGCTGCCCCGGCTGCTTCGCGAACCCCGCGAAGGGCGCCCCATCGTAGGCCACCGTGCACGACAGCGTCTGCTCGTAGGCGCACTCCGCCGCCCGCTCTTCCAAAGTGGGACGATGTATCTCCGCGATCCTATGCAATCAAGGCCTCCGGGCCGAACAGGTCGCGGATCTCGGCCTTCATGATGGGCGAGCGGGCATCTACCGAGACTGGCAGCTCGGCGCGGAACTTGCGGCCGTCGGCCTGCTCCACAAGCAGCACCACCCCGTCGCGGCCGGGGAACTGGCGCAGAATGCGACTCAGGTTGGCCGAGCGGCTCTGGTCGAAGGAGCGCGAGGGCACCTGCAGCTGCAAGTGGCTCGGCCGCGCATCCTCCTCGCGCAGCTCCAGGGCCTCCAGCTCGAAGGCCATGATCTGGCTGCCGCGGTCGTTCACCTCGAACTTGCCCTTCACCTTCACGATGGCATCGTCGCGGATGGCCTCGGCGTTCTCGTCGTACTTGAAGCAGATGCACTCCACGTGGCCCGTGGTGTCCTCCAGAGTGAACGTGGCCATCTTCGTCTGGCGCTTGGTCAGCTTCACCACAACGTTGGACACCATGCCCACGAAGATGGCGTTGCGGATCTCGGTGGTGCGCTCGGCCAGATCGCCCAGGGAGAACTTCGTCATGCGGGAGAGCGCCCCCTCGTAGGGGGCCAGGGGATGCTCGGACACATAGATACCCATGATCTCCTTCTCGTAGGCGAGCTTCGTGCGCTTGTCCCACTCCACGCCGTCGGGCTCGGGCACGTCTTCCTGGAAGCCGGAGTCGGCGTCGTCGGCAAACAGGTCGAACATGGACACCTGGCCGCGGTCGCGGTCCTTCTGGCGCTTCGCCGCGCCCTCGAGCATCGGCGTCTCCTCGATGAAGTGCATCATCTGCTTGCGGGTGTAGCCGGTGGAGTCGAAGGCACCGCCCTTCACGAGAGCCTCGAGCGTCTTGCGGTTGTAGGCCTTCGCATCCACGCGGTTCACGAAGTCGTGCAGCGACGAGAACGGGCCGTTGGCCTCGCGCTCCTCGATGATGGCGTCGGCCACGTTCTTGCCCACGCCGCGCACGCCCACCAGACCGAAGCGGATGCCCTCGGCAACGGGGGTGAACTCCGCGCGAGACGAGTTGATGTCCGGCGGCAGCACCGGCGTGCCGTTGTGGTTGCAGCTGGCGATATAGCGGATGAGCCGGTCGGTGTTGCCCATGTAGCTGGTGAGCACGGCGGCCATGAAGTCGTTCGGGTAGTGCGCCTTCAGGTAGGCCGTGCGCATCACGAGGATGGCGTAGGCCGCCGAGTGCGACTTGTTGAAGGCGTACTTAGCGAACTTCTCGGCGTCTTCCCAAATCTTCTCGGCGATCTCCAGGGCATAGCCGTTCTCCACGGCGCCGGAGTTCCAGTCGGCCTGGAGTTGGCGCATGACGTCGAGCTTCTTCTTGCCCATGGCCTTGCGCAGCTTATCGGCCTTGCCGGCGGAGAAGCCGGACATGGCCATGGACACCTGCATGATCTGCTCTTGGTAGACCATGGTGCCGAAGGTCTCCTCAAGGATGGGCCGCAGGCGCTCATCATAGTAGTGGGCCGGGGTCTTGCCCGAGGCCACCTTGATGTAGTCCTCCACCATGCCGGACTCCAACGGGCCCGGGCGGTTCAGGGCAATGGAGGCCACGACGTCGGAGAAGCGCGTGGGGGGCAGGCGCTTGAACAAGCTCACGTACAGGCTGCCCTCCACCTGGAACAGGCCGTCCATGTTGCCGGACTGCATGAGCTTGAAGGCCAGGGCGTCGTCGGTGGGAATCTCCTCGGGGATGATCTTCTCGCCGGTGCGCTCCAGGATGTTCTTGCAGGCAATGGACAGCACGTCCAAGGTGCGCAGACCGAGGAAGTCCATCTTCAGCAGGCCCAGGTCGGGCGTATAGTGGCCGTCGTACTGGGTGATGATGCCGCCGCCCTTGGTGTCGCGCTTCATGGGCACGTGATCGCTCATGGGGTCGCGGCAGATGATGGTGGCGCAGGCGTGCACGCCCTCGCCGCGCACGTGGCCCTCGATGGAGCGGGCCGCGTCGATGATGGTCTTCACGTCGGACTCGGTCTCGTAGGCCTTCTTCAGGTCGGGGTTCGTCTCGAGAGCCTTGTCGATGGTGATGCCCAGCTCGTCGCCGATCATCTTGCAGATGCGGTCGCCCAGGCCGTAGGCGGCCTTGCGGGCGTCGTCGGAGGAGAGCCCCTG
>NZ_JBQIIT010000012.1:0-82610 GCF_056795635.1 Adlercreutzia sp. | reverse complement strand
TTGCCCAGGTCCACGGCGTCGGCATCGGAGAAGTCGAGGCCGGCGGCCACGGTGCACTCGAAGGTGAGCGTGGCGCTCGCGCCGCCCCAGACGGTGCCCGCAGGCACGGTGAGGGTGCGCCGGCCGTCAGCGCCCGGCTCCGAGAGGGAGAACCGCCCCGCGTCCGCGGCGGTCACGGCGTCGGCCCGCTTGAGGCTCTTCTCCGCGAGGCCGTCCCGCGGGTTGTCCAGCTCCATCGTGGCCTCGTCCAACTCCAGGCAGGCCGGCAGGGGATCGGTCAGCACCACCTGGGTCCAGGCCGAGCCCGCGGCTCCGTTGGAAGCCGTCACGGTGTAGAGGACGCGGTCCCCGGGCTGGGTGGGGCCGTCCGGGTGCGTGAGGTTCTCGGCCTTCTTCGACAGCGTCGGGGCCGGGGCGATCTTCGCATCGGGCTTCACGGTGACATCGTACTTGAACGTGGTGCCCGTGTAGGCGCCGTTGGGCTCCTGCTTCACGACGAGGGTCGTCTTCCCGACGTTCTCGGGATCGATATAGAGCGTCGTGGTGCCGTCCTCGTTGGGTACCGCCGTGGCCTCGATGATGTCGCCGTCGGCGGTCTCCACGGTGATCTTGCCGGATGAGGGCGTCTCCACGACCAAGGTGACGCGGCCCGGGTTGGGCGTGCCCTCCTCGTGCTCCTGGTACGTGGCCTCGATGGTTCCCTCGTAGGTCTTGTCGCCCGGCTTGGTCGGATCGGCGTCGGGGTCATCGGGAATGGGGCCCTTGGTGATGGAGGCCGAGCCGGGGCTGCCGGGCTCAAGCTCCACCGTGGGGTTAGGGTCGATGGGCTCGATGGCCACGGTTACCTGCGGGGCATTGTCGGGATCCTCCTGGGGGTTGGTGCTGGCCAGATAGTTGGCCGGGGCGGCATCTTCCTTCCCAGGGGGCAGGTACTGCACGGAAATCACGTGCTCGCCGTTGGGGGTGGCCACGGGTACGAGGTGGTCCATGGTCGCGGGGGCGGCGGTGTAGGTGAACGTTGTGGTGTCGCCGTTGGCCGTGGCGTTCTGCTTGCCGTCCTGGGTGGCGCGACCGCGCACGGGATCGTCGCCGATGGCCCGCGTGACGGGCTTGTCGGCGAAGAGGATCTCGATGGGGTCTCCCACTTTCTGACCGTCCACGAACAGCTGGATGTAGCCCTCGGGCGCCGCGCAGGTGGCCTCGGTGGGCTTGCCCTCCGGATCCTGCTCGCCGCGCTTCACCGTGCACGTGAGCGTCAGCTCCATGCTCGACTTGTTCTGCTCGGTGCTCGCCTGGTTGTTCGCCCAGGTGGCGCTGGTGATCTTCACCTGGGAGCCGATGGGGTCGATGCGACCCCATCCGTAGGCGCGGTGCCCCCAGTAGTTCTCCTTGAAGCCCTCGGTGGTGGAGAACTGGGTGGAGGTCATGGTGAGCTTCATGGTGCCCACGTTGGTGGGGAGCTGGCCCTTGTCGTTCACCTCGGCGCCGATGGGCTTCCCGTCCTTCTCGGTGTAGAGCTGGTAGGTGTAGGTGACGGCGTCGGGGTCGGTCAGCTTCTTCTCGGAGCCGTCCTTCTCCTTGGTGAGGATGAAGTTCTTCTCGCTCAGCTCGAAGGAATTGAAGGGCTTGCCGTTGTAGTACTTGTGCATGTCCTTGAGGTAGTCCAGCTCGAATTCCACGTAGCGCTTGAGCAGGTTGGCGTCGCCGGGGTTGCGGAACAGGGGCTCGATCTCCTGAACCTTGCCGTTCTTGTTGATGTAGGAGAGGTTCACGGTGACCTGCCCCGTATCGGCCTCGGGGGGAAGCCAGAGGTAGAGGTGGCCGTCGGTGAAGCGGGCCGGCGCGCCGTAGTCCAAAGGCTCGCCGTCGATGAGCAGCTCCCAGTCGACGATGGGGTTGTTCATCTCCTCGGCCGCCAGGTCGGACACGAGGTTGATGGTGCACATGGTCACGGTGCGCGATTCGTCTACGACGAGGTTGCCCTTCTCGTCGTAGCCGTAGGAGCAGTAGGCGTAGCCGGTGCCCGTCTTGTTCTCGAACTTCGCGCCGCCCTCTGCGGTCTTCACCGAGCCGCCGGTGACGATGACGTAGCCGCCCGCGCCGCCGATGTCGACGAAACCGCCGATGCTGCGGGTGGAATCGGGCACGACGGTGCCGCCGGTGACGATGATGCGGCCCCCGTTGTTGGTGCCGCCGCAGCCCTTGCCGACGGCGTTGCCGTGCTGCAGGGCCGTGGCGTACAGGGTGCCGCCGTTGACGTAGATCTCGCCGGCGATGGGGCCGTTCACGTTGCGGGGCAGAATGGTGTCGTCGAGGATATAGGTGTTGACCTCGTGCATGCCGCCGTGGATGATGCAGCCGCCGGCCACGGCCGAGCCGTGGTAGCTGCCCGTGGCCCGCACCGTGCCGCCGTTGAAGGTGAGGCTCTCCACGCCGCCGCAGTGGCCGCCGCCGATGCCCGTGCCGCCGCCACCGTAGAACTCCGTGCCCGGCGTGAAGGGGGAGGTGTCGATGACACCGCCGTCCACGGTGATGATTCCGGAGTTCTCGAAGGCGGCTCCGCCGATGCCGGCCGCGCGGGGGCCGCCCATGGCGGTGAGCGTGCCGGGGTTCTTGCTGTCCAGGAGTTCGAGGGCGTCGTTCTTGCCCGCTTCGGCGGTAACGGTCTGCCCCAGGTTGTTCACGTAGGTGGTGTTCTCGGGAATGCGGCCGTCCTGCGGTGCGATGGGGCTGCCGTTCACGTCGATGTTGGCGACATCGTCGTCGATGACGAGGGTGGAGCCCTCGCCGCAGCGGATGCCGGCGAATTGGAAGCGGAAGAAGTCGTGTTTCGCGTCGTCGCGCTCGTTGTAGGTGTCCTGATCCCGCAGATCGGCGTTGAGGACGTTCTCGCTGCCCGAGACGAGGGTGAGGCGCAGGCTCGTGCGGTTCGCGATGCTGCCGCCGTCGGTCTCCTGGGCGCTGGGAACGCCGCCGGCCGAGACCGAGGGGGTGGAGTTGGTCGCGATGTTCAGCGGGGCGAAGCTGTGGATGTTCACGCCGTCGAAGGCGAGGTTCGCGTGAACGCCCTTCTCGATGCGGATGCCCATGGCGGAGGGCGCGTCGGGATCGGTGTTGCGAATGGTGAGGGGCTCGTCGGACAGGATAACGAGAGAGGAGAGGGAGTCGGTGACGTCCTGGTGGGCATTGGTTTGCTGCGAGCCGAGGGGCTGACCGCCATTGCCCTTGACGGCGGCACGGGTGTAGGTCACCTCTTCGACGCGCCAATCGGTGCCTTGAGTGCCGCCGAGAATGAGGAAGTCGCCCGCCGCCGTCGCAGAGGACCAGTTGAGGGATGCCGAGGTTTTCGCCGGGGGGCTTGCCGGGGCCGAGAGGGCGGCGGCGATGGCCGCGGCGACCGTCTCGGTGTCCTCCCGGGCAGCGTCGGCCTCGACGGCGCCCGGCGCGATGCCGGTTTCCTCAGGAGAGTTGGCAGGTGCCGGATCCTCCTGCGGGAAGGAGGTCAATGCTTCGGGGGGGGGGTACTCGCTGCCCGTATCGCCCAGGGCAGGAGCGGGCAGCATGAGTCCGCAGGCCAGGACGGCGGCCAGGGCGGCGCGGGTAAACGTGCCCAGCGGGTTCGCCTTCATATCGTGCTCCTTCTCTCGGTGCAAAGAGGCATCGCGATGCGTGGGACCAGGGTACGCAAAGCGTTGCCGATCTGTCAGCATACTGAAGCCGAGTGTACACCTTCGGCCACGGTGCCGCAAGGAAAAGAGCCTCCGAAAAGGGCGAAGCCGCCCGAGGGCGGCTTCGCGGAGGTGCGGGATGGGTGCGAGATGGGAATACTTAGGGAAGCGTGATCAAAATATGATCGCAGTTGTTGTCAGCCATAAACTTTCACCCCTTCGCGGAACACGGTGTACTCGATGTGGGCCATATCGTCGCGACGGCTTGCAAACCGCTCCTTCGAGCTGAGGAGAATGTCTTTGGGCATGCCCATCCAGAGCAGGGCACGGCCGACGCGGCTCGTGCGAGCGAAGCGACCCTCTTCGTCGTCCTTAGTGACAATGTACAAGTCGAGGTCACTGCTGCAGCTCTCCTCGCCGCGGGCATAGGAGCCGAACACGTACACCGCCTCGGTTGGCACGGTATCGACGATGCTGGAGACCACACGCTCAAGATAACGAGCGGGAAGATTGATCTTCTGCGTCATGGTGCGGCTCCTTTCTTATCGGTTCCATTATACCAACGGCTCGGGCCGTTGGCGACTGTGGATGGGTTTTGGCGGGGCGTCGTCGCGAAGGCGGATAGACGGGCGAAGCCGCCCGAGGGCGGCTTCACGGAGATGCGGGTGGCTTCGCGAGGGGCATGGTGCCGGGCGGTCGCGGTGCGGGTGCCCGGCACCCGTTCCGGTTCTAGCGGGCGCGGCGCAGACGCCGGCGGGCGAGGAAGAGGGCCAGGGCCGCCGCCAGGGCGACCGCTCCGCCCAGGGCGAAGCCGGCCGCCAGGTCGTCGCCGGTTTGGGCGAGGCGCTTGAGGCGGATGGTGCTGCCCTCGTCGGGGTCGCCCTCCGCCGGCAGCACGCCGCCCTTCTCATTGGTGCCGGGCGGGTAGGCCGCCGGGCTCTCCACCTTCTCGCTCGCGCGGTCGAAGGCCTCCCAGCCTGCGGGCGGGTCGAAGGGCTCGCCGGCCGCGGGGAAGTCCCCGTCGGTATCCGGGTCCCACTGGCTCGGCAGGGTGCCCAGGGCCTGGGCCACGTTGCCGATATCGGCCCCCAGGGCCTCCTCGGTCACGAGGGCGTCGAACACGAGGGTGATCGTCTGGCCCCCGTAGAGGCGCCCGGTCGACACCGACAGGCGGCGCGTCCGGTCGTCGTAGGCGTCATCGGGCACTGTGACCTCGCTGCCGTCGGGCAGGGTCATGCGGATGCTCCCGCTCACGGGCTCCAGCCCGGCGGGCACGTCGTCGCGGATGACGGCGTCCATCCAGCCGGTGCCCGGTCCGTCGTTCGTAAGCGTCACGGTGTAGCGCACGGTGTCGCCCACGCGGGTCTTGCCGTCGGTGCTCGTGGTGTTCTCGGCGGTTTTGACCACGCTCACGTCGCCGTCGGCCGGGTCGTTGGGCAGCAGCGTGGGCGGCGTGGCGCCGGGCGTGGTTCCCTCGGGCTCTCCCTCGGGCACGGGTGCCGGATCGCCGGGCTGGGCCCCGGGGGTGCTCGGATCGCGCTCGGGATCCTCGGAGGGGGGAGTGCCGTGCACGAAGGCGACGTTCGTGTTGTCGGCCCCCGCGGCGTCGGTGCCCACGGTGCACTCGAAGGTAAGCTGGGCCTTGTGGCCGCCCCACAGGTCGCCCACAGCGACGGAGAGGGTGCGCGTGGCCTTGTCGTAGGCGGCGTCGTCCACCTTCGCAGGATCGCCCCCGTCGAGGGCCAGCTCGATGGTGCCGGCCACCAGTTCGATGCCCTTCGGTAGCGGGTCGGCGATGATGGCGTCGTAGAGGGCCGATTCGGCGCTGCCGCGGTTCGCGACCGTGACGGTGTAGCGCAGGCGGTCGCCGATGCGCGTGACCTTGGCGCTCGGGTCCGTGAGGTTCTCCACGGCCTTGGCCGTGTCGATGGTCCCCGCGTCCGGGTCGGCCGGGGCCACCGTCTCGGGGCCGGCCGGGTAGGCCGGGGGAGTGACGGGCTCCGGGCCCTCGCCGGGCTTCGCGCCCGGGTCGGGGTCCAGGTCCACGTCGGGGCCGGCCGGATCGGTCGGGTTCGGGCGCTTGCCCGCGGCCGAGGCCGCGTTGCCCAGGTCCACGGCGTCGGCATCGGAGAAGTCGAGGCCGGCGGCCACGGTGCACTCGAAGGTGAGCGTGGCGCTCGCGCCGCCCCAGACGGTGCCCGCCGGCACCGCGAGGGTGCGCCGGCCGCCGGCGCCCGGCTCCGAGAGGGAGAACCGCCCCGTGTCGGCGGCGGTCACGGCGTCGGCCCGCTTGAGGCTCTTCTCCGCGAGGCCGTCCCGCGGGTTGTCCAGCTCCACCGTGGCCTCGTCCAGCTCCATGCAGGCCGGCAGCGGATCGGTCAGCACCACCTGGGTCCAGGCCGACCCCGCCGCCCCGTTGGAGGCCGTCACGGTGTAGCGGATGCGGTCCCCGGGCTGGGTGGGGCCGTCCGGGTGCGTGAGGTTCACGGCCTTCTTGGCGAGCTTGGGGGCGGGAGCCACCTTCGGGTTCGCCTTCACGGTCACGTCCAGGTCCCACGTGGTGCCCGTATAGGCGCCGTTGGGCTTCTGCTGGATGGTCAGCTTGCCCTCGCCCACGGCCTTCGGATCCAGCACGATGGTATAGGTGCCGTCGGGGTTGCGCACCGGCTCGCCGGTCTTCTCGTCGCGGACGAAGTCGGCGTCGAACAGGCTGCCATCCTCGCCGACGATGCTGATGGGGCCGGAGGAATCGGTCTTGATGGTCAGGGTCACGCGACCGGGGTGCGGGTTGTCGTCGGTGGGCTTGTCCCAGGTGGTGGCAATGTCGCCCCCGTAGGTCTTATCGCCCGGCTTGGTGGGGTCGGCGTCGGGATCGTCGGGGGTGGGATCGGGATCCAACGTGGCCGAGGGCGGCGGCAAGGTGGGGTCGGCCCCGGGCTCGCCGGCGGCCCCGATGTCGGTCTTCGGGTCGATGGGCTCGATGGCCACGTCGGCCTTGGGGGCTTCCTCGGGATCGTCGGCGGGGTTCACGCTCTCCAGGTAGTTGGCCGGAGCGGCGCTGCCCTCAGCGGGCGGCAGGTACTGCACCGACACCACGTGCTTGCCATCGGTGGTGGCGTCCGGCACGAGGAAGTCGGCATCGGAGGGTTTGAAGGTGTAGGTGAACAGCGTGTGGCCGGCACCGTCGCCGTTCACGACGCGGTCCGCGTTCTTCTGGCCGGGCTGGGTCACGGCGCGGGAGGCCGCGCGGATGGGGTCGTCCTCCAGGGCGCGGGTGATGGGCGCGGTGGCCTTGTCCTCGAAGAGGATCTCGATGGGCTCGCCCACCTTCTTGCCGTCCATATACAGCTGCACGCGGCCCTCGGGCGGCTTGCAGCTGTCCTTGTTGGCCTTGCCGTCGGGATCCTTCTCGCCGTGGTTGATGCGGGCGGTCACGGCGAGCTCCATGTCGGAGGGGTGCTGCACGCTGCCGGCCTGGCCGTTCACCCACTTCGCCTCCACGATCTCCACCGAGGAGGTGGTGGGCTTGATCTCCCACCAGCCCGTGGCGCGGTGGCCCCAGTAGCTGACGGCGAAGTCAGAGCCGGGGGTGGCGTACTGGGTGGAGTCCATGGTGAACTTCATGACGCCCACGTCCGAGGGCATCTTGTCCACGATCTCGCTCTCGGTGCCGAGCGGGGTGCCGCCGCGCTTGTCGTAGAGCTGGTACTTGTAGCTGACGGCATCCTCGTCGGTGAGTTCCTTGCCGTCGCTCACGCGGTTGCCGTTGCTGTCGGTGACCAGGCCCGTCAGCGGCGGTTCCTGCTTGCTCAGCTCGAAGGCGCCGAAGGGGGTGCCGTCGTAGTACTTCGTGAGCTTGGCGAGGTAGTCCTCGGGCAGCTCGAAGTCGATGTAGCGCTTGAGGGTGGTGCCGCCCTGGCCGGTATCGGGGTCGCGGAACAGAGGCTCGATCTTCTGTACCGCGCCGTTCTTGTCGGTGTAGGAGAGGTTGACGGTGATCTCCTTCTCGGTGGCCGTCTTGGGAAGCCACAGGAACAGCTTCCCGTTGTTGAATCGGGCCGGGGCTCCGTAAGGATAGTCCTTGCCGCCCACCTTCAAGTTCCAGTCGGTGACGTGCTCGTCCAGGTTGCTGTCGGTGATGCCGGCCTCGGTGTTGCGCTTCGCGATCTCGCTGCCCAGGTCGATGGTGATCATGAACACCTTGTTGTCGTCGCTCTCGTCCACGATGAGGCTGCCGTCATCGCCGTGGGAGAAGCTGCCGTAGGCGTAACCGTAGGCGTCCTTGTTCTCGAACTTGGAGCCGTCCTCCACCGTTTGCACCGAGCCGCCGGTGACGATGACGTACCCGTTGCGGCCACCGATATCCACAAAGCTGGCCTCGCTCTTCGTGCTGTCGGGCAGAATGGTGCCGCCGGAGATGATGATGGCGCCATTGCGGTTGTCGGTGGCGCAGCCGTGGCCGATGGCGTTGCCGTGCACGGGGGCAATGGCGCTGATCCAACCGCCGTTGATGCGTATGATGCCGGTGCTCAGCTGGGAATCGGGGGCGCTGGCGTTGCTCTCCACCCGCCCGCTGTCAATAGAATCTTGGAAGAGGTAGGCCTGCTTGCGGCCCCACCAGCTGGTGTTGTACCAGGCGGCCAGGCCCGTGCCGATGGCAGCGCCGTGGTAGGCGCCCTGGGCAGTAATGCGGCCGCCATTGATGGTGGTGTACGTGCCGCCGCCGCCCTCGCCGGAACCGATGCCGGCGCCGACGCCGTAATGGTCGTCATCGGCGCTCGAGCCGGTTACTACGAAGCCCTTGGTGTCGATAACGCCGCCGTTGAAAGTCATGGCACCGGAATTCTCAAAGCTCGTACTGCCGATGCCGGCGGCCTGGTGCCCGGCTCGTACGGTGAGGCTGCCGGCGGTTTTGCCGCCTACCTCCTTAGTTTCCAGGAGGGTGAGGCTATCGTAGCTGTTGTAGGCGGCAGTGCGCTGGATTCCCTCGTTGTCTACGAACGTGGTGCCGGCGGGAATACGGCCGTCCTGGGGTGTGATGGGATTGCCGCTGGTATCGACGTTGCGCACCGCATCGTCGATGACGAGATGAGTGCCCTCGCCGCAGTGGATGCCGGGGGAGTAGCCGCCGGGAGTGCCTTGAAGCGTGTTGGTCGAGTTGTCCTTCAGCGTGATATGAAGGCTCGTCTCGGGGGAGATAGTTTCACCGGCGGCGTTGCGGTTGCGTTCGATATGGACGGGAACGTCCGAGTTGATGTTCACGTTATCGAAGGTGAGGTCGGCCTGGGTGCCGGGGGCAATCCAGATGGTGCCATCTGTGGGAGCGCCCGAGGTAGAGAGGGTCAGGGGCGTATCGGAGCAGATGACGAGCTTCTTGAGATGCGAAGTCAGGGGCCCTGTCGAGGCGGCCGGGTTGCCGTTGGCCGGGTGCTCGCGTACGTAATCGACGTTCTCGTAATAGTAGTCGACGCCCTCGGTGCCGCCAGTGACGGTGATGGCGCAGGCGTCGGCGGGGTGGGTGTACCCGTCGGGCACCGCCGCCAGGGCCGGCACGGGCGTCATGAGCCCGCAGGCGAGCACGGCGGCCAGGGCCGCTCGCAGGGGTCTCAGGGCTTTTCTCGTCATAATTGCTCCTTTTATGTCGAGGGGCGCGGCCCGGATGGGACGCCCCGCAGGGACTTATCGGCTGCGGCGCAGGCGCCGGCGGCTGAGGAAGAGGGCGATGGCCGCCGTCATGGCGAGACCTGCGCCGAGGAGGAAACCGGCCGCCAGATCGTCGCCGGTCTGGGCGAGGCGCTTGGCCCGGATCGTGGTGCTCTCATCGGGCCCGTCCTCGGCCGGCAACACGCCGCCGTCCTTATCGGTGCCGGGGGCGTAGGCGGTGGGGCTTACCACGCGCTCGCTCTCGCGCTCGAAGGACGACCAGCCCGCTGGCGGGTCGAAGGGCTGTCCCGGCTCGGGGTGCGTCCCGTCCGGATCCCAGGCTGAGGGCGGCACGCCCAGGGCCACGGCCGTGTTGCCGATATCGGCCCCCAGGGCCTCCTCGGTCACCAGCGCGTCGAAGACGAGCGTGACCGCCTGGCCGCCGTAGAGGTGCCCCGCGGCCACGGCCAGGATGCGGGTCCGGTCGTTGTAGGCGTCGTCGGACACCTCGACCTCGCTGCCGTCGGCCAAGGTCATCCGGATGCTCTCGCTCACCGGCTCCAGCCCTGCGGGCACGTCGTCGCGGATAACGGCGTCCATCCAACTGGTGGCCGGGCCGTCGTTCTTAAGCGTCACGGTGTAGCGCACGACGTCGCCCACGGAGGTCTTCCCGTCGTCGCGGGTGGTGTTCTCGGCCTCCTTGGCCACGGTGATGTCGCCCTCGGCGGGATCGGTGCCCACGAGGACGGGCGGCTCTACCGGCTCGGTGCCTTCGGTTGGCTCGTCGGCCGGGGGCGCGGTCGGCTTTCCCGGCTCGGGGTTGGAAGGCACGCTGTCGGGCCCGATTGAGGGCACGGTGCCATGGGTGAAGGCCACGTTGGCGTTGTCGGCGCCCAGGGCGTCGGCGCCGACGGTCACCTCGAAGGTGAGCCGCGCTTCCTCGCCGCCCCATAGATCGCCTGCGGTCACCGCGATGGTGCGGGAGGCCCTGTCGTAGGCGCTGTCGTCCACGGCGATCTCGCGGCCGTCGGAGAGGGTCAGCTTGAGCGACCTCGCCACGGGTTCCATACCCATCGGCAGCGGGTCGGCGATGACGGCGGCGATGAGACAGCTATTCGCGGCGCCGGTATTCTTGAGGGACACGGTGTAGCGCAGCACGTCGCCGGGCTTCGTCACCTTGGCGTCGGGGTTCGCGACGTTCTCCACCGTCTTGGACAGCGTGGTGGAGGGGTCGGCCGGCACCACCGTGGCCGGTCCGGCCGGCAGCGCCGGATCGGAGGGATCGGGGTTCTCGGGCAGCTCCTGGCTCGGCTTGTCCGGGTCGGGGCGCGCGCCCGTGGCACTGGCGATGTTCGCGAGATCGGAGGCGATGTCGCGCCCGGCGGCATCGGCGCTCACGGTGCACTCGAAGGTGAGGGTCGCCTCGCCTTCGCCGTAGACCGCGCCGGCGGGCGCCGTGAGGGTGCGCTTGCCGTCCGCGTCGGCGGCTTCCAGCCTGTACTCGCCGAGCTTCGGGGTGCCGGTGGTGCTCGCGATCTTCTTATCGAAGCCCTGCGAGGGATTGGCTAGGCGCACGGTGGCCTCGTCCAGCTCCAGACAGCCCGGCAGGGGATCGGCCAGCACCACGTCGTTCCAGGCGGAGCCCGCGGCGCTGTTCGCGGCCTTCACGGTGTAGCGGATGCGGTCGCCGGGCTGGGTGGGGCCGTTCGGGTGCGTGAGGTTCTCGGCCACCTTGGTCACGGCCGTCTCGGGAGCGATCTGCGGGTTCGGCTTCACGGTCACGTCGAACTCGAACACGGTGCCGGTGTAGGCGCCGTTGGGGGCCTGGCTCACGGTGAGCTTCGTGTCGCCGATGGCCTCCGGATCCACGACCAGGGTGATCTTGCCATCGGCGTCGCGCACGGGGTTGCCCTCGTCGTCCCGCACCACGTCGGCCTCGATGATGCGGCCGTCCTCGGTGGTCACGGTGATGGGGCCGGAAGAGGGGGTGTCCAGCTTCAGGGTCACGCGGCCGGGGTTCGGCTCGTCCTCGCCGTGCTCCTGGTAGGTGGCCTCGATGGTGCCGGTATACACCGTGGTGTTCGGCTTGGAGGGGTCGGCGGGCTTCGGGTCGAGATCCACCTCGATCTCGGTGCCGGCGGGGTTGGAGGGATCGTCGGGGGTGATCGACGGCTTCGGGTCGATGGGGTTGATGGCCACGGTATCGCTCGGGGCCTGCTCCGGATCCTCGGCGGGGTTCACGCTCTCCAGGTAGTTGGCCGGGGCCGCGTCGCCGCTCTTCGGCGGCAGGTACTGCACCGACACCTCGTGCTTGCCGTCGCTGGTGGCATCCGGCACGAGGAAGTCGGCGTCGGCGGGCTTGAACACGTAGGTGAAATCGGTGTAATGGCCGGTGGTGTCGTCGCCCTTGCGCTCGGCGTTCTTCTTGCCCGCTTCGGTGGCCGCCCGGGTAGTGGCGGGCTTGTCCTCGAAGAGGATCTCGATGGGCTCTCCCACGGCCTCGCCGTCCACGAACAGCTGCACGTAGCCCTCCGGTGCGGCGCAGGTGGGCTTGGTTGCCACGCCGGCCGGGTCGGTCTTGCCACGGCTGATCTGGGCGTTCACGCGAAGCTCCTTGTCGGAGTCGTGGTGCTCGGAGCCGGGGGCGGCATCTTCCACCCACTGGGCATCCACGAGGGCCACGGCGGAGTTCGTGGGCTCGATGACGCACCAGCCCGTGGCTCGGTGGCCCCAGTAACTCTCCTTGAAGCCCGTGGTGTTCGAGAACTCCGTAGAGGTCATGGTGAACTTCATGGTGCCCACATCCGTGGGCATAGTCTTGCCGCTGTCCACCTCGGGCCCGATGGCCTGGGGCTCGGCGTCGCCGCCGGGCAGGCGGTCGAACAGCTGGTATTTGTAGGTGACGGCGTCGCCGTCGGTGAGCTCGCGGTAGATCGGTTTGCCCGTGTCCGGGTCCTTGCCGATCTCCTCCAGGGTGGGCAGGGTGTTGTCAGCATCGATGGTGTAGGCCTTGAACTCCTTGCCGTCGTAGTACTTCCTCAGTTTGTCCAGGTATTCCTGGGGCAGCTCGAAGTCGGCGTAGCGGCGCAGCTTGCCGTCGGTTCCGGTTCCCGGCGGTCGGAACAGCGGCAGGGGAGTGATCTCGGTGGGCTTGCCGTTCTCGTCCAGCTTGTCGGTATTCAGATAGGTGAAGTCGACGGTGACCTCGCTGTTTTGGATGACCTGCTCGGGCAGCCACAGGTACAGGTGGCCCTTGTCGAACTCGGCCGGGGCGCCGTAGTCGTACTCCTTGCCATCTACCTTCAGCTGCCAGTCGGTGAGCGCGTAGGCTTTGGTTCCCACGTCGCTCGTGAGATCGATCTCCACCATCTTGATGGGCTCGCCCCGGTCGTTGGTGGCGGTGCCGTCGAAGATGAAGGAGCCCACTCCCAGGCTGTTGCCGATAGAGCCACCGGTGATGGTCACCTTGGCGCCGGGAGCCCCGATGTCGGCGGGGTCGAAGGCTCGGCCGCCGGTGGGCAGGAGCGTGCCGCCCGTGAGGATGATCTCGTACTCGGAGCTGTCGTCTCCCTCGCAGCCGGTGCCGAAGCCGCGGCCGTGGGCGCCGCCGGTGGAGATGACGTAGCCTCCGTTGATGCGGATGTTGCCGGTCTTCGCTTTCACCGGGCCGCCCCCGATGCCTGGGCCGTGGTAGGCGCCCTGGGCGGTGACGCGGCCTCCGTTAATGGTAATCCACTCGTTAAGACCGGTGCCGTCGGCGCCTGCGGGGCCCGCCGACCCTATGCCGGCCGCCCAGTCGTGAGTGCCCGATCCCGCGCCGCTGTTGCGGCCCCCGATGGCGGTGATGACTCCTCCGTTGATGGTGATGTTGCCGCCCGCCTCGCCATAGGGAGAGCCGATGGCCGCCCCCATGCCGTTGCCGACGTGCTCAGCATGCAGCTCGCCGGGGTCGGCGCCGTCCATCTTCGTGAGCGGGTCGCCCACCTGTACCTCCGTACCGTTCTCGAGGTGATAGGGCTCAAGGGCGGCGGGGTCGTCAGGGTCGAGGTCAGGATTTTTCGGCATGAGGCCCTCGGCGGGGGTGATGAGGGTGCCCTTGTCCGTGCGATTGGCCACGGCGTCATCGATGGAGAGGGACGATCCAGTGCCGCAATGAAGCACGGCGCGATTGTCCGTGGAAGAATCGCCGGCGGGGTAATTGGCCTGGAAGATGTTCTTCGTCCCGTCGGCGAGCACCAAGGAGCAGGAGGCTCCCGTTTCCAGATCGAGGGGCTCCTTCCCGAGGATCCCGACGCCGGCCAAAGTGATGCGCGCATCGCGCTCGGCGGGAATGAAGATGCCTACCGCCGATTTCGTCGCTGGCCAGCCTTCGGAATCGGTGGTCTGGTCGGTGTTCTGGATAGCGAAGGGCTCGTCGGTGTTCACTGTGAGGGTCTTCGCTGCCTCGTTGTAGACGAAGTCACCGGCGGTCACGCTGCCGCCGTCCACGCCCCAGATGGTGAAGTCGGCGATGGTGAACGAACCGGACCCCGGGGCAACCCTCGTAGGCGCTGTCGCAGCGAGCGGGGCTGCTCCGACCCCTTCTTCGGCGGCAAGGGTCGCGGCGCTCTCAGCCAAAGCGGCTGTGGCCGACGCGGCGGCTTCTCCGGCCGTAGGGCCGGCGGCCAGGGCACCCGTAGGAAGCATGAGGCCGCAAGCGAGCACGGCGGCCAGGGCCGCTCGCAGGGGTTTCAGGGCTTTTCTCGTCATGACGGCTCCTTCGGTGGGTAGAGCGACGGGCTGCCGCCGAATCCGTGGTGGTCGGCGGCAGCCCCGAGGGAACGTTTAGCGGGTGCGGCGCAGGCGGCGGCGAGCGAGGAGGAGGGCAAGGGCCGCCACGAGGGCCGCCCCGGCCCCGAGGGCGAAGCCGGCCGCCAGGTCATCGCCGGTCTGGGCGAGGCGCTTGAGGCGGATGGTACTGCCCTCGTCGGGATCGCTCTCAGCCGGGATCACGCCGCCCTTCTCATTGGTGCCGGGCGGGTAGGCAGCCGCGGATTCAACGCGCTCGCTCTCGCGGTCGAAGGCCTCCCAGCCCGCCGGCGGGTCGAAGGGCTCGCCGGCCGCGGGGAACTCCCCGTCGGTGTCGGGGTCCCACTGGCTCGGCAGGGTGCCGAGGGCCACGGCCACGTTGCCGATGTCGGCCCCCACGGCCTCCTCGGTCACGAGGGCGTCGAAGGTCAGCACGATCTCCTGGCCCCCGTAGAGGCGCCCGGCCGACACCGACAGGCGCCGCGTCTTGTCGTCGTAGGCGTCGTCGGATACCTCGATCTCGCTGCCGTCGGGCAGCGTCATGCGTATGCTCCCGCTTACGGGCTCCAGCCCTGCGGGCACGTCGTCGCGGATGACGGCGTCCATCCAGCCGGTGCCGGGGCCGTCGTTCGCGAGCACGATGCGGTAGCGCACGGTGTCGCCCACCCGGGTCTTGCCGTCGGTGCTCGTGGTGTTCTCGGCGGTCTTGTCCACGCTCACGTCGCCGTCGTTCGGGTCGTCGGGAATGACCACGGCCGGTTCCACGGGCGGGTTGTCGGCCTGCACGGGCTCGTCCGCTTCGGGCGCGGGCGCCGGCTCGCCGGGAGTTTCCTCGGAGACGTCCACATCCGGCTTCTGGGAGGGCACGGTGCCCGTGAGAGCGGCCACGTTGCCGATGGCCGCGCCGAGGGCGTCGGCGGTCACGGTCACGTCGAAGGTGAGACGGGCCTCCTCGCCGCCCCAGAGGTTGCCGGCGTAGACGGCCACAGTGCGGGACGTGCTGTCGTAGAGATCGTCCGTCAGCTCGACGGCCTCGTCGGAGCCGGGCAGCGTCAGCCGCCAGCTGCCGGCCACGGGCTGAAGGCCCGCGGGCAGCGGGTCGGATATGACGGCGTTCACGAGGCAGCTGCCCGCATCGCCGGTGTTCTTGACGGCGATGGTGTAGCGCAGCACGTCGCCGAGGCGCGTGACCTTGGCATCGGGACTCGTCGTGTTCTCCACGGTCTTGTCCAGGGCGAGGGCTCCCGCGTCCGGATCGGCCGGGGCCACGGCATCGCCGCCCTCGGGCACAGCCGGCTTCGATTCCACCGGATCCACCGGCTGCTGGTCGCCCTTGGGGTCGGTGGGGTGGTCGCGGGTGCCCTCGGCCTCGGCGATGTTGGCCAGGGGCGCTGCCGCCTCGTCGCGGCCGGTTATGCCCTGCTTGACCGTGCACTCGAAGGTGAGAACGGCGTTCGCGGCGCCCCAGACGGTGCCGGCGGGGGCGGTGAGGGTGCGCTTGCCGTCGGCACCCGCCGTGCCGAGCCCGTACTCGCCAAGTTTGGGAGCGCTCGTGGCGGCGGAGAGCTTCTTGTTGAAGCCGTCGGCGGCATTCTTCAGGAACACGGTGTCCTCTACCAGATCAAGGCAGGCGGGTAAGTCGTCGGTGACCACCACGTTGTTCCAAGCGGAGCCGGCGGCGCTGTTCGATGCGGTGACGGTGTAGCGGATGCGATCGCCGGGCTGGGTGGGGCCGTTCGGGTGCGTGAGGTTCTCGGCGGTCTTGGCCACGGCCGGGGCTGGGGCGATGGAGGGGTCGGCCTTCACGGTCACGTCGTACTCGAAGGTGGTGCCCGTGTAGGCGCCGTTGGGCTCCTGCTTGATGACGAGCTCGGTCTTGCCCACGCCCTCGGGGTTCACGCGCACGGTGATATTGCCGTCGTCGTCGCGCACGGGATTGCCGTCTTCGTCGGTCACGACCTCGGCCTCAAGGATGGTGCCGTCGGCGGTGGTGACGGTGATGGCACCGGAAGAGGGCGTCTTGATCTTGATGTCCACGGCCCCGGGGTTCTCGTCGGCGCCGGGGGCGGGCTTCTCGTAGACGAGGTTCAGGGTGCCGTGGTAGGTCTTGTCGCCGGGCTTGGTGGGGTCGGCCCCGGGCTTGTCGGCCTCGGGCTTGTCGTAGTCGGTGTCCAGGGAGGGCTGCGACTTGTCCGGATCGGCATCGGGGTCGGCGGGCAGGTCCACGGTGGGATTCGGGTCGATGGGGTCGATGGCCACCTCGGCCTTGGGGGCGTCGTCGGGGTTGTCGGCGGGGTTCACGCTCTCCAGGTAGTTGGCCGGCGCCGCGCTGCCCAGATCGGCCACGTCCTCGTGGTCGGGCGGCAGGTACTGCACCGACACCACGTGCTTGCCGTCGGTGGTGGCGTCCGGCACGAGGAAGTCGGCGTCGGAGGGCTTGAAGGTGTAGGTGAAGTCGGTATAGGAGCCGCCCTTGCCGTTGTCCACGCGGCGGGCGTTGGGAACGGGCTTGTCGCCGTCGGCATCGCCGCTGTCGGCCCCGTCGCCGGCCGCGAGTGTTGCCACGGCGCTCGCCAAGGCCGCCCGGGTGCTCGGGGTGGCCGCATCGGGGAAGACGATCTCGATGGGGTCGCCCACCTTGGCGCCATCCATGTACAGCTGCACATAGCCCTCGGGGGCCTTGCAGGTGGGCGCGGTGGGCTTGCCGTCGGGCTGGGTGTCGGCGCGGTCGATGGTGGCGTGCAGGGCCAGCTCCAGATCGGAGTTGTGGTGCTCGCCGCCGGGGGCCTTGTCGTCGACCCACTCGGCGTTAATGAGGGACACCTTCGAGCCGATGGGCGTGATGTCGCACCAGCCGAAGGCCCGGTGGCCCCAGTAGCTCTCCTTGAACCCGGCCAGCTCCGGCTTGTCGGAGGCGGAATACTGGGTGGAGATCATGGTGAACTTCATGGTGCCCACGTCCGACGGCATATCGCTGCCCGTGCTCACCTCGGGTCCGATGGCCACGGAGGAGGGGTCGTCGGCAAAGGCGGGGCGCTTGGTGAAGCGCTGGTACTTGTAGGTGACGGCGTTCTTGTCGGTCAGCTGTTTGGGCGGCTCCTCGTCGGTGGTGATCCAGTTGTCCTTGTCGTCCAGATCGTAGGCCTTGAAGGGCTCGCCGTCGTAGTACTTCGTCAGCTTGTCGGTGTAGCTGGCGGGCAGCTCGAAATCGATGTAGCGCTTCAGGATGTCGCCCTCGCCGGGGTTGCGGAACAAGGGGTTCACCTTCTGCACCTTGCCGTTCTCGTCCAGGTAGGAGAGGGTGACCGATACCTGCTTGTCGGTGGCCGAGGGCGGCAGCCACAGGTACAGCTTGCCGTCGGTGAACTGGGTGGGGGCGCCGTACTCGTAGGGAACGCCGGCCACGGTGAGCTCCCAGTCGATGATGGCGTTGTTGCCGTCGGTGAGGGGCTTGCCGCTCTCATCCTTCTTGATGACCTCGGCCGACAGGTCGATGGCGATCATGGACACGGCGGGGTTGTCTGTGCGGTCGGTGTCCACGGGCCACACGCCGAAGGCGGAATCGTAGCTGTGATCGCCGTTGATGAAGGCCTGGAACAGTTCCTTGCTGCCGTTGACATCGCCGATGCGCACGGAGCCGCCGATGACGCTGACGGCACCGCCCTGGGCGCCGATGGCCATGGAGACGCAGGAGGTGAGGGGATCGCCGCCCTTCGCCTCGGCGCGGCTCGTGTCGGGGAGCACCGTGCCGCCGGCGATGACGATCTCGTGATCCTTGTTCCAAGAGCAGCAGCCTTGGCCGATGGCGTTGCCGTGAGCGTCGCTGTGGGGAATGATGGTGCCGCCGTTGATGTAGATGTTGCCGGCGCAGGTCTTGCTGGCGGGCTCTACCGTGTTGGGGGATCCGTTGGTCGTGGTGGGAATGCCGTTGTCCAGCGTGTCGTCGAACTGATAGGAGGTGGCCTCGGCGTTCTGCGTGTAGTGGGCCCAGGCACCGCCGCCGATGGAAGCGGCGTGGTAGGAGGTCCAGGTTTCCACGTAGCCGCCGTTGAAGGTGAGGTTGCCACCGTTGCCGCCGCCTCCGCCTCCGATGGCCGCGCCGTAGCCGTTGGTACCGTCGCCCTTGCCCCGGGCCGTGGCCGTGATAATGCCCCCGTTGAAGGTCATGTCTCCGCCGTTTTCGTACTGCACGCTGCCGATGCCGGAGACGTGGAGGTCGCCGATGACCGTGAGCTTTCCCGTAGTGAGGGTGCCGTCGGCGTCGCGCTCGGCGTTGTCCAGGAGCGACAGGCGGTCGTCGCCGTCTTTGGTGCCGGCGGTGCGGGTCACGCCGTCGTTGCCGACGAAGGTGGTGCCAGCGGGAATCTTGCCCGGGTAGTTGGCGGCGTCCATCTTGATGGGCTCGCCGGTGGCAGTGACGTTGGGGATGTGGTCGTCGATGACCAGTTCGGTGCCCTCGCCGCAGTGGATGGCCGGGGCCCAGCGGCCAGTGGTGGCGGTAATGGTGTTGTCGGAATTCTCGGCAAGGGTGATATGCAGGCGCGTTCGGGGCTCGGCAGTGGTGCCGTCATCGTTGCGGTTGCGCTCGATGTGCACGGGGATAGGGGAGTCGATGTTCACGTTATCCAACGTGATGTTCGCCTGCACGCCCGGGTTCACCCAGATGGTGACGTTCTGCGTGGCGGTGGGGAAATCGTCGGTGGTCAGCGTGAGCTCGGCCGACCCTTTGACGACGAGTTTGTTCAAGGTGTCCGTCAGTGTTTTGGTGCCGGTGCGCGCATGGCGGGTGTAGGATTCGCTTACGAACTCGAAGTCGACGCCGGGGGTGCCCCCGGTGACGGTGATGCCGAACTGATGGCGGTCAGTCGAGTCGGCCGCAGGGGCCACATCGGCGGCGGGAAGGGCGCTCGCGGGGGTGGCAAGAGCGGGGGAGGGGGCCGCATCGGCCGCAGCCGACGGGTCGTCCGGGCTTCCGTCGGGAATGACGGCCTCGCGGGGAGCCTCGGAGAATTCAGTTACGGCGTCATGGGGGGGGGTCTCGCTGTTCTCGCTACCCGCGGCCAGGGCCGCCGTGGGCATCATCAAACCCCAGGCGAGCACGGCTGCGAGGACTCCTCGCAGCAAACGTCCTTTCGGATTCGCCTTCATATCCTGCTCCTTCTCTCGGTGAGCACAGCCCCGCCCGCACTTGGATACGCGAAGCGTTGCCGATCTGTCAGCATACTGTGGCCGAGTGTACACCTTCGGCCACCTCATCGCAAGAAAAAGCCGCCATCCCAAGAGGAGCGGTCTGCCCGCCATGGATGGGGCGGCTCCCTTACTATATATAGTAGTGCGCCTACGACCAGCAGCCCCGGTGTTCCGCGCTGCGAGCGGACGGCCTCCCGCGTGCCACCGCGCCACGGCGGTGCCCGGTCTCTGGACGTCCCCCGCGCTGCGCCGCCCGCTGCCCCCCGCGCTGCGCCGCCTGCTGCCCCGTCGCCTTCCATCCTGCACCCGCTGGCGGCAGTTTTGGGCCTTGGATGGGGAAATTGCGGGCGACACTGGCCAAGGTTGGCCCGGTGTGGTATAAACAATGCACACTGCGCAAAGAGCCGCGCAGACATACTTTCGCGTTCGAGAAAGTGGGCATGTCCCGCTTTCTTTTGTTGTTAGGCCCCAAACGGCCGGCGCGAAAGCCGACAGCAGAGGCAACGGAAGGCGAAAGGAGGCCCCATGCTGACCGGTAAGGAACAGATGCTTCTGGATGCCATGGAGCCGCGCGCCGCCTCCGAGGGCGTCGAGATCGTCACCGTGGAGATCGTGGGGTCGAAGAAGGCTCCCACCATCCGCGTGTACATCGACGCGGAGGGCGGCGTGAGCTTCGACGAGCTGGCCCGCACCCAGTCGTGGATCGGCGATCTCATGGACGAGCTGGACCCGTTTCCGGGCGCCTACATGCTGGAGGTGTCCTCCCCGGGCATCGACCGGCCCCTGCGCACGGCCGAGCACTTCAACCGCTTTGCGGGGCAGACCGCCAACGTGAAGACCCGCGGGCCCATCGAGGGGCGCAGCTCGTTCACCGGCGAGCTGGCCGGCTTCTCCGACGGGGCCGTGCGCCTCATCGTGGAGGGCGAGACCGTGGCCATTCCGCACGACCAGATCAAACGAGCCCGGCTCAAGGGCTCCGTTGATTTCAGCTCTTAGGGAAAGGAAGACAGAGAAAGTGGCAAGTTCAGAGTTGATCGAGGCATTGCAGGCGCTGGCCCATGAGCGCAAGATCGACGAGTTCTACCTCATCGAGCGCTTGGAGCAGTCGCTCGCCAAGAGCTACGAGCGCATTCTCGACCTGGAGTGGGACGCGCGCGTGACCATCGACCGCCAGACCGGCAAGATCTACGTCTACGAGCTGGTGCCCGTGGGCGAGCCCGATGAGGAGACCGGCGAGTACAGCGAGTTCGAGGAACGCGACGTGACCCCGGCCGACGTGAGCCGCATCGCCGCCCAGAACGCCAAGGGCGTCATCTCCTCCCTCGTGCGCGAGGCGGGCCGCCAGTCCATCTACGACGAGTTCCGCAACCGCGTGGGCGATCTGGTGACCGGCACCGTGCTCCAGGGCACCCCCGACTTCACCATCATCAAGATCCGCGACGGCGTGGAGGCCGAGCTGCCCCACTACGACGCCAAGCGCAACCCCGGCGAGCGCAACGAGCGCCCGGCCAACGAGCACTACCGCCACAACCAGCGCCTGAAGGTGCTCATCATCGAGGTGCGCGATCCCAACGCCGACAGCCCCCGCGCCCGCGGCGAGCAGGCCCGTCCGGCCATCGTGGTGTCCCGCACCCACCCGGATCTCATCCGCCGCCTCTTCGAGATCGAGGTTCCCGAGATCTACGACGGCGTGGTGGAAGTGAAGTCCGTGGCCCGCGAGCCCGGCGCCCGCTCCAAGGTGGCCGTGGCCTCCCGCGAGCCGAACCTGGATCCGGTGGGCGCCTGCGTGGGCCCGAAGGGCTCCCGCGTGCGCATGGTGGTGGAAGAGCTGCGCAACGAGCGCGTCGACGTCATTCAGTGGGATGCCGACCCGGCCGTCTACGTGGCCAATGCCCTGTCCCCGGCTAAGGTGACCCGTGTCACCATCGACGAGGATAACAATTACGCCACGGTCATCGTGCCGGACGACCAGCTGTCCCTGGCTATCGGCAAGGAGGGCCAGAACGCCCGCCTGGCCGCCCGCCTGACCGGCTGGCACATCGACATCAAGCCCGCCAGCTTCGAGGGCGCGTCGCTGGTGGACGACGCTCTCATCGACGAGGTGGAGGAAGACGACGACTTCTGCATCTTCGTCGGCGAGGACGGCACCCGTTGCCGCAACCACGCCCGTCCGGGCAGCCAGTACTGCGGCGTGCATGCCGACGGCGACGAGTAGCCGCAAGCGGGAGAGTAGCACGACCGATGCCCATCCAGACGAACAAGCGCCAGCGCACCTGCATCAGCTGCGGAGCCACCCGGGAAAAGGGCGGCCTCTTCCGCATCGTGCGCCCGGCCGAGGGCCCCGTGGCCTTCGACGGCTCGGGCCGCCGTTCCGGCCGCGGCGCCTACGTCTGCTCGGGAGCATGCCTCGCCACCGCGAGGAAGACCAGGAAGCTTGAGCGCGCCCTGCGCTGTAAAGTGACCGATGAGGATTACGATCGCGTTCTTCGCGAGCTTGCTCTCGCCGAGGCGTCGGAACAGAATGAGGAGTGATATATGGCCAGCATGCGTGTCCATGAGTTGGCGAAGGAATTCGATATGTCGAGCGCGGATCTGCTCGACCGCCTGAAAGATATGAAGATCCCCGCGAAGTCCCACGCGAGCATGCTCAACGAGGCCTACGTGGACAAGATTCGCAAGAACCTGGAGCCGGAGATCCGCGCTCGCGCCGGCGCCCTGGCCGCCGAGGAGGCCGCGGCGCTCGCGGCCGAGCAGGAAGAGGCCGAGCGCAAGCGCGCCGAGGAAGAGGCCGCCCGCAAGGCCGCCCGCGAGAAGGAGCTCGCCGAGCGCGAGGCCGCCCGCGCCCAGCGCGAGAGCGCCCGCGCTGACGAGCCGGCCGCCGAGGAGCAGCCCGTGCGCAAGGCCCCGGCGCCCAGCTCCGCCTTCGCGAGCCTCGAGCAGCAGATCGCCTCCGAGAAGGAGCGCGTGGAGCGCGAGCGCGAGGCCGCCCGGGCCCGGGCCCGGGCCGAGAAGGCCGCCGCCGAGGTGGCCAAGAAGCGCGCCGTGGAAGAGGCCCTGCGCCGCGGTCACAAGAAGCCCGCGAAGGCCGCTCCGGTCGCCGAGGCTCCCAAGGCTGCTCCTGCCCCTGCCCCTGCGGCCCGCAAAGCCAACTTCGACTCGCTGTTGTCGCAGATCGAGGCCGAGAAGCAGCGCATGGAGGCCCAGAAGAGCGCCGAGGCCGAGGCCCGTCGCTCCGGCCGCGCCGGGGGCAAGAAGGGCAAGAAGGGCTCGGGGCATCAGATAGTGCCCGAGCTGGAGGCCCAGCAGGCCGCCACGCCCGAGGACCGCTACGCCCAGATGGCCGTCCAGGCCGAGAAGCTCCAGCGCGACAAGGTGCTCGCCGAGGCCCGCGCCGCCGTGGCCGCCGCCACCACCCACGAGGGGGAGGGGCGCCGCAAGAAGCGCAAGGAGAAGCGCGAGGCCGAGGCCCGCGAGCGCGCCGAGGCCGAGGCCATCGAGCGCGGCTTGGATCCCTCGCTCGTGCTGGACGACTCCGTGGTGGAGATTCCCCAGGGCGCGACCGTGGCCAAGTTCGCCGAGCTGCTCGGCGTGCAGCCTAACGACGTCATCAAGCGCCTGTTCATGCTGGGCCAGGTGCTCACGCTCACCCAGTCCATGAACGACGAGACCATGGAGCTCATCGCCGACGACATGGGCCGCAAGGTGCGCGTCGTGTCGCCGGAGGAGGAGTACGCCGTGGTGTACAACGATTCCGAGGCCGATCTGAAGCCGCGCCCGCCGGTGGTCACCGTCATGGGCCATGTCGACCACGGCAAGACTTCGCTGCTGGACGCCATCCGCGATACTGGTGTGGTGGCCTCCGAGGCCGGCGGCATCACCCAGCACATCGGCGCCTCCGTGGTGAACATCGGCAACCGCCAGATCACCTTCATCGACACCCCGGGCCACGAGGCCTTCACCGCCATGCGCGCCCGCGGCGCCCAGGTCACCGACGTCATCGTGCTCGTGGTGGCCGCCGACGACGGCGTGATGCCCCAGACCATCGAGGCCATCAACCACGCCAAGGCCGCCGAAGTGCCCATCGTGGTGGCCGTGAACAAGATCGACAAGCCCGGCGCCAACCCCGACCGCGTGCGCCAGGAGCTCACCGAGTACGGCGTCATCCCCGAGGAGTGGGGCGGCTCCAACATGTTCGTGGAGGTGTCGGCCAAGAAGAAGCTGCACATCGACGATTTGCTGGAGACCATCATCCTCCAGGCCGACGTGCTTGAGCTGAAGGCCAACCCCGATGCCGAGGCCTCCGGCTTCGTCATCGAGGCGAACCTGGACAAGGGCCGCGGTCCTGTGGCCACGGTGCTCATCCAGCGCGGCACCTTGCACACCGGCGATGTGGTGGTGGCCGGCACGAGCTACGGCCGCGTGCGCGCCCTGGTGAACCCCCGTGGCGAGCACGTGAGCGAGGCCAAGCCCGCCGACCCGGTGGAGATTCTGGGCCTGAACTCGGTGCCCACCGCCGGCGACGAGTTCCGCGTGTTCGAGGACGAGCGCGATGCCCGCAAGCTGGCCGAGGAGCGCGCCCTGCGCGCCCGCCTGGCCGCCCAGGAGACCAAGAGCCACATGAGCCTGGACGACCTGTTCAGCCGCATCGAGGAGGGCAAGCAGACTGATCTGAACCTCATCGTGAAGGCCGACGTCCAGGGCTCCATCGAGGCTTTGCGCGACGCCTTTGACAAGATGGACCAGTCCGAGGTGCGCATCAACATCGTGCACTCGGCCGTGGGCGGCATCACCGAGACCGACGTCACCTTGGCCGCCGCCTCCGATGCCATCATCATCGGCTTCAACGTGCGCCCCACGGGCAAGTCCCGCGTCCAGGCCGAGAAGGAGAAGGTGGACATCCGCCTGTACCGCGTCATCTACCAGGCCATCGAGGACATCAACGCGGCCCGCGTGGGCCTGCTCTCGCCCGACATCGTGGAGGTGGACACCGGTATCGCCGAGGTCCGCGACACCTTCAAGGTGCCGAAGGTGGGCACCATCGCCGGCTGCTACATCATCGAGGGCGAGATCAACCGCGACGACAAGGTGCGCATCGTGCGCGACGGCACGGTCATCTTCGAGGGCCACATGGCCAGCTTGCGCCGCTTCAAGGACGACGTGAAGAGCGTGAAGCAGGGCTACGAGTGCGGTATCGGCATCGAGAAGTTCCAGGACCTCAAGGTGGGAGATACCATCGAGGGCTACCAGGTGAAGGAAGTCGAGCGCACCGAGTAACTCGGCTGTCCGGCAACGGACAGAGGGCATACCTCCATGCTCAGACAGTCCTCGCTCGGCGGAACAGTCCACAGGACTGTTCCGTTCGCTGCGGAACTGCGCGTGGAGGCACACCCTCTGTCCGTTGCCTACTCTTACGGTTTCGCATACGTTGAGCTGTCGGAGGGTGCGAAGACGGGGCTTTCCCTATACTTGAACTATCTGTCCGCCACTACTTAAGGAGATGGCGTTATGAAGCAGAGTGCTTCCAATCGCAAGGTGAACGAGCAGGCCCGCGAGGTCATCGCGAGCATCCTGCTGTTCGACGTGTCCGACCCGCGGCTGCATCTGGTGACCATCACCGGGTGCGAGGTCAGCTACGATCGCTCGGCCTGCAACGTGTACTACACCACCGATCCCGACCGCTACGCCGATGCCCAGGCCGCCTTCGAGCAGGCCGCCGGCCATATCCGCTCGCTCATGGCCAAGAAGCTCTCCTGGCGCGTGGCGCCCGAGCTGCGCTTCCACCGCGACAAGTCCGTGGACGCTGCCGAGGCCATCGGGGCCGCCCTGGCCACCGAGCGCGAGCACCAGCAGCAGCGTATCGTGGAGGAGACCATCGGCGAGGATCGGGAGTTCTAGGCCCATGGCGGTGACCCCTCAGACCAATACGACCCTGGCCGCCATCGCCGAGGCGCTGCGCGGCCGGGACCATTTCGTGATCTGCGGCCACGTGAGTCCTGACGGCGACTGCCTCGGTTCCCAGCTGGGCCTGGCCTGGGCCTTGCGCCAGATGGGGAAGTACGTCGCCTGCGTGCTGGCCCGCGACGAGGAGCCGCCGCGCGATCTTACATTCATGCCCGGGGCCGAGCGCCTCGTGCCCGCAGCCCGCTTCACGGGCCCCTGCGAGGTGTTCATCGCCGTGGACGTGCCCACCCCCGAGCGTCTGGGCGACGGCGCGGCGCTCATGGCCGCGGCCGACCTCACGGTGACCATCGACCACCACGCCGTGCCCCAGGCCATGAGCGATCTCAGCTACACTGATCCCGACGCTCCCTCCACGTCGCTGCTCATCTGGGAGTTGGCGGCACTGCTGGGCGCCGATCGGGAGCGCCTTATCGCCACCTGCTGCTACACGGGCCTCGTGACCGATACGGGCCGCTTCCAGCACCAGAACGCGACGGAGGCCGCCTTCGCCGGCGCCGCCGAGATGGTGGCCGCCGGAACCGAGCCGCCCTTGGTGGCCCGGTTCCTCTTCCAGAGCCGGTCATTGGCCTCGGTGCAATTGGAAGGCCGCAACGTCGACCACATGGCCTTGTCGGCCGACGGGTCGGCGGCTCTCTCCTGGCTGTCCTGGGCCGACTTCGAGGCGTGCGGCGCCTGCAAGGCCGACGCCGAGCCCATGGTGGACGTGCTGCGGGCCATCGACGGGGTGGAAGTGGCCTGCATGCTGCGGGAGCAGGCCGGCGGCGAGATTCGCGGCAGCCTGCGGGCCAAGGGCGACGCCGATGTGGCCGCCATCGCCCGCGCCTTCGGCGGGGGAGGGCACACCGCAGCGGCCGGCTTCACGTTCGCCGGAACGCTCGCCCAGGCCGTCGATGCCCTGGCGGAGCGGCTCGGCATCGAAGATCCCGTGCGTCCCGGCGAAGGGGTGCGCTAGATGGCCAAGCGCGGAACGACCGATCTGTCGCTCATGGTGGCCGTGGACAAGCCCTCGGGGCTTACGTCCCACGACGTGATCAACCGGGTGCGCCGCATCTTCGGCGAGCGCCGGGTGGGGCACACCGGCACCCTGGATCCGCTCGCCTCGGGCGTGCTGCCCGTGTGCATCGGGCCGGCCACGCGCCTCGACCACTACCTCGTGGGTCACGAGAAGTCCTACGTGGTGTCCATCGTCTTCGGCGCCGCCACCGATACCGACGACGCCGAGGGCGAGGTCATCCGCACGGGAGAGGTGCCCGAGGAGGTGTTCGACCCCTTCTTCGCCACCACCTTCGTGGCCAGCTTGGTGGGGAAGTCCAAGCAGCTGCCCCCGGTGTACTCTGCCATCAAGGTGGGCGGCAAGAAGGCCTGCGACGAGGCGCGCCGTGGCCGCGTCATCGATCTGACGCCTCGCGACATCGAGGTGTTCTCCGCCGAGCTGCTCGGCATCTGGGGGGCCGACGGCACCGAGGCGCCCCGCTGGGACGTGGCCTTCACCGTGTCGGCGGGCACCTATATCCGCTCCCTGGCCCGCGATGCGGGCAACGCCCTTGGCTGCCCGGCCCACGTGGGGGCCCTGCGTCGCACGGCCGTGGGAGCCATCGCCCTGGACGAGTGCGTGAGCCTGGAAACCCTTGAGGACATCGGTCTGCGGGCGGCCCTCGATCCGCTGCGGGCCCTCGGCTGCCGCTTCGCCTATGTGGACGACGAGCTGGCCGCCAAGGTGCGCAACGGCAACCCTGTGGCCGTTGGCGGCCTCACGATCTGCGAGCGCCGCTGCGCCGATGCCGCCTCGGAGCTGTGCGCCTGCACGGCTGGGGTGCGCGAGAGCTGCGAGCCCCTGGCCAGCGACGAGACCATCGCCTTGGTGTACGATAACCGGGTCATCGCCCTGTACGCATACGACGCTGCCCGCCATCGCCTGGCGCCGCGCTGCGTCTTTCCGATAGGAGTTATCCGTGGCCATAGTGATCTTTAGGAACGATCCCGCCTACGACGAGGCATTGCTCGCCGGAGCCTCCGTGGCCTTCGGCGTGTTCGATGGCGTGCACGAGGGGCACCGCTTCATCATCGGCGAGGCTGCGGCCTCGGCCCGGGAGGAGAGCGCCCGAAGCGCCGTCATCACCTTCGACATCGACCCGGACGAGATGTTCGCCCCGGATCGGCTGAAGAAGCTCATGACCAACGAGGCCCGTATTGCCAAGCTCGCCGAGCTGGATGTGGACGCGGTGGTGCTGCTGCCGTTCTCCCGCGAGTTCGCGGCCCAGGCGCCGGCCGATTTTCTGGAAGCGTGCTTCGGCAAAGGGGTGCCGAGCCACATCCACATCGGCCACGACTTCCGCTTCGGCAACCGCGCCTCGGGCAACGTGGCCGATCTGCGGGCGTGGGGCGCCGAGCGCGGCATGGAGGTGCACGGCCACGATCTGGTGGCCGAGGGCGGCGAGCCGGTGACGGCCACCCGTATCCGCGGGGAGCTGGCGCAGGGCCGCGTGGCCGCGGCCGCCGAGCTTTTGGGGCGCCCCTACAGCGTGGTCGGCACCGTGCGCCCGGGCCGCGGCGACGGCCGCGACTTCGGCTTCGCCACGGCGAACCTGGAGATCCCGCCGATGCTCGACGTCATCGGGGAGGGGGTCTACGCCTGCTATGCCGTGGTGGATGGCGCCCGCTACAAGGCCGCGGTGTCCACGGGCATCGCCCCCATGTTCGCCGATCGCACCACTGCCAATATCGAGGTGCATATCCTCGATTTCGACCGGGATATCTACGGTCAGCCCATCGAGGTGGAGTTCATCGAATGGCTGCGCCCCATGATCGATTTTCCCACGGTGGACGAGCTCATCGAAACCACCATGGGCAACATCGCCTGGGTGCGCGAGAATCTGTAGCCTACCTGCATCAACAGCCTGCCTGCCGACCGTCCCAGTTCCGGGTCGCGCCGTGCAACCCGCAGGGCAACGGCGCGGCCCGTGATACGTCTCTCGGCTTACTCTCCGAATAACTGGGCGTGCTGGATGATGCGGTAGCTCTTGAGGGCATCTTCGGCCCGCTGCTGGACGTCGCTCTCGACGGCCTCGCCGAACCAGTGCCAGGTTCCGTTGCCGTCCCGGTAGCCGTTCAAATTGATGGCCGGCAGGGCCCTGCGCAGGGCCCGCTGGTAGCGGTCCTGCGGGGTCTCGGGCAGGCCGGCCGCCTCGGTGAGCAGACTGCGCAGGTAGTTCAGGCTCGTGACGTCGGCATCCGCTATCTTCGCGAGCCGGTTGCCGTACTGCGTCCGCGCAGCCTCGTTCGCCCAGATGAAGTAGGGGGTGCGGTAGCGCTGCTGCACCTCTTCCAGGGGCGATCCGTCCACGCTGTGCCCGTAGGTCTGCCGGAACAGCCAGTCGGCGAAGCCGGGCTGGTGGTCGCCGAAGAACACGACGACGGTGGGCTCGTCCCGGGCGTTCAGCTCGTCCACGAGCCAGCGCAGGTCCTCGTCGGACTGGCGGATGGCGGCCAAAAATTCGTCCACTTCGGCGCTCTGCACCTGCTCGGACTCCAGGTGCACCGCGTCGGCCGGGGGCACGAGGCCGGTGTCGTAGCCGCCATGGTTCTGGATGGTCACGTCGAAGACGAACTGGGGCGCCTCGCCCTCATCGATCTTTTGGAGCGCCCGCTCGTAGGTGACCCGATCGGTCACGAGATCGCGGAAGGTGTCGGCCCCCTCCATAGTGGTGATGTCGTCGAAATCGTCGAAGCCGAGCTGCTCGTAGATGCGGTCGCGCCGCCAGTTCGACGCCTCGGCCGGGTGGATGGCGTGGGTGCCGTAGCCGAGGGCCCGGAAGGCGGCGGCCAGGTTGTCCACCCCTTCCAGATCGTAGAGCACGTAGGGGTACACGCCGCCGCCCATGTTGCCCATGGAGGCGCCGGTGAGGAACTCGAACTCGCTGTTGCAGGTGCCCCCGCCCATGGCCGACACGTACACGTCGCCGCTGACCAGGGCATCGGCGGCCACCTCGCGGAAGAAGGGAGGGGCGGCGTTGGCGTCTTCCAGGCCGGGGTAGCTGGACAGATCCGAGAAGGTCTCGTTCATGATGGCGATGACGTTGGGGCCGTCGTAGGGGAGCGTGCCCTCGACCGCCGCGGTCTCCCCGTCGTCGGCCGCTCCGGGGAGCGCAGAGGCGCCCCTGTTCGGGGCCGCCGTGTCGGAGGGGGCTCCCACGGGCCCGTCGGCGAAGGGGGCGAGGATGGCGTCCACGGCCTCGGCCGAGTAGCCCTCCGGCGGCTTGGGAGTGAGCTCTTGGGCCCGGGACAGGAAGCACAGCGCGGTGCCCTGGGTGCCATAGGAACCCCGCACGTCCCACACGTCCACCTTCACGGCGCATTCCTCGCGGATGTCCACGGCGTTGAACTGGAGCGCCCCCGCCGCGACGAGCAGCACGGCGCCGAGGCAGTTCACCGCCGCGTCCCACCGCGTCACCTTGCGCCGGGGGCAGCCCAGGGCGAGCGCGACGGAGAAGGCGGCGAAGGCCCCCAGGCAGGCGGCCAGGCTCGGGGTGAGGAACAGGCTGTAGCCGCCGGCCACCGAGGCGGCCGTGGACAGGGCGAACAGGTCGGCCGGCACGATGGGCTGGCCCTTGAACTCGATGAGGAAGAAGTTGGCCGCGCCGGCGAACAGGCACAGCCCGACGAACACCGCCAGGGCGGCGCGGGTGCGCTGGCCGACGAGGAAGACGATGGCGCAACCGAGGGCCAGGACGGCCAGATTGGGTATCACATAGGCGACATCCATGGCGAGCAGGCTGCCGTTCCAGGGGGCCTCCAGCAGGCAGAAGCCCAGCAGCACCGCCGCCATGAAGAATGCGAGGCGCAGGAGGGACGCTCCCGCGCCGGCAAGGCGCGGCCCGGCCAAGCGCCGGCGCAGCCGAGGGGCGATGCCGCGGTCTGCGCGCGCATCGGCGCCGGGCGCGTTCTCGGCCGCTGCCGACGGGGCGGCCTCGGCCCGGACGGCGCCGTCGCCGGCCGCACCGCAGGGCGCCTTGCGGTCGGCGGCAGTAGGCGGCTTTGTGGCCGCGATGGGTTGCAAGTCAGTCAATGATTCCCTCCCGATGGGTTGTGCAGTTGCACAACGTACCATCAAAGGGCCCCGCGTGCGGCCCCTTCGCGGCAATTCCCCGCATAACTCGCCATTTCTCCAAGAAGATGAAGGCGTCTGCATCGCGGACCTTCGGCGCTCGAGTCGCGGTCGCGAACGCGCAGCTCGATCATCCCGGCCTGAAAGGCGCCCGCGCCCGTGTAGATTGGGGGACGGCCCCGGCCCCGCGTCGCGTCGGCGGGGCAGGCTCGCTATACTGTTCCCATGGAAAAAGAGACCCAACAGGAGAAAATCGAGCGCATCAAGCGGGAGCTGGCGGCCGTGCCCGCCGAGCCGGGCGTGTACCTGTGGAAGGACGCGGCCGGCGAGGTCATCTACGTGGGCAAGGCCAAGCAGCTGCGGGCCCGCATGCGCCAGTACGTGAACTTCCAGGACGACCGCGCGAAGATCCCCCTGCTCGTGGAGGCCATCCACAGCTTCGACTATATCGTGGTGGACAACGAGCACGAGGCGCTCGTGCTGGAGAAGAACCTCATCAACCAGTACAGCCCCTTCTTCAACGCCGACTTCAAGGACGGCAAGTCCTACCCCTTCATCGCGCTCACCAAGGGTGACGTGTTCCCGGCCATCAAGTACACCCGGGAGAAGCACCGCTCCGACACCAAGTACTTCGGCCCCTTCACCGACGCCCGGGCCGCCCGGGAGATGATCGACATCGCCCGGCGGGTGGTGCCCCTGTGCGCCGCCTCCTGCGCCGACTGGCGCCAGCTGACCCGCGCCCTGGAGAAGGACCCCCTCGCCTTCATGAAGCGCGACGTCCGCCCCTGCTTCGACGCCCACGTGGGCCTGGGGCCGGGGGCCTGCTGCGGGGCCATCACGCCGGAGGAGTACGCCGTCAACGTGCGCCGCATCAGCCGCTTCCTCTCGGGCAACCACCGGGAGTTCATCGACGAGCTCACCGAGGAGATGACCGCCGCGGCCGCCGAGCTCGACTTCGAGCGGGCCGGGCGCATCAAGGGGCGCATCGACACCATCAACTCGCTCACCGACAAGCAGCACGCCGTGTGCTGCCGCGACCTGAACGCCGACGTGGTGGGCTTCTTCCGCGAGGAGACCGTGGCCGGGGTGCACGTGCTCGTCATCCGCGAGGGGCGCATCGTGAACTCCAACGAGTTCGTGCTGAACCGCGGAACCGACGTGCCCGACCAGGACCTGCTGCGCAACTTCCTCATGCGCTACTACGACGCCACCACCACCATTCCCCGCGAGGTCATCGTGCGCACCCTGCCGGAGGACGCCGAGGCCATGGGGGAGTGGCTCACGGCCAAGCTGGATTCCGCCCACGGGGCCAAGGTCCGTTTCACGGCGCCCCAGAAGGGGGAGAAGGCCGACCTGGTGGCCATGGCCGAGACCAACGCCCGCCACGCCCTCATGCGCTACAAGGTGCGCACCAACTACGACGACAAGCGCATCAACAACGCCCTTCTGCAGCTGGAGAGCGCCCTGGCCCTCGACGCGCCGCCCATGCGCATCGAGTGCTTCGACATCTCCACCATCCACGGATCCTACACCGTGGCCTCCATGGTGGTGTTCACCGGCGGCAAGCCGGACAAGAACCAGTACCGCCGCTTCAAGATCAAGACGCCGCTCGACGAGGCCAACGACTTCCTCTCCATGCAGGAGGTGATGCAGCGGCGCTACGCCCCCGAGCGCATGGCCGACGAGCGCTTCGGAAGCAAGCCCGACCTCATCATCTTGGACGGCGGCAAGCCCCAGCTCACGGCGGCTCTGGCCATGTTCGAGGAGATGGGCATCGACGACATCGCCATCTGCGGCCTCGCGAAACGCGACGAGGAGCTGTTCGTGCCCTGGCAGGACACGGGCCCGGTGGTGCTGCCTTCCGGCTCGGCCTCGCTGTACCTGGTGAAGCAGGTGCGCGACGAGGCCCACCGCTTCGCCATCACCTTCCACCGCGAGCTGCGCGGCAAGGGCATGACGGCGAGCATCTTGGACGAGGTGGCTGGCCTGGGGCCCGTGCGCAAGAAGGCCCTCCTGAAGCACTTCAAGTCCTTCCGGAACCTGAAGGAGGCCACCCTGGATGAGATCAAGGCGGCCCGGGTGGTTCCCGACGAGGTGGCCGAGGAGCTCGTGGCCGTGCTGGCGCAGTATAATGGGCAGAAGGAAGCCAAGGAGGCGCGGCTCGCCCGGGCCGCCCGAACCGACGAGAACGCGGAGGCGCCCGGCGCCGATGCCGCGGAAGGGAGCGAAGATGGCCGAGGAATCAACTGAGATCGACCAGATGCCCGACTTCGTCATCGTCACCGGCATGTCCGGGGCGGGGCGCACCGAGGCCATGCATGTCTTCGAGGACTTGGGCTACTTCTGCGTGGACAACCTGCCCTCGAGCCTGCTGGGCGAGCTCGTGCGCGTGAACGACGAGACCGACGCTGCGGGCGGCCGGCGCCGTCTGGCCGTAGTGTGCGACTCGCGCAACGGCGACTTCTTCGGCGACTTGGACACCGAGCTGTCCGCCATGGCGGCCCGGGGCATCTCCTACAAGACGCTCTTCCTGGATGCGGCCGACGACAAGCTCATCGCCCGCTACAAGTCGAGCCGGCGCCGGCATCCCCTGTGCACCGACGGCACCACCATTTGGCAGGGCATCCAACGGGAGCGCCACCTGCTCATGGGCCTGCGCGATAGGGCCGATTTCGTCATCGACACCACGGATATGCTGCCCCAGAAGCTGCGCAGCACCATCCGCGGCCTGTTCTCCACGGGCAGCGAGCGGAAGGGCCTGGCCGTCACCGTGTACTCCTTCGGCTTCAAGCACGGGGCGCCCTACGACGCCGATCTGGTAATGGACGTGCGCTTTCTGCCGAACCCCTATTACGACCCGGAGCTGCGGCCCCTGACGGGGCTCGACGCCCCGGTGCGCGATTTCGTGCGCCTGCGCGAGGAGACCATCGAGTTCGAGCGGCGCTGGCACGACCTGCTGGACGTGGTGATGCCGGGGTATGTGGCCGAGGGCAAGCAGCAGCTGGCCATCGGCGTGGGCTGCACCGGCGGCCAGCACCGCAGCGTCGCCCTGGCCGAGGCCACGGGCGACTACCTGAAGTCCAAGGGCTACCGCGTGAGTGTGGCCCATCGCGATCTGCGCCTGGCCGAGCGCGGCGACGGCGCTCCGGCTGCCGCAGGGAAGGAAGCGTAGGTCGCGATGGGCATTCGCAAGACCGACGCCTTCCGCGTGGACCCGGCGGCCACGGCGGCCTTCTCGGCCCTGAAGAGCGCCCTGCCGAACCTGCGGGGCCTCGACGAGGACGACCGGGCCCTGCGCGCCGTGGTCATCGGCGGCGGTACCGGGGCCCCGGTGTCCATCCGCACCCTGCTATCGCTCGGGGTGCAGACGAGCGCCGTGGTGGCCATGGCCGACGACGGCGGAAGCACTGGCGTGCTGCGGGAGGAGGCCGATGCCACGCCTCCCGGCGACATCCGCAAGTGCCTCGTGGCCTTCGCCAAGGATCCGGCCGATCCCCTCGTGCGGGCGCTGAAGTACCGCTTCGCCGTGGCCCGCGACCATGCCCTGGGAAACCTGCTGCTCACGGCTTTGGAAGATGCCTGCGGGTCGTTCCCCGAGGCCATCGCCATCTGCGAGCGGCTCGTGAACGCCCAGGGGCACGTGTACCCCTCCACCCTGGACCACGTGGTGCTGTCGGCCCGCACCCGGGACGGGCGCGTGCTCGACGGCCAGGCCGTGGCCTGCCATTCCAAGACGGCCCTGGAATCGGTGTGGCTCGCCGCCGAGGACGGCCGGCCCCCGGCCCCCTACGAGCCGGCCTGCAAGGCCATCCGCGAGGCCGACCTCATCGTGCTGGGGCCGGGGTCGCTGTTCACCTCCATCATCCCGAACCTGCTCATTCCCGGCATCGTGGACGCCATCCGCGCCAGCCGGGGCCGGGTGCTGTTCGTGTGCGCCCTGGCCGACGTGCAGGGGGAGACCTGGGGGCTCACGGCTCGGGAGCACTTCGAGGCCCTGGCCGCCCACGGTATGGAGGGGCTCGTCGACTACATGCTCGTGCACTCGAAGGTGCCCCTGCGGGCCGAGAGCCCCGCCACGGGCAGCTTCGCGGCCCTGTCGGGGGCCGAGCTGGAGCACGCCTCCACATCGGACTTGAACGACAGCCAGCTCACCTGCGGCGTGCGGCCCATCTCCATCAACTACGGCGACATGCTGGCCATCCAGTCCCGCGGCCCCATCGTCATCAGCCGCAACCTGGTGGACGGCGAGCGCCCCACGTGGCATTCGCCCTTCGCCCTGCGCGATGCCTTCCAAAGCGTCATCAAGCTCTCGCGGGCCCGGCGGGGGTAGGGGAGCGCCATGTCGTTCACGGCCGAGGTGAAAGACGAGCTTGCCCGGGTGGTGCCGGCATGCCCGGTCTGCGAGAAGGCCACGCTGGCGGCCCTCGTGCGCATCGAGGGCACGCTGTTCGTGAGTGGCCCGGACCGCTACCGGGTGGAGATCGCCACCGACGCGCCGGCCGCTGCCCGGCTCGTGGTGCGCCTGCTGCACAGCATCTACCGCCTCAAGACGAACCTCACCATGCGCCGCAGCGTGCTGCACAAGACCCCGAACTACCTCATTGAGGTGCCGGCCCAGGCCCATCTGGCCGATGCCCTGCGGGATATGGGGGTGCTCTCGGCCGAGGGCGGCCTGGAAATGGGCATCAAGCCGGCCCTCGTGGCCCGGCCCTGCTGCGCGGCGGCCTACCTGCGGGGGGCGTTCCTCGGTAGCGGCTTCATCTCGAACCCCAAGAGCGACTTCCACTTCGAGATCACCGTGGAGTCGGAGTCTCTGGCCGAGGGCATCGTGGAGCTTCTGGCCCGCAAGGATATCGGCGCCCGCATCATGCAGCGGCGCAACTCCTACATGGTCTACCTCAAGAGCGGCGCGGCCATCCTGGAGTTCCTCGCCTGGACCGGGGCGCACCAGGCGGCCCTGTCCATGGAGGAGGAGCGGGTGGTGAAGTCCGTGCGCAACGACGTGAACCGCATGATAAACGCCGAGATGGCCAACCAGGCCAAGGCCGCCGGGGCCGCCGTGGGCCAGATCCACACCATCCGCACTGTGGTGGAGCACTACGGCATGGAGGAGCTGCCCCCGGCCCTGCAGGACTTCATCCGCCTGCGCGTCACCTACCCGGAGGCCTCCCTGAAGGAGCTGGGAGAGCGGGCGAACCCGCCGCTCTCGAAGAGCGCCGTCTACCACCGCGTGCGCCGCATCGAGCAGCTCGCCGCCGAGATCGAGGCGGGGAAGTCCTAAGGCTTTTTTTCTCCAGTACGTTGTGTATAATGCAAACTACTGGAGGAAATATGATAAAGACAACGAAAATGCTTTGTGAAGAGCTCGATGGCTATCGGGATCGACCGAACAAGATCGCGCGCATGGTGCGCAGCGGCGCGCTGGTGCCCGTGGTGCGCGGATTGTACGAGACCGATGCAGGCGCCTCCCCGTGGCCCCTGGCAGGGTGTATATACGGGCCGTCCTATATTTCCTTCGACAGTGCCTTATCCTACTACGATCTCATTCCGGAGGCCGGAAGGAGCATCACGAGCGCGACCTTTCGGAAGGGACGGGCGAAAAGCTACGAAACCCCCTTCGGGGTGTTCCTCTATCGAGATGTTCCCGCCTCGGCATTTCCCTTTGGCATAGCGACGCGAAGGGAGGGAGACGCCTCTTTCCGCATTGCAACGCCGGAGAAGGCGCTGTGCGATAAGCTCTACACTGAAGCGCCCATTGCCAACCGAGGCGAGTTGGAGGCGCTTTTGTACGACCATTTGCGGCTCGACATGGAAGATTTGGCCGCCTTGAACATCGACGACATTGACTTTCTCTCGGAGCGATATCGGTCCCGCAATGTGCGCAGGCTCGCGAGGTACCTGAGGAAGGGGTGGGAGGATGCATAGCGCCATCGAGTCCATGATTGCCTCCTATCAACCGGCTTCGACGATAGATAGGAAGAACGCCGCGAAGGAGGTCATTCAGGAGGTCGTGCTCTGCGGGCTTTCCCGGGGCGGCTTTTTTGGCAGGGCGGCCTTCTACGGCGGGACGGCCCTGCGCATCTTCTATGGTCTCGATCGGTTCTCGGAAGATCTCGACTTTTCGCTTTTCGACCCCGATGCCGATTTCGATCTCTCGCGCTATTTCGAGGCTGTCGAGTTGGAGGCGCGCTCGTTCGGGTTGAATATCGCTATAGCGATGCGGGAGAAGAGGCGTGCCTCGGATATTCAATCGGCATTTCTCAAGGGGAATACCCGCGAGCACCTCCTGTACTTTTATCCCGAAGAGGGCACCTTGGCGGGCATTCCATCCGATGAGAAACTGAAAATCAAGTTCGAGGTGGATGTGAATCCGCCGGCGAAAGCCCGCTTTCGCCGTACCTTTCGCCTCGCGCCCTCACCCTACGAGATCTGTCTCTACGACGAGCCATCCCTGTTTGCGGGCAAGATTCACGCGGTGCTGTGCCGGAGTTGGAAAAATCGCGTGAAGGGGCGCGATCTGTACGATTACCTCTTCTACCTCGGTCGCGGTGCGTCTGTCAATATGGAGCACCTTGAGGCCCGGCTCGTGCAGACGGGCTTTCTCGAAGAGCGTGAGCGGCTCGATATCGCCAAGGTGAGGAAGCTTTTGGGGGAGCGGTTCTCGCACATAGACTTCCGCGATGCCCGTCGAGACGTGGAGCCCTTTGTTGCCGATCACCGCCCGCTCGATCTGTGGTCCCGTGATTTCTTCATCGCGGTGACCGAGGGGTTGAAGGGGGCGTAGCGCCGGGGCGGGACGATTTTCCGAGAGTGCGGTCTTGCTCGCGCTGCGTGCGGGGGACTCTCAGAGCGGATGCGGAGAAGCAAAGGGACGCGTCCCGGGCTTGGGACGCGCCCCTTCCCGTGAACGCCCAATCCGCCAATGACGATGAGGCTTTTCGCTTTGTGCAGGTACGACGCTTTTAGGGGCCGTCTGACCGAGAATCGTTACGGAAGGATGACGTTCGTAGTACACTGGCAGGGCCTTACGGCATACCAACGCCAGTTTTCCGGCATCTGTGGCATCTTGTGAAAGGAGATACCCGTGACAACCAAGGTAGGCATCAACGGATTCGGCCGCATCGGCCGCCTCGTGTTCCGCGCCATGGCCGACGATCCCGAGATCGAGGTGATCGCCGTTAACGACCTGGGCGAGAAGGCCACCGCTGCTCACCTGCTGAAGTACGACTCCATCCACGGCATCCGCAACTTCGACATCGAAGTGGTGGACGACGGCCTGGTGGTGGACGGCAAGCATGTGACCATGCTCTCCGACCGCGATCCGGCGAACCTGCCCTGGGGCGACTTGGGTGTGGACGTGGTCGTCGAGGCCACCGGTATCTTCAAGACCGGCGAGCTGGCCCAGAAGCACCTCGATTCCGGTGCGAAGAAGGTCGTCATCACCTGCCCGGCCAAGGACGAGGACATCACCATCGTCATGGGCGTGAACGACGATCAGTACGATCCGGCGGTGCACAACATCATCTCCAACGCCTCCTGCACCACCAACTGCCTGGCTCCCTTCGCCAAGGTGCTGCTGGAGAACTTCGGCATCAAGCGCGGCTACATGAACACCATCCATTCCTACACGAATGACCAGAAGATCCTCGATCTTCCCCACAAGGACCTGCGCCGCGCCCGCGCTGCCGCCGTGTCCATGATCCCCACCACCACCGGTGCCGCCCGCGCGGTGTCGCTCGTGCTCCCCGAGCTGCAGGGCCGTCTCGACGGCTTCGCCACCCGCGTTCCCACCCCCGACGGTTCCATGGTGGACCTCACGGTGGAGCTGGAGAAGTCGGTGACCGCCGAGGAGATCAACGCCGCCATGAAGGCCGCGGCCGAGGGCCCCTTGAAGGGCATCCTGGAGTACACCGAGGATCCCATCGTGTCCATCGACATCGTGGGCAACGATCACTCCTCCATCTTCGACTCCCAGCTGACCATGGTGCTCGGCGGCGAGGGCAACTTCGTCAAGTGCATCAGCTGGTACGATAACGAGTGGGGCTATTCCAACCGCGTTAAAGATCTGGTTAAGATTCTACTGCCGTAGAATCGTAACCAGATCCCGACGCTGCGGATCCGACGGGCACCTGGCCTTGCCCCTTGTTTCGCACGCGGCGCGGCGCAAAGGCCGCTTGGTGCGAAGGCGGGGCAATTCCAGGCACCGGTCGGGTCCTCGCTGACTTCCTTGGGCGAACTAGTGCGACAAAACGAGTAATTATTTAAGAAAACCCGGTTGCCTGCTCTGAGCCGGGTTTTCTCTTTTGAAAGGAGCGATATGGCTGATATCAAGACCATCGATGACGAGAACTTCGCGGGCAAGCGCGTGCTCGTGCGCGTCGACCTGAACGCGCCGGTGGACGGCGAGGGCAATGTGACCGACGATACGCGCATTCGCGCGGCGCTGCCCACCATCAACAAGCTCATCGGCGACGGTGCCCGGGTGATCCTCACGAGCCACCGCGGCCGTCCGGCGGGGGAGGGCTTCGAGGAACCCTTCAGCCTCGGCCCCATCGCTCGCCGCTTGCAGGAGCTGCTCGGTCGTGACATCGTGCTCTCCCGCGCGCTCGTCGGCCCCGATGCCCAGGAGGTCGTGGACGCGCTGGAAGACGGCGATGTGCTGCTGCTGGAGAACATCCGCTTTGATAAGCGCGAGAAGAAGAACGACCCCGAGTTCGCCCGCGCCCTGGCCGATCTGGCCGACGCCTATGTGAACGACGCCTTCGGCACGGCCCACCGCGCCCACGCCTCCACGGCCGGCGTGGCAGCCTACCTGCCCTCTTATGCCGGCTACCTCATGGAGAAGGAGGTGGCCACCCTCACCGGCATGCTCGACGAGCCGCGCCGCCCCTTCGTCGCCATCCTCGGCGGCTCGAAGGTCTCCGACAAGATCAAGGTGATCGACGCCCTGCTCGACAAGGCCGACACCCTCATCATCGGCGGCGGCATGTGCTTCACCTTCCTGCTGGCCCAGGGCAAGGCCGTGGGCGCCTCCCTCAAGGAAGAGGACTGGGTGGAGCGCGCGGCGGCCATGATCGAGAAGGCCCGCGAGCGCGGTGTGACCCTGCTGCTGCCCACCGACGTGGTGGCCGCCGACGCCTTCTCCAACGACGCCCGCACCGCCATCGTGTCTGTGGACGAGATACCGGCCGATATGATGGGCCTCGACATCGGCCCCGAGACTGCGGCTGCCTACGCCCAGGCCATCGGCGAGGCCGCCAGCGTGTTCTGGAACGGCCCCATGGGCGTCTTCGAGATGCCCTCCTTCGAGGCCGGCACGCGCACCGTGGCCGAGGCCGTGGCGGCCAACGAGGCGGCCGACACCATCATCGGCGGCGGCGATTCCGTGGCCGCGGTGAACAAGTTCGATTTGGCGGATGCCATGACCTTCATCTCCACGGGCGGCGGCGCCTCCATGGAGCTGGTCCAGGGCGAGGCCCTGCCCGGCGTCGAGGCCCTGCGCTAACGGGAAGAAAGGAAGACCCCATGACCCGAAAGCATCTGATTGCCGGCAACTGGAAGATGAACGAGACCATCCCCGAGGCCGTGGTGCTGGCCCAGGAGATCTCCAACCTCATGGAGCGCGACTGGCTGGAGATGGTGGACGTGGCCGTGTGCCCGCCCTTCGTGGACCTGAAGCCGGTGAAGACCGTCCTCGAGTTCGACCGCGTCGATATCGCCCTGGGCGCCCAGAACGTGTACTGGGAGCCGGCCGGCGCCTTCACCGGCGAGATCTCCATCCCCATGATCAAGGAGATCGGCTGCGCCTACTGCATCGTGGGCCATTCCGAGCGCCGGAATATCTTCGGCGAGACCAACGAGGACGTGAACCGCAAGGCCCGCGCCCTCATCGAGGCCGCCATCACCCCCATCATCTGCGTGGGCGAGTCGCTGGCCGTGCGCGACGAGGGGGCCTACCTCGACTTCGTCTGCGCCCAGGTGCGGGCCGCCTATGCCGGCATCGACGGCGACGACGCCCTGGCCACGGTGGTGGCCTACGAGCCGGTGTGGGCCATCGGCACGGGCCGCACGGCCACGCCGGAGCAGGCCGAGGAGGTGTGCGCCGCCATCCGCGCCACCCTGGCCGAGCTGTTCGACGCCGATGTGGCCGAGGCGGTGCGCGTGCTCTACGGCGGCTCCATGAACGAGGGCAATGCGGAGCTCCTGCTGGCCGAGGCCGACATCGACGGCGGCCTCATCGGGGGCGCCGCCCTGAAGGCCGGCTCCTTCACCGAGATCGTGAAGGCGGCCCTGTAGATGACCGCGACGTTTCGCGCCGCCAGCGCGGCGGAGAAGGCGGCCCTGCGGCTGCCGGCCTGCCTCATCATCATGGACGGCTTCGGCCTGGAGGCGCCCGGCGCGGGCAACGCCATCTCCCTGGCCGACACCCCGAACCTCGACCGCCTGTTCGCCGAGGCCTCCACGACGCGCCTGGCCGCCTCCGGCGAGGCCGTGGGCCTGCCCGAAGGGCAGATGGGCAACTCCGAGGTGGGGCACCTGAACATCGGCGCCGGCCGCGTGGTGTTCCAGGAGCTCACCCGCATCAACCGCGCCTGCCGCACTGGCGAGCTGGCCGCCAACCCCGTGCTGGCCGAGGCCTTCGCGGCGGCCCGGGAGCCGGGACGCGCCCTGCACCTCATGGGACTTCTGTCCGACGGCGGCGTGCATTCTTCCAACGGGCACCTCTACGCCCTGGTGGACGCGGCCGTGGCTGCCGGCGTGGACCATATCATGATCCACTGCTTCATGGACGGCCGCGACGTGCCCCCCGCAAGCGGTGCTGGCTACATGGCCGAGCTCGTGGACTACATCGAGCGCGCTGCCGGCCGCGCGGCGGGGGCGCCGGCCACCATCGAGGTGGCCTCGGTGTGCGGCCGCTACTACGCCATGGACCGCGACAACCGCTGGGAGCGTGTGAGCCGCGCCTGGGAAGCGGTCGTAAACGCCGAGCCCTACCGCGATCTGGGGGCCGTGGCCGCCATGGAGTCCTCCTATGCCGACGGGGTCACCGACGAGTTCGTGGAGCCCGTGGCCCTGCGCCCGCGCGGCGTGCGGGACGGGGACGCGGTGGTGTTCTTCAACTTCCGCCCCGACCGCGCTCGCGAATTGACCCGGGCTGTGGTGGACCCCGCTTTCGACGGCTTCGAGCGGCCGCGCTTCCCGGAGGTGCACTTCGTGTGCCTCACGGAGTACGACCCGGCCATTCCCGCCCCGGTGGCCTTCGCCAAGGAGTTCCCCGATCACGTGCTGGCCGACGTGCTGGCCGAGGCGGGGCTTTCCCAGTACCATATCGCCGAGACGGAGAAGTACGCCCATGTGACGTTCTTCTTCAACGGCGGCGTCGAGGCGCCGCGGCCGGGGGAGAGCCGCAAACTCATCCCGAGCCCGAAGGTGGCCACCTACGACCTGCAACCCGAGATGAGCGAGCCCGAGGTGGCCGCCGCGCTGGTGGCGGCCATCGAGGCCGACGAGGCCGACGTGTACATCGTGAACTTCGCCAACTGCGACATGGTGGGCCACACCGGCGTGGTGGATGCCGCCCGGGCCGCCGTGGAAGCGGTGGACGCCGGCGTGGGCGCGGTGCTCGGGGCCATCGCGGCCAAGGGCGGCGTGGCCCTCGTGACCGCCGACCATGGCAATGCCGACAAGATGATCGCCGAGGACGGCGGCGCCTTCACGGCCCACACGACCGCCCCGGTGCCCCTCGCGCTGGTGGACGCATCGGGGACGACCTTGCGCCTGTCAGGGGCCGAGGGTCGTCTGGCCGACATTGCCCCCACGCTGCTGGCCATGATCGGCGTGGCCCAGCCTGCGGAAATGACTGGCGAGAGCCTGCTGGCCTAAGGTTTCTGGGGTCCTGGGAGAGCCGTTCCCGCAACCTTCTTGCGCGAGGGGGGCGGGAACGGTATACTAAGCAACTTGCGTACACAGACACACCTACGAAAGAAGCGTGACATAGTGAGTCCTTTGGCAATCGTCTTTTTGGTCCTGCTGGTGCTCTCGGGCATCGGCCTCATCATCTTCATCCTCATGCACTCGGGCAAGGGAACCGGCATCTCCGATATGATCGCTAGCTCCATGTACTCCACCCAGACGGGCACGAGCATCATCGAGAAGAACCTGGACCGCATCACCATCGGCTGCGCCGTCGTGTTCCTCCTTTCCCTGGTCGTGCTCATGATCGTGTACCCCCACGGGACCATTTCCCAATAAGGGAAAATTACCCCTTGCATCGACGGCTGGTTCTGCTAGAATAATCGTCGCTGCAAATCGCATGTCGGAGTGGTGGAACGGCAGACACGCTAGCTTGAGGTGCTAGTGCCCATTTACCGGGTGTGCGGGTTCAAATCCCGCCTCCGACACCATCGAAATCAAAAGAGCCCGCAAGGGCTCTTTTCATTTCGTCAATGCTGCGGTTCCGACATGCACCTGATCTGATCCCTGGTTTCACGCGCGGCGCGGCACGAAGGCCGCTTGGTGCGAAGGCGGGGCCATATCAGGCACCTGTCGGCCCCTCGCTGACTTCCTTGGGCGTTCGAGGAAGTTTCACTTGATCTTATTAAGGAGTGAATGATGACGACGGGCAACAAGATAACCCACGGGCGGCAGGTGGAGCGGGTCCTGTGGATCGTCCTCGTTTTGAATTTGATGGTGGCCGCGGCGAAGTACTTCTACGGCCTGGCCTCGGGATCGGCCTCCATGCAGGCCGACGGCATCCACTCGGTCTTCGATTCCCTCGGCAACGTCATCGGCCTTATCGGCATCTCCCTGGCGGCGCGGCCGGCCGACGTGGGGCACCCCTACGGCCACTCGAAGTTCGAGACCTACGGGTCGCTCGCCATCGGGGTGCTGCTGCTTTTGGCCGCCTTCGAGGTGGGCTCCGGGGCCGTGGAGAAACTCGCGAGCCAGCACTACACCGCTCAGGTCACACCCGTCTCCTTCGTGGTCATGGTGGGCACGTTGATGGTGAACCTCGGCGTGACCCTCTACGAGCGCCGTGCCGCCCGGCGCCTCAAGAGCGAGATTTTGGCCGCCGATGCCGCTCATACCCTGTCGGACGCCTTCGTGTCCATCGGCGTCATTATCGGTCTTGGCCTGGTGGCCGCGGGTTTCCCCATGGCCGATCCCATCATGGCCCTGCTCGTGACCGTGGCCATTCTGGCCTCGGCCGCCGGGGTCTTCCGCACGGGGCTGCGCACCCTGTCCGACCACGCCCGCATCCCGGTCGCCGATATCGTGGCCGTGGCCGAGGCGGTTCCCGGCATCGTGGAGGTGCACTGCGTGCGCACCCGCGGTACCGAGGGGGAGGTGTACGGCGACATGCACGCCCTCGTGGACCCGGCCATGACGGTGCTTCAGGCCCATCGCCTCGGGGATGAGATCGAGCGTCGCCTTCGGGAGGCCTTCCCGGAGCTGAAGGAAATGCTCGTGCACATCGAGCCCGCCGGGGCCGATGAAAGCGCGGCGGGGGAACAGAGCGCGGCAGGGGAGGAGCCCGAGGCCTCCTAGGGTCCGGGGCCCTGGCGGGTCATCTCTCAGGCGCTTCCGAGCTCCGGTTTTCGCGCCTTCCAGCGATGCCTTCCCCGTAAAAGAAAGGGACGCCTGCGGGCGTCCCTGGTCGTTCGAGGGGCTGGACGCTGGCTCAGGCTGAGGCGCCGAAGCGGATGCCGACGAAGAAGGCGGTGTTGGGCAGGCCCGAGATGTCGTACATCTCGGACAGCTCGATGGCCGACACGCGCCAGTTGTAGGTGCCGTTGTCGGTGGTCACGGTGCCGGCCTGGTAGGTGTTGCCGGAATCGTCCACGCCGTTGTCGGTGATCTCGGCGCTCTCGAGGCCCTCGGCCTGCATGGCGCCCTGAATGGCCTTTTCGATGGTGCCGGAATCGAAATCGGCGTAGCGCAAACGGATGCTCTCGCCGGCCTTGCGCGACACGTCCAAGGTCCAGGCGCCCTTGAGCAAGCGCACGGCGTCGGCGGCCGACAGCTTGTCGATGCCGGTCATGTACATAAGGCCCGCTTCCTCCACGGTGAGGTCGGCCGGCAGCTTGATGACCTCGAAGCCGCCCTCGGGGTTGGTGCCCACGGGAGTGCGCTCGTAGAGGGTGTAGCCGGCTTCGGTGAGGGACGCCATCATGGCCTCGTCGTCTAGCGGCATGAGCGCGGCCAGGGAGGGCAGATCGTAGGACACCTCGCGGGTGAGGTTCTCTTGGAGGGCCTCCTGCTGGCGTAGAGGCTCGTTCATCACCTGGTCGAAGTACTTCGACAGGAACAGGCCGCCGGCCACGGCCGCCACGGCCATGGCCGCGAGCATGACCGCCTTCACGCGCGCCGGCATCTCCAGGGGGCGCGAGAGCTCGGCGCCATCGTGGTAGCGCACATCCCCGATGCGCACGGTGCTCTTCTCGCGGTGGAACAGCGAGCTTTTGATGCTCTCCCACACGTCTTCCGCATTCAAGCGCGAGTGGCTCGCGTCGGCGCGGGCGTGGGAGCGACGGCCGGTGCCTGGCGAGCTGGGGCGAGGGGCCTGTTCGGGCCCATCGGCGGGGGGCAGCGCGTGGTTCGCGGATTCACGAGTCATGAATGGTACTCCTATGGTGCTTCTGAGCAGTCACGGTATCGTTGCCGATTATACCATTGCCCTGCCCTGTGCCCTTTGATAGGATAGGGAAACCCCATGGGGGAGTAGCTGGCGCGGTGCGCGGCTCGTTCAACATCGTGGTCACAGTTTTACGCGCAGGCGGCAACGGTGGCCTGGCGAGCCTTAAATAGCGAGACTCATGGTGCAGACTGGCCCGTTAGGGAGTCGGCTGCACCATGAGTCTTTTTTGTTGCCGCCTTGCGCTCCCCGCCGAGACGAGAGCGGGCCCTGCGGCCCCGACGAGACGAGGAGAGTGTCTGTGGACCTGTCGATTTTCGCCACCCCGGAGGCTTGGATCAGCCTTCTGACCCTGATCTTTCTGGAGATCGTGCTGGGAGTGGACAACCTGGTGTTCATCTCCATCACCACGAACCGCCTGCCCGAGGAGAAGCGCCATATCGGCCGCAAGCTCGGTTTGGCCGGCGCTCTGGTGATGCGCATCCTGTTCCTCTGCTTCGCCTCGTACCTCGTGCACATGACCACGCCGCTGTTCACCGTGGATTGGGGCTTCTTCAGCCACGGCTTCTCCGTGCGCGACATCGTGATGCTCGTCGGCGGCGCCTATCTCATCTACAAGGGCATCCGCGAGCTCGTCGACGTGCTCGCCCTCACCGAGATCAAGGCCGAGACGTCCGAGGAGCACAAGGCGCGCCACCTCATCTCGCTGCCCCAGGCCGTGGGCACCATCATGGTCATGGATCTCGTCTTCTCCATCGACTCGGTCATCACCGCCGTGGGTCTGGCCGAGCACCTCATCATCATGATCCTGGCCGTGATGATCGCCGTCATCATCATGATGGTGTTCATCGACCCCATCTCCAACTTCATCAACGCCCATCCCGAGATGAAGATCCTCGCCCTGGTGTTCATCTGCGCCATCGGCGTGCTGCTCGTCCTCGATTCCGCCGGCATCCACACGAGCATCGAGGTGCTCGACATGCACATGGAGAAGCTCATGGTGTACTTCGCCATGATCTTCGCCGTCGCGCTGGAGTTCATTCAAATGCGGTTCAATTCCAACCTGAACCGCTGGAAGAGGGAGCTCGCCGACGCCGCCATCGATACGGCCGTGGCCCGAGCCGAGGCCGGAGAGGCCCCGGCCGAGGTGGGCGAGCGGGCGAAGCGCTGCGTGGATGCCGCCATCGAGACGGGAGAGCGCGTGGAATAGGCGCCTTCTGAGCCCCGCTTGAAATTTTTTTCAAAAAAGGGCTTGCATCCTTTGGCGCGATACCGTATAGTATCTCCTCGCGATGCGGACATGGCTCAGCTGGTAGAGCATCACCTTGCCAAGGTGAGGGTCGCGGGTTCGAATCCCGTTGTCCGCTCCATTGTCATCAGAAGGCCGGTCAGGCACTTGTTTGACCGGCCTTTTCAATGACAGCCGCCAAGGAAATGGCGACGTGGCCAAGTGGTAAGGCAGAGGCCTGCAAAGCCTTCACCCCCGGTTCGAATCCGGGCGTCGCCTCCAACCTTGCACCAAATGCGGACATGGCTCAGCTGGTAGAGCATCACCTTGCCAAGGTGAGGGTCGCGGGTTCGAATCCCGTTGTCCGCTCCAGAACTTCCAAGCTCCCTGCGGGGAGCTTTTCTTTTGCCCGGAGGTCCTGTTCCCGCTCGCGCAGTTCTCATGTTGTGCGGGTGCACAAATGACGCTGTGCGATGGGGCGTGCTGTGCTATGCTGCCATCATCCAACGCGCAGTGCGCCCGAGGGCGAGGAGGGCCCATGGAGACGAAGCAGGTGAAGTGCCGCGAGTGCGGTCGGAAGGCCACGCAGTATACGGGCTTGCTCCCGACGCGGGGAGTGGCCACGGTGCTGTTGGCCGGCATCGCCATCTACGTGGCGGGCATCTGGGTGCTCAGCGGCCTGGCCGCCATGGCCGTGAGCGATCCGGCAGAGGCGGGCATGATGGACCTGCTGCTCGTGGTGGCGGTTCTCGTCACGGCGGCCACCATCGGGCTGCTCGTGTGGATGTTCCGCCCCAAGCAGGGCACGGTGGCAGCGTGTTCCCATTGCGGGGCCCGCTACAATGTGGGGAAGATGCCGTCGTACCTGAAGGGGTGGAACTACGACAAGATCGCTCCTTCCGCCCCCGCGTTGGAGGAGGGGGAGGAAGCTGGGGAAGTTGTGGAGACGGACGGCCGCTGAGAATTCGCCGCAAATTTCCTTTGACAGCCCAGTGATTTCTGTTAAACTACTAACTCGCTGCAACGGAGACGGGCAGCACACCCTGAATGCGCGATTAGCTCAGGGGGAGAGCACTACCTTGACACGGTAGGGGTCACAAGTTCAAATCTTGTATCGCGCACCATGTATGTAGAAGCCGGAGGCACAGCGCCTCCGGCTTTTTTGTTCGGATGGGCTCGTGGGCACCTTTCGCTGCCTAATTTGTAACGCAGCTGTTTCGGAGGGAAATTCCCCGCCGTTTGGCGAGAGGGGTCGGGTATTATGGATGGCAATGCTGATTACCCCTATCAAGGAGCTGCATCACCATGAGCAAGGAAGCAGTGGTATCCGCCGGGGCCGAGGCGCCCCAATCCCAGGATGGCGTGACCAATCCGAACGGCATCGGCCTGTTCCGCATGGTCACCACCGTTATCACCCTCATCGTCGGCGCCGGCGTGTTCTCGCTGTCCGGCGATGCGGCGGCCGGTGGCGCGAGCGGCTGGGCCATTCTCACGGCCTGGGGCATCTCCGCCGTCGGCGTGCTCTGCCTCGTCCTCACGTTCTTCGCGCTGTCCCGCGTGAAGCCCGATCTGAAGGGCGGCATCTACACCTACGCTGCCACGGGATTCGGCGACTTCCTCGGCTTCAGCAGCGCCTGGGGCTACTGGATCTCGGCTCTGCTGTGCACCGTGAGCTTCTCGGCCCTGCTGTTCGGGGCCCTGTCCTACTTCTTCCCCATCTTCGGCAACGGCACGAACATCTACGCCGTCATCGGCGCCTCGTGCATCATCTGGTTCTACGCCTTCCTCGTGAGCCGCGGCATCAGCGAGGTGACCCTCATCAACGCGGTCATCACCATCTCGAAGTTCGTGCCGCTGCTGGTGGGCATCGTCGCCATCATCTTCATCGGCGCCTTCAACCCCGATATCTTCATCGCGAACCTCACGACCGGCGCCGACCCGTCGCTGGCCTTCGTCGATCAGGTGCAGACGGCCATGATGGTCACCATCTGGGTGTTCATCGGCATCGAGGGCGCCGTGGCCATCTCCGGCCGCGCCAAGAAGGCCAAGGACGTGGGCAAGGCCACCATCATCGCCTTCTGCTGCGTGCTCGCCCTGTACCTGACCGTCTCCATCCTCTCCATGGGCGTCATGCCCCTCTCGGAGCTGGCCACGCTGGAGAACCCGGCCCTGGCCTACGTGATGCAGGCGGCTGTGGGCGACTGGGGCGCCATCCTCATCAACTTCGCTGTGTCCCTGTCGCTCATCGGCGCCATGCTCGGCTATACCGTGCTGGCCAGCGAGTCGCCCTTCGAGGCGGCCGAGGAGGGCGTGTTCATCAAGGCCTTCACCAAGACCAACAAGAAGGGCGCCCCGGTGGTGACCCTCGTGGTGACGAACATCATCATCGAGCTCTTCCTCATCACCTGGCTGTTCACCGATTCCACCTACCAGTTCTTCTACACGCTCTCGGCCGGCATGATTCTTCTGCCGTATCTGCTGTCGGCGGCCTACTTCGCGAAGGTGGCCTTCAAGGAGCCCGAGGCCTTCCGCGGTCGTCTGAGCGGTCCTTTGCTCCTGTGGCGCATCCTGGGATGCGTGGGCGTGGTCTATAGCCTGTTCCTCTCCTGGGCCGCCGGCGTGCTCGGCGTCATCCTCATGTGCCTGCTCTACGTTCCCGGCGTTGTCATGTACATCTGGGGGAAGCGGGAGCGCGGCGAGAAGTACTTCCAGAGCACGCTCGACAAGGTGGTGCTCGCCATCATGGTGCTGGCCGCCTGCCTGTCCATCTACCTGCTCGTGACCACGCCGGGCCTCGTGTAGCCTCCGATTCATCTTCCAGCGCGCAACGAACAGCGGCCCCGACGTTTGTCGGGGCCGCTTCTGCGTTCGGTATCGGTTGCGGAAGGGGGTTGCGGGGGTCGGGCGGTGGCGCGGCCGCGGGGTCCGGGAGGCCGGGGCCGCCGATCCTAGTCGTCCAGGCGCAGGGGCTCGGCACTCTCCTCTCCGTAGAGGGCGAGGCACTCTTCGCTCACGACGAAGCGGGCGGCCTCGGGAAGCATCCGGGCGGTGAAGGGGGTTGTGGTGCCGGTCACCTCGCCGTCGAACTGCACGGCCAGGGGAGGGTCGGCGACCACGGTCACCTCACGCCCGCGGTGCACCTCCAGGCTCCCGGGCCGGGCGGGGAACTCGCCGCCGCGGTCGAGCATGCAGCTGAGCAGGGCGGGGATGAGCCCTACGGCATCGTGGGTGTTCATGACCACGATGTCGAACATGCCGTCCCGGGGCTTGTTCTCATGGATAAGGGAGATGTCGAACTGGAGCTTCGAGAAGTTCACCACGAGCACGCCCACGCCCTGGGTCTCGACAGTCTCGCCGTCGATAGTCAGCGTGATTTGGGAGAATTGCGGGGCCGGGTTGGCGACGGCCGAGGTGAAGTAGGCCATGGGTCCCAAGAGCTTCTTGGAGGCCTCGGCCCCCTGCATGATGGTGGCGTCGTAGCCGGCCCCGGCGATCATGGTGAAGCCGAAGTGCTCGCCGTCGGCCAGCTCGATCTCGCCGATGTCGAAGTCCATGAGCAGGCTCTCGCGCATGAGCTTCGCCAGGGCATGGGGCTCGGCCGGCGAGGCGAGGTTCAGCGCCAGCAGGTTCGCGGTGCCGGCGGGGAAGGGCAGAAGGGGAATGCCCGTCTCGGCCAAGAGGTAGGCAGCGGTGGCCACGGTGCCATCGCCGCCGGCGGCCACGACGGCGTCGAAGTCCTCGGCATCGTGGAGGAACCCGGCCAGATCGGTGCAGCCGCTCGTGCAGCGCACGCAGATCTCGTCGCCGTCCTCGCTGAAGGCGCGCATGAAGTCGTAGATGGCACCGTCGCGGAAGCCCGAGGACAGATTGTTAACGATGAGCAGTTTCACACAATTCCTTTCCCTTTGCTATCATGGGATGGTACTACAACGCAGACCCCAAGGAACAAGGACCGACGTGGAATACATTGCGAACCAAGAAAACCTCGAGGCCTTCGTCCGCCGCGCCCGCTCCTCGGCGGTGCTGGCCGTCGATACGGAATTCTTGCGCGAGAAGACCTACTACGCGAACCTGTGCCTACTGCAGCTGGCCACCGACACCGAGGTGGCCGTGGTGGACCCCTTCGCCATCGAGGACCTCTCGGTGCTCGTGCCCCTCATGGAGGATCCCTCCATCGTGAAGCTCTTCCATGCAGCCGGCCAGGATCTGGAGATCATCTACCGCGAGCTCGGCGTGCTGCCGAGCCCCGTGTTCGACACCCAGGTGGCCGCGGCGCTGCTCGGCCACACCCAGCAGATCGGCTACGGGCCCCTCGTGCACAGTGTGTGCGGGGTGAGCCTGAAGAAGAGCGACTCGTTCACCGACTGGTCGCGCCGGCCCCTGTCCGACTCCCAGCTGGATTACGCGGCCGATGACGTGATCTACCTGCCGAAGATGTACCGCATCATGCGGGAGCGCCTCGAGGCGAAGGGGCGCCTCGATTGGCTCGACAACGATTTCGCCGCCCTGTCCGACCCAGCCAACTACGTCTGCGATGTCGCCTCCCGCTTCAAGCGGCTCAAGCGGGTGGGGCAGCTCAACCGCCGCCAGTTGTCGGCCGCCCGGGAGGTGGCCTCCTGGCGCGAGCTGACGGCTCAGGCCCGCGATCTGCCCCGCAAGTGGGTGCTCACCGATGAGCAGGTGGTGGAGGCCTGCCGCCGCGAGGCCCGCACCATCGACGAGCTGTTCATGGTGCGCGGCATGCGCGAGAAGCTGTGCACCCGCGATGCCCGGGCCGTGGTGGCCGCCCTCGTGCGCGGCCTGGACGCGCCGCCCGAGCAGTGGCCCGAGCTGGACAAGTCCCTGAAGAGCGAGCCCAATGTGGATGCCGAGCTGGATCTCATGGAGGCCCTCGTGCGCCTGCGGGCCCGCGAGAACGACATAGCCATGCAGACCCTGGCGAGCCACGGCGAGCTCGCCCGCGTGGCCCGGGGCTACCGGACCGACATCGACGTGCTCAAGGGCTGGCGCCGGGCCATCATCGGGGAGGAGCTGCTCGATCTGCTTGCTGGCAAGCTCGCCCTCTCCCTGGGCCCCGACGGCCTCATCGTGACTCGCGTAGGGGAGTAGGGGCGCTTCGCGGCAGTGACTGGCGAGGGGAGCGGCGGGGAGGCCCCGCGCGCAGATTCCGCAGTCTCGGAAAAAAGGGGTGTAAAATCCCCACACCCTTTTTCCGAAAGCGAGGACTTGTTTGAGCACGGGGTCTCCCCGCCGCTCCCGGACGGGGCTTCCCACTTGCGCCATCGGTTACGAAGGTTTCACATATTTCGGCGCGAGGGGCCCCGGCCGCCGCTTCCTTCCCTATAATAGCCTCCAAATAATTCGGACACATGTTCCCAAGGAGTGAGAGAACTATGATGGTACCTATGATGCCCATGAACAGCAGCTACCTTATGCTGGTGGTGGTCACCCTCATCATCGGCCTGGGGGCCCAGTGGTACGTGAACCACAAGCTGAAAACCTACAGTCACGTGGCCAATTCCACGGGGCTCACGGGCTCTGAAGCGGCCCGGCAGATGCTCGCCTACTACGGCATCAGCAATGTGCAGGTGTTCCGCGGCGGCCCGGGCCAGGACTACTTCGACCCGCGCAGCAATTCCGTGACCCTGTCGCCGGAGGCCTACGACGGCCGCACCATCACGGCCACGGCCACGGCCTGCCACGAGGTGGGCCATGCCTGCCAGTTCGCCCAGGACTACACCCCCATGAAGATCCGCGGCGCCATCGTGCCGGCAGTGAACCTGGCCTCCAACGCGTGGATATTCCTGCTCATGGCCGGCATCTTCTTGAACATCGCGGGGCTCACCACGGCCGCCATCATCATGTACGCCGTGGTGGTGCTCTTCCAGCTGGTCACGCTGCCGGTGGAGTTCAACGCCTCTCAGCGGGCCATGGTGTACATGGGCCAGATCGGCCTGCCGGCGCAAGAGCGCAAGGGTGCCTTCGACGTGCTGCGCGCCTGCGCCTTCACCTACCTGGCCGCCGCCCTCACCTCGGTGCTCCAGCTGCTGTGGCTGCTGAACCAGCGCGAGGACTAGCGGGCCTGGGGGAGTCGTCATGGGCGAGCGGAATATGACGGGCTCCGAGGGCTCCGAGGGCCCGGACGAGGAGGCTCCGGCCGCCCTGTCGGTATCGGCGGCCATGGGGCTTGCCAAGGGTGCCCTGGAGTCGGTCGTCGTGCGCCTGGTGGGCGAGGTCTCCGAGCTGAGCGACAAGCCCGGCTACAAGGCCGTCTACTTCACGGTGAAGGACGAGAAGGCCTCGCTGCCCTGCATGATGTGGATGAATCGCTACCAGGCCGCCGGTGTGCCCCTGGCCGTGGGCTCGCTCGTGGAGATGACGGGGCGCTTCTCGCTGTACGCGGCCAAGGGGCGCATGAACTTCGACGTGTTCACCATCGCCCTGGCCGGGGAGGGGCAGCTGCGCCTCCAGGTGGCGAACTTGGCCCGGGAGCTGGAGGCCATGGGGCTCATGGCCGCCGAGCGCAAGCGGCCGCTGCCGCCCTATCCCCAGACCGTGGGCATCGTCACCTCGCCACGGGGCAGCGTCATCCACGACATGCTGCGCACCCTGCGCCGCCGCTACCCGCTGGCGAAGGTGCTCGTGGCCGGCGTGCCCGTGGAGGGGCCCGGTGCCGCCGATGCCATGGTGGACGGCCTGGCGAAGGTGGTGTTCGGAGGCGCCGAGGTGGTGCTTCTGGGCCGCGGCGGTGGCTCCTTCGAGGATCTCATGCCCTTCAACGACCGCCGCCTCGCCCGCACCATCGCCGCCTGTCCCGTGCCCGTGGTCACGGGCATCGGCCATGAGCCGGATACCACCATCGCCGACTTGGTGGCCGACGTGCGGGCGAGCACGCCCACGGCAGCGGCCGAGGCCGTGGCCCCCACCCGTCAGGAGACCGATGGCCGGCTCGCGAGCCTCGGCCAGCGCCTCGGCCGCAGCATGGAGCTGCGGCTGACCGGTGCCGCCCGCTCGGTGGAGCGCATCGCCGCCCTGTCGCTGTTCCGCGAGCCGGAGCGGCTGTTCGACGGCGAGGCCCTGGCCTTGGACGACCTGGCCGGCCGCCTCTCCCGGGCGCTGCCCGCGATGCTGCGGGAGGACCGCCACCGGGTGGGCCTTCTGGCCGCGGGGCTTGGGCGCATGCTCCCCGGCGCCCTGGCCGGCCCTGCGGCCGCGGTGGCCGCTTCCCGCGACCGTCTCGCCGTGCGGGGCGCCACCCTGACCGACCGCTTCGCCGGGCAGATCGCGGCGGATCGCCAGCGCCTGCTGGGGGCAGCCGAGCACATGGCCGACCCCTTCCGCAGCGCCCTGTCGGTGAACGCCGCCCGTCTGCACGACCTGTCGCCGCTCACGGTGCTCGCCCGCGGCTACGCCATCGCCCGGGACGGGGAGGGGGCCGTCGTGCGCTCGACGGCCCAGGTGGAGCCCGGAGCCCCCCTCACGGTGACCGTGGCCGACGGCGCCATCGACTGCGTGGTGGAGGGCACCCGCTGATACCCGGTGCCGACGCGCCGGCCCCGGGCCGCGCCCCGGGGCCGCGATGAGACGAGAACCTTCGCTCAGAAAGGAAGAACGATGACCGATACCGAGAAGATCGCCGAGGAGGGCGCTCCCCGCGCCGTCGAGGCGCTGACGTTCCGCGAGGCCTTGGCGGAGCTGGAGTCCATCGTGGCCGTGCTGGAGAGCAACACCCTGGAATTGGAGGACAGCCTGGCCGCCTACGAGCGCGGCGTGGCGCTCTTGGGATCGCTCCAGAAGCGCTTGGCCGGGGCCGAGCAGCAGGTGGAGGTGCTCATGGGCGAGCTTGTGGCCGCTCCCACCGACGAGGAGCGCGACACCACCCTGTCCTAGGGCAATCGGTCAGCGGCAGCCCGCTCGCCGATGAGGTTCCGCCCGCGCTCGGGCCGCCCTTTCCGTACTCCTAGAATAGGTCAATACCCATTGATTAGGAGGTAAGTCTTGAACGTCCTCGTTATCAACGCTGGTTCCTCATCGCTGAAGTACCAGCTCGTCAATGTCGAGACCCAAGAGGTGCTCGCCAAGGGCATCTGCGAGCGGGTCGGCTCCGCCGAGGCCTTCCACAAGCACGGCATCGATGACAACGAGCTCGTCATCGACGAGCCCATGGACGACCACAACGCCGCCATGGCGGTGGTCCTTCAGGCCCTCACCACGGGCCCCAATGCGGCCATCGACTCCCTCGACGACATCGACGCCATCGGGCACCGCGTGGTGCAGGGCGGCAAGTACTTCGATCGCTCCGTCGTTATCGACGACGACGTCATCGCCAAGATCGACGAGCTGGCCGAGCTGGCGCCCCTGCACAACAAGGCGGCCCTCATGGGCATCGAGGCCTGCCGCACCCAGATGCCCGGCAAGCCCATGGTGGCCGTGTTCGACACCTCGTTCTTCCAGTCCATCCCGCCGAAGGCCTACATGTACCCCTTGCCCTACGAGCTGTACGAGAAGTACGCCATCCGCAAGTACGGGGCCCACGGCACCTCCCACCGCTACATCTCCGAGCGGGCCGCCGCCTTCATGGACGAGCCCATCGAGGATTTGAAGCTCATCACCTGCCACCTTGGCAACGGCTGCTCCATTTCCGCCATCGACCACGGCGTGGCCGTGGATACCTCCATGGGGCTCACCCCCCTGGACGGCCTTATGATGGGCACCCGCTGCGGCGCCATCGACCCGGCCATCGTGCCCTTCATCATGGAGAAGGAGGGTCTTTCCACCCAAGAGGTGAACGACCTCATGAACAAGAAGAGCGGGCTGTTGGGCATCTCGGGCATTTCCAACGACCTGCGCAGCGTGAAGGAGGCCTCCGAGGCCGGCGACGAGCGGGCCCAGCTGGCCTACGAGATGTATTCGAACTCCGCGAAGAAGTACATCGGCCAGTACATCGCCGTCATGGGCGGCGTGGATGCCATCGTGCTCACGGCCGGTGTGGGGGAGAATTGCGAGAAGATGCGCCGCATGATCTTCGCGGGGCTGCAGCCGCTCGGCATCAAGATCGACCCGGAGAAGAACAAGCTGCGCGGCCACGAGCGCGAGATCTCCACCGACGACTCGGCCGTGCGCATCGTGGTCATCCCCACCAACGAGGAGTACATGATCGCGCGCGATACCTACCAGCTCGTGAAGGAAGGCTCCCTCGAGATCACCGAGATGTAGTTCGGTGCCATCTAGAAGCTCGACCCCCGCGCCCCGTCAGGCCCAGGCTTGGCGGGGCGTTTTCGTGGGCGCGAATTCTTTCGCGGGGGCGCCCCGATCGACCACGGTGCCCGTTCGCGGCGCCAACCGCCGAACCGGGCGCTCGACGGCAGCGAGGAGCGCGGGGCCGTTTCGCTGGCCGTCGCCGGGCCGTCAACGGGAAAGGACCCCGCCAGTGGCAGGGTCCTTTCCGCGGGGAGGGATTGAGGTGCGACGCGGTGATGTTCGAGGCCCCGCGCCGCACCGTATCGTCTCAGGCTACTTCGCCTGGTCGATAGCCTTCTGCACGGCGTCCTTGATGGCCGTGCTCGTCACCGTGGCGCCGGCCACGGCGTCCACCTCGGTGGACTGGGCCTCGATGATCTGGGCCGGCAGGGCCTCGATGGCCTTGCTGCCGACGCCGGCGGTCTCCTGCTGGTGCACCACGTCGATGGCCGCGATCTTGCCGCCGTCCATCTTCACCTTGACGCCCAGCTCGTTGCCCATGCACAGGGTGGAGGTGCCCAGGTACTCGCCCTCGCCGAGGGTCACGGTCTGGGTCAGATCGGGATCTGTCTCGTGGCTGCCGGAACCGGCGGTGTAGACGATCTCGGAGGCCACGCCCATGGGCAGGGCGGGCAGCGGATCCTTCTCGGCCGCGGCGTTCACGCCGGCCAGTTGGCCGAAGATGAGGCACTCGGCCATATTGCCGCCGCCGTTGTACTGGTAGGGGGTCATGCCGCCGAACTCGCCGGCCGAGTACAGGTGCGGAATGGGCTCGCCGTCGGTGCCGACGACTTCGGCCGCGGCGTTGCGGCGAGCGCCGCCCTGGGTGTTCAGGAAGGCCTGTATCATCTCGATGGCATAGTAGGGGCCCGATTCGGAGAAGGCGCGCATGGTCTCGGCGGCGCGGTAGAAGGCCGGATCGTAGCCGTCGATGGCCATCTTGTTGAAGTCGGCCACGGTCTGTTCGAGCTTGTCGGCGGGGATGCTCAGGGCCTCGGCCAGCTCCGCCAGGGTGTTCGCGCTCACCACCTGGTCGGCGAACTCGGCGGGAATGCCGTGGTACTCCTCGGTGATGGCCTTGTTCTGGGCCGCGTCCCACACCATGTAGGTGTTGCGGGGGCGCTTCACGCTCACCCAGTCACCGTTGCTCGGCACGTGGCCATGGCGGTTGTACACGTCCTCGCGCAGGTAGCGCTCGCCGCCGTTGCCCACCACGATGATGCTGCCCGAGAGGTTGCGCAGGTCGTTGAAGGTCTTGGCATGGTGGTCGCGCTCCACGGCGAAGGAGATGCCGCCCAAGGCGAAGCAGTTGCCCTCGAAGGCCTCCATGTGCCACAAATCGGCGCCGACACCCATGGCCATCTTCACGCCGTCGCCGGTGTTGAACAAGGTGCCGGCCGGGGCGCTCTTGGTCAGGCCCAGGAAGTCCTCGACCATCTGCGGGTTGTTCTCGAAGCCACCCATGGTCATGACGACGCCGTTCTTGGCGCGCACGTTCACGGTCTCGCCGTTCTTGTCGACCTCGACGCCGATGACGGCCTTGCTGACCGGATCCTGGAACAGGCTCACGGCCGGCGAAGCGTACCACACGTCGATGCTGTCGCCCATGGCCATGACCTTGTTGCGGTAGGTCTTCCACAGGGCGGAGTTGCACACGTTGTCGCTCACGGTCAGCACGTGCAGGTCGTCGCCGCCCTCGAACTCGGGGTACTCGGGGGCGAACATGCCGATGAGGGGCTGGGCGGAGGAGTCGTACTTCCAATCGAGGAAGTTCTCCTCGGGCACGCCGAAGAAGTCGCGCAGCATGTCGTGGGTGCGGGTGAGGCCCTCGGCGTAGACGTCCAGGAGCTCCTCGTCCACGGCGAAGTCGCCGGCCATGGCTTTATTGTAGGCGACCATGGCCTCCTTGTTGTCGGAGCTCAGGATGATCTGCCCGCAGAAGCGCGTGTTGCCGCCCTCCATGCCGAGTGGGGCCTTCTCCACGAGCAGCACCTTCGCGCCGGCATCAGCGGCGTAGCAGGCGGATACGGCACCGGCACCGCCGAAGCCGATGACCACGACGTCGTACTCGCCGTCCCAGGCGATGGTGTCGGCGAAGGTGGTGCCCTCGCCGGTGGCGGTCATGGCCGAGCCGCCCTTGCCTTGGGGCGCGCAGCCGGCCAGACCGAGGCCAGCGATGGCAGCCATGCCGGCACCGGTGATGAATTGCCTACGGGTGAACTTTCCCATATTTCCACTCCCTTACTTTTCGGCTTAGGACTCTTGGGGATTCCGATGGCCAGGGGAGCCGTTCCCCGAGCCGCAGTGCTACCATAGCGGCTTTATCGGGGTTACCGTGATGGGTAAAGAGGGGGTCAGCGAGGGTGGAACTTGCTGGCCCGGGTCGCTAACCCACCCTACTAACCCACCGGTGGGTTAGCGATTTGCCGCTGGTGCGAACGGGCGTCTTGTGGTTTCATGGGAGCGCTGATTGAGGAGGGGAGCGATGGGACCATTGCGAAAGACGGGCGCGGCCCTGCGCCGGGGATTCGAGCAGCAATTTCAGACGGTGAGCGCCGTGGGCCTGTTCGTGGGTCTAGCCTGCAACCTGGCCTTTGTGGGGCAGGTGTACTTCTGGCCGGCGATGTGGCACACCTCGGCCCTCATGGTCTCCTACACCGATGCCGCCTACGGCGCCGAGCTGCTCACGGCTGTCTTGCTCCTTTTCCGGCTGCGGCGGCGGGGGTCGCTTCCCGGCCCCCGGGCCCTGGGGGTGCTGGCCCTCCTCGTGCAGGTCACCCTCGTGCTCTACTGCGTCATATTCGGTCTGGGATTTCAATCGCCGGCGGTGATGGACTGGGTCTGCGGGGCCATCTTTGGTATCTACCTGCCGTTGTCCATGGTCTCCTGGCTGCGGGCGCATGCGGGTCTGCCGCCCTCGGCCGTGGTGTGGAACATTATGCTAGCGGCGGCCTTTGCGTCGTTTGTCATCTGGGTGTTCACGGGGCTGGCCGGCGTCAAGATCTGCGTTTGCATGGGGGTGCTGCTCCTTGTTGCTACCCTTGTGCTGAGCCGGCGTTTGCGAGACCTTGGCAACAGCCCGGTCGCGGACCCCGAAGGAGGCGCCCCATCGCCCTCGACGGTGCCTTTTCGCTATCCGGTGTCGGCGGTGTTCCTGTTCAGCCTCGCCTTTATTATCGCTATCTCCTTTGCTGGGAAGGGCGGTGCGGATGCCTCTTTTGCCGCCGGCGCCTTTCTGGCGCCGCTGCTGCTCGTATGCGCCATCGTGCTCCTCGTGAACGTCGCGGCCTTCCCGCTCACCAATATCGCGGTGCCTGCCATCGTCATGGCCACCATTACGGCATCGTCGCTGCAGGTGGATCCGGCGCTGTCCTTCGATCTGGCGGCCCTGGGCATGTTTCTGTTCCTAGCCTATGCTGTAGTGCTGCTTTGCGCCGCCACCCCGAGAGACGATCGGGCCGGGGCCCTGGCCTTCCTGCGACTCATGGTTGCCTTCGCCGCCGGTTGCATCGTGGGACGGTGCGTCATGGCTGCCTGCTCGCTCATCGATGGCTTCACGTCCGACGCCCTCGTGCTGGCCGCCGTTCTCGTGGCCAATGGCGCTGCGGTCATCCTCATGCGCCGGGGCGCAACGCCCCGCCGCTCCGAGGAGCTGTTCGGAACCGGTGACGAGGGGTGTCCCGACGGGGATCCGGGGGCCTCCTACCGCGATGCTGTGGATGCCATGGCAGCTGCGCGGAACTTGGGGGAGCGGGAGAAGGAGGTGCTCGTCCTGCTGCTCCAGCGCAAGTCGGCCAGCGCCGTGGCCGCCGAGCTCGTCATTGCCAACGGCACGGCGAAGTCCCATATCCGCCACGTCTACAAGAAGCTCGACGTCCACAGCCGCGCCGAGCTGTTCACCCTGTTCGGCATTGACGCGGATGGGGGCCGCTAGAGGCGAGGCGCCCCTTTTTTACGCTTTGACCGGGCGCAGCGCAGAAAAGGGGCGCAAGAAAGCCAGGCACCTTCCGATGTCGGAACGGCGGCGGGGTGGGGGGCAGCGGCTAGCGGCCCTGGGCCTGGACGGCGGTGATGGCCACCACGCCCACGATGTCCTCGGCGGAGCACCCGCGGGACAGGTCGTTCACCGGGGCGGCGATGCCCTGGAGGATGGGGCCGTAGGCCTCGGCCTTGGCCAGGCGCTGCACGAGCTTGTAACCGATGTTGCCGGCGTCGATGTCGGGGAAGACGAGCACGTTGGCGCGGCCGGCCACGGGCGAGGCGGGGGCCTTCGCCGCACCGATCTCGGGAACGATGGCGGCGTCCAGCTGCAGCTCGCCGTCCACGGCCAGCTCCGGTGCCAGCTCCTTCACGAGCGCCGTGGCCCGCACCACTTTGTCGGCGTCGTCGTTCTTGGCCGACCCGTAGGAGGAGTGGGAGAGCATGGCCACCACCGGCTCGGCGCCGTCGATGAGCGAACGCCAGGCGGCCTCAGCGTTGATGGCGATCTGGGCGAGGCGCTCGGCATCGGGCTGCACCTCCAGGCCGCAGTCGGAGAACAGGAAGGTGCCCTCGTGGCCCAAATCGCAGTCGGGCACGTTCATGATGAAGAACGAGCTGACCATCTGCGCCCCGGGGGCGGTCTTCAGGATCTGGAGGGCCGGGCGCAGCACGTCGCCGGTGGAGTGGCAGGCGCCGGACACCAGCCCGTCGGCCTCGCCCGTCTTCACCATCATCATGCCGAAGTACAGCTCGTTGTCCATGAGCTCGAGAGCCTGCTCCACGGTCATGCCCTTCTTGGCCCGCAGCTCGGCGAGCTTCTCGGCGTAGGGGGCCCGCAGCTCGGAGGTGCGGAAGTCCACGATGCGGGCGCCGTCGAGGGCGCAGCCGGCCGCGGCGATCTCGGCCGGGTCCCCGAGGATGACCACGGCGGCGATATCGTCGGCGAGGATGGCCTCGGCGGCCTTCAGGGTGCGGATATCGTTGCCCTCGGGCAGCACGATGGTCTTCTTGTCGGATTTGGCCTGGGCGATCATGGTATCGAGGAATGCGCTCACGGCGGGTCCTTTCTCCCCGGGGAATGTGACGGCTCCCATCATAGGGCACCGCCGGCCCCGCGCCTGGGCCCGCGGCCCGGCCCGGCCGGCGTGAGGTTCATATATTCGGTTTGTATGTGAACCTTTCCGCCGATGGCGGGGGGTTGAGTACAATAACGGGCGAACTAATCTATGGGGCGCCGGGTGCGCCATCATCCACCGATCCAGAGCGAGGAGTTACCCCCATGGCAGTGACCTACGCCGATTTTCGCGCCATCGACATCGCCGACTTCGACGCGGTGGTCGTCGGTTCCGGGTTCGCCGGAGCCGTGACGGCCCGTCAGCTGGCCGAGCAAGGGGGGCTGCGGGTGCTCGTCATCGAGAAGCGCGATCACATCGCCGGCAACGCCTACGACGAGTACGACCAGGCCGGCATCCTCGTGCACCGCTATGGGCCGCATATCTTCCATACCAACAGCCAAGAGGCCTACGAGTACCTGGCCCGCTTCACGGAGTGGTCGGGCTACCAGCACAAGGTGCTCGCCGACTGGTTTGGCACCTACATGCCGGTGCCCTTCAACAAGAACTCCATGGAGATCGCCTTCGGCGCCGAGAAGGCCGCCCGCCTCATCGAGAAGCTCATCGCCACCTTCGGCGACGAGCGGAAGGTGACCATCAACGAGCTGCGGGCGCAAGAGGACCCGGAGCTGGCGGAAGTGGCCGACTTCGTGTACGAGAACGTGTTCCTCTACTACACCCAGAAGCAGTGGGGCCTCACCCCCGAGGAAGTGGATCCGTCGGTGACGGCGCGGGTGCCCGTGTTCATCTCCCGGGACGACCGCTACTTCCAGGACACCTACCAGGGCATGCCCGTGGACGGCTACACGCGCCTGTTCGAGGCGATGCTCGGCCACGATCTCATTACTGTGTGCTTGGGTACCGAGGCCGAGTCCGTGTTCGAGCTCGTGTTCGAGAGCGGGGCGGAAGACGCGCCCCTGACCGCCATCCGCATCAAGGGCGAGGCCTTCGAGGGCCCCATCGTGTACACCGGGCCGCTCGACGAGCTGTTCCTGGCCCGCTTCGGCCGGTTGCCCTACCGCTCCCTGGACTTCGTCTACGAGACCTTTGAGGAGGACTACCATCTGCCCGCCGGCACCGTGAACTACACGGTGACCGAGGACTACACCCGGGTCACGGAGTTCAAGTGGCTCACCGAGCAGAAGGGCTCGAAGACCACCATCATGAAGGAGTACTCCCGGGCCTACGAGGATCCCGCGACTCAGATTCCCTATTACGCTATCATTAACAGCGACAACGCCGACCTCTACGAGCGCTACCGCCGCCTGACCGACGCCCTGCCGAACTTCTACCCGCTGGGCCGTCTGGCCGAGTACCGCTACTTCAACATGGACAAGGTGGTCGTGGACGCCCTGGCCGCCGCCGACCGCATCCTGTGGTCCCTCGATCATCCCGATGCGGCCGCTCCCGACGCCGTCTCGTCCGCCACGCCCGCCCTCTAGGAGGTTTCGCCGTGAAGACCATCACCTTCGCCGTTCCCTGCTACAACTCCGCCGCCTACATGGACCATTGCGTGGAAACGCTTCTGACCTGCGGCGAGGACATCGAGATTCTGCTGGTGGACGACGGCTCCACGAAGGACGACACCGCCCAGATCGCCGATCGCTGGGAGGCGGAGCACCCCGGCATCGTGCGGGCCATCCACCAGCCCAACAAGGGCCACGGCGGCGCGGTGAACACGGGCCTTGCCAACGCCACGGGGTTCTACTTCAAGGTGGTGGATTCCGACGACTGGCTCGATGAGGCCGCCATGCAGCCGCTCATGGAGTACATGCGCAGCCAGGTGGAGGCGCCGGTGCCCTGCGACATGGTGGTGGCCAACTACGTCTACGAGAAGGTGGATGAGGGCGTGCAGAAGGTCATGGGCTACGCCAACGTGCTGCCCGAGGGCTATGAGTTCGGCTGGCACGAGGTGGGCACCTTCCTGCCCTCCCAGTACCTGCTCATGCACTCGGTGTACTACCGCGCCGACATGCTGCGCAAGATGGGCCTCACCCTGCCCGAGCACACGTTCTACGTGGACAACATCTTCGTCTACGAGCCCCTCGTGCACGTGCGCACCATCCGCTACTTCAACGTGGACGCCTATCGCTACTTCATCGGGCGCGAGGACCAGTCGGTCAACGAGAAAGTGATGATGGGCCGCATGGACCAGCAGCTGCGCGTCACGCGCCAGATGATCGACAACGTGGATCCCCAGGCCGTGCGCGAGCGCCATCTGCGCCACTACCTGCGCAACTACCTGTCCATGATGATGTGCATCTGCTCGGTGTTTCTGCGCATGCGCGGCGGCGAGCAGGACGAGGAGGATCTGAAGGGCATTTGGGCCTACCTGAAGGAGCAGAACCCCTCGCTGTACCGGCGGGTGCGCTCCAACGCTCTGAACCTGGCCACGAACCTGCCCACGAAGGCCGGCGAGGAGATTGGACTCAAGGGCTACCAGATCGCCCAGAAGATTTTCAAATTCAACTAATTGTTCCGTCGTTGCTGACGCAACGACGGGAACGCCGACGCTGCGGTTCCGACAGGCACCCGGCCTTGCGCTTCACCGCTTTCCCTCACGGCCCGAAGGCCGCTCAGCCGCGGTTCAGCACAATTCCAGGCACCTGTCGGAACCTCGCTGACTTCCTGGGGCGAACCAGTGATATCGGAACATGGGGGATAGGGGAAAAGATGAGTTTGCTCTTGGCCATCGACATTCGCAACACTCGCACGCGGCTCGGTCTGGCCGTGGATGGCGTGCTGGCGGCCCAGTGGTCGGTCGGCACCGATGCGGGCTGCACACCCGATGAGGCCGTGGCCGCCGTGATGACCTTCTACGATGCCGCGACCCGTGGCCTGGCGACCGTGGAGCCGGGGGCAGTTCTCGATGGAACGGCCCTGCCGCAGCGGGCGCCCCTGGCCGAGGGCGCCATCATCGCCTCGGTGTTCCCGGCCCTCACCGAGGTATGGGTGGAGGCGGCCCGGCGCCTGACGGGCACACGCCCGCTTACCGTGGGACCGGGGCTGAAGAGCGGCCTGAAGATGGATTTCGCCGATCCGGCCTCGGTGGGGGCCGACCGCGTGGCCGAGATGGTGGCCGCGAAGTCCACCTGGGGCGCGCCGGTGCTCGTGGTGGATATGGGCACCGCCACCACCTTCGAGCTGCTCGACCGGGAGGGGTCCTTCAAGGGCGGCATCATCGCGCCGGGCATGGGCCTGGGGGCCGCGGCCCTGGCCGAGGGGGCGGCCCAACTGCCCGCTGTGGGGCTGCGCGCGCCCCGCACCCTGCTGGGCCGCACCACCGAGACGGCCATGCGGTCGGGCATCGTCATGGGGGAGGTGGCCCGCATCGACAGGCTCATCGCCATGATCTGGGCCGAGGTCGGCTACTCAACGTCGGTGGTGCTCACGGGGCGGGGTGCCGAGGCCATCGCCGCCCTCATGACCCACGAGGCGGCCGTGGATCAGAGCCTGGGCCTGCGCGGCCTCGTGGAGCTCTACGGTCTGAACCGCTCCTAGGGAGCCCTCGCTACTTGTAATCTTCCACGTTCTTCGACGAGCTGCCCGTGGTGTTGCCGGCGTTGCGCAGCTCGAAGCCGAAGCGCACCGTGTCGTCCCCGAAGCGGTCGCGCAGGGCATCGGTGGCCCGCAGAAGATCGCGGCGCTTGGCCGCGTCCCCGATGAGCGGCGCGGCCTCGGCCCGGTCCTCCTCGAAGGCGCCCCCGTCGAAGAGGCTCTCCTGCACCACCGCGTCCTCGCGGAAGTTGCTCACGGCCACGCCGAGCAGCCGCACCCGGGCCCCGGGCAGCCAGAGGTCGTCGATCATGGCGTGGAGCAGGGGGATGAGGGCGATGTCGTCGTCGGTGGGGGCGGCCAGCGACCGGTGCACCGAGTGGGTGGTGCGGTCGGAGAAGCGCACCTTGATGGCCACGGTGCGCCCGGCGAGCCCCTTGCGCCGCAGACGGCGCCCCACCTTGGCGGCGATGGTGGACAGGGCCGCCTCGATATCGGCGCGCTCGGTGAGATCCTCGGCGAAGGTGACCTCGTTGGAGACCGACTTCACCGTGTCGTCCTCTTCCACGGCCGAGCGGTCGCGCCCGAGGGCCCGATCGCGCATCATCTCGCCGTTCTTCCCGAACACCCGCCGCAGCAGGGCCGCCTCGGCGGCTCCCATCTCCTCCAGGGTGCGCACGCCGGCGGCGAGGAGGGCCTGCTCGGCCGCGGCCCCCACGCCGCTCATGGTGCGCACGGGCAAGGGCCCCAGGAAAGCCCGTTCGGTGCCCGGGTACACCACGGTGAGTCCCCGGGGCTTGTCGCGGTCCGAGGCGATCTTCGCCACGGACTTGGTGGCCCCCACCCCGATGGAGCAGGTGACCCCGAGGGCCGCCACCCGCTTTTGGATGCGGCGGGCGATGGCGACGGGATGCTCGGTGTTCACGGCGGTGGGGGAGACGTCCATGAAGGCCTCGTCGATGGACACCTGCTGCACGTGGGGCGTCTCGTCGCGCAGGATGGCCATGATGGCCGCCGACACCTCCCGGTAGCGGTGGAAGCTGCCGTGGGTCCAGATGGCGTCGGGGCACAGCGACCGCGCGAGCGAGGCGGCCATGGCCGAGCGCACGCCGAAGGCCCGGGCCTCGTAGGAGCAGGTGGACACCACCCCGTGGGCGTGCGGATCACCGCCCACGATGACGGGCTTGCCCCGCCAGCCGGGATGGTCGAGCTGCTCCACCGAGGCGAAGAAGGCGTCCAGATCCACGAGCAGGATGGCCGGGCCCTCCCAGGGCGGCAGGGGAATGTCGTCGAAATCTTCCATGGCCCCATTGTAGCATCGAACAACCGTTCTAGTGAAGGGGACGGCGAAAAAGAAACGGCTCCGATCCGCGGCTCCGGGGGGGGGAGGCGAATCGGGGCCGGCGAAAGCGAGCGGGGGGGAGGGGAGGCTAGCGCTCACTGGCCAGGAAGAACAGGGCCATGGTGCCCGGGCCCGAATGGGCGCCGATGACCGGGTCCACCCAGTTGATCATGATGTCGGTCACCCCGAAGCGCTCGCGCACCAGGCCGGCCACGTACTCGGCGTCCTCCAGGCAGTCGCCGTGGGTGATGTAGACGGTCTGGCCGGCCACGGGCGCATCGGCGGTCTGCTCCATGTGGTCCACGAGGGCCTTGAGGGACTTCCTACGGCCGCGCACCTTCTCCAGGGGAATGAGGTGCCCCTCGTCGTCGACGTGCATGACCGGCTTGATGTTGAGCATGGTGCCGGCCCAGGCCGCCGTGCGGGACACCCGCCCGCCGCGGAACAGGAACATGAGATCGTCCACGGTGAACCAGTGGGCCAGGTGCAGCTTGTGATCCTCCACCCAGTCGCGCACCGCGGTCAGGGAAGCGCCCTGCTCGCGCATCTTCGCGGCGTAGGTGACGAGCAGTCCCTGGCCGCCGGAGGCCGCCAGGGTGTCCACCGAGGCCACGGTGCGCTCGGGGTAGAGCCCGGCCAGCTCCGACAGGAGCAGCTCGATGGCCTGGTAGGTACCGGAAAGTCCGCTGGAGAAGCCGAGATAGAGCACGTCGGTGCCCGCCTTCAGCAGGGCCTCGATGGTCTCGCGGGACTCCTGCAGGTTCGGCAGCGACGTGGTGATGACCTTCCCCTCGCGCATCATGGTGTAGAACTGGGCGAGGTCGGTCTTCTCGCCCTTGAGGTAGCTGCGGTACTCCTCGCCGTCCACCATGAAGGTGAGGGGCAGGACGGACAGGTCGAACCGGTCGATGATCTCCTCGGTGAGATTACTCGACGAGTCGGTGACGATGGCAAAGCTCATGGATGCTCCTATCAGGGGTTTCGGTTCCGCTGTCTCCTGCGCGGCCCGTTTTGTCGCTGGCGCTATTCTAGCCCATGGATACCCTGTCGTGATAGGGGAAAGAGGCGGGAATTGAAACGGTAACCTTCCTGCTCCTTGTTGGGGCGCACGGCCGGTCTGCGGCCGTGGGCGCGCGGCGCGGCCCGCCGCCTTCCCGGATCGGGGGGTGCGGCCCCGCTCGGCCGGTGCTCGGATCGGCTGCGTCCCGGCCCCGCCCGCGGTTTTTCCGCGCAGGGGAGGGACGCGGCTGTTCACGGGCGCGTCTCGTTGCCGTATACTTGACCAGTTACCCATACGGGCCCTGCGTGCGGGCCCTGACCGATACGCTGGAACCCGGACGAGAAGGATAGGGAGTCAAGGTGGCAAACAACTACAAGGACACGATGAACCTGCCGCAGACTGATTTCGCCATGCGCGGCAATCTGCCCGAGAAGGAGCCCAAGCGCCTGGAAACCTGGCGCGAGATGGACATCTACCGCCGCGTGCTCGAGAAGAACGCCGACGGCAAGCCCTTCATCCTTCACGACGGGCCGCCCTACGCCAACGGCCCCATCCACATCGGCCACGCCTTCAACAAGATCCTCAAGGACTTCGTGGTGAAGAGCCATGCCCAGCGCGGGTACTTCACTCCCTACATCCCCGGTTGGGACTGCCACGGCCAGCCCATCGAGCACATGGTGGAGGTGACCATCGGCCCCGAGCGCATGGCCGAGATCAGCCAGCCCGAGCTGCGCCAGCTCTGCCGCGAGTGGGCCGAGAAGTACGTGGACATCCAGCGCGAGGGCTTCAAGCGCCTCGGCGTGAACGCCGATTGGGAGCACCCCTACCTCACCTTCATCCCGAACTACGAGGCCGGCAACGTGGAGGTGTTCAAGGACCTGTACCTGAAAGGCTCGGTCTACCGCGGCCGCAAGCCCATCCACTGGTGCACGAATTGCCACACCGCTCTGGCCGAGGCCGAGATCGAGTACGGTGATGAGGTGTCCCCCTCCATCTACGTGAAGTTCAAGCTGGACGCCATGCCCGGCATCTTCGAGGCCAACGGGGCCGCCGGCGACGCCTTCCTCCTCATCTGGACCACCACCCCCTGGACGCTGCCGGCCAACACCGCCGTGTCCTTGGCCCCCGAGGCCGACTACGTCATGGTGACCACCCCCGACGGCAACCTCATCATGGCCCGGGAGCTGGTGGAGACCGTGGCCGAGGTGGCCGGCTGGGAGGGCTACGACTTCGTGCGCGATAGCGCGGGCGAGCCCGTGGCCCTGAAGGGCAAGCAGCTGTTCGGCCTCACCTACACGGCGCCGGTGCGCCACGACATTCAGGGCACGGTCATCTACGGCGACCACGTCACTCTGGACACCGGCACCGGTGCGGTGCACACGGCCCCCGGCCACGGCCAGGACGACTACCTGGTGGCCCTGGAGTTCGACATCCCGCTGCTCATGCCCGTGGACGACAACGGCGTGTTCACCGACGAGGCCGGCCAGTTCGCGGGCCTGTCCACTGACGAGGCCAACCCGGTCATCATCGACTGGCTGCGCGAGCAGGGTACCCTCGTGGCCGAGAAGAAGATCAACCACTCCTACCCGCACTGCTGGCGCTGCCACCAGCCGGTCATCTTCCGCGCCACGGACCAGTGGTTCGTGTCCATGGACAAGAACGCCCTGCGCGAGGACGCCCTGCGGGCCATCAACTCCGAGGTGAACTGGGTGCCCGCCTGGGCGAAGAACCGCATCGGGTCCATGGTGGCCGAGCGTCCCGACTGGTGCATCTCCCGCCAGCGCAGCTGGGGCGTGCCCATCCCCGTGTTCAAGTGCGCCAAGTGCAACAGCACGGTAGCCACCGAGGCCACCTTCGACGCGGTCATCGAGCTGTTCAACACCAAGGGGGCCGATGCCTGGTTCACCATGGAGCCGTCCGAGTACCTGCCCCGGGGCACCAAATGCGAGGCCTGCGGCTGCACCGAGCTGGTGCCCGAGAAGGACATCCTGGACGTGTGGTGGGAGTCCGGCGTGTCCCACACGAGCGTGTGCCGCCACCGCGAGAGTGAGGGCCTGCGCTTCCCGGCCGATCTGTACCTGGAGGGCTCCGACCAGCACCGCGGCTGGTTCCAGTCGTCGCTGCTCACCTCCATCGGCGCCTACGGCGTGCCGCCCTACCGCTCGGTCATGCACTGCGGCTTCACGGTAGATGAAGAGGGCCGCAAGATGTCGAAGTCGCTCGGTAACGGCATCGACCCGGCCGAGGTCTGCGACAAGTTCGGCGCCGATGTGCTGCGTCTGTGGGTGTCCTCCTGCGACTACTCCCAGGACGTGTCCATCTCCGACAGCATCCTGAAGCAGGTGTCCGATGCCTACCGCCGCTTCCGCAACACCTTCCGCTTCCTGCTGGGCAACCTGGACGACTTCGGTCCCGCCGACTTCGTGGCCTGGGACGAGCTTGAGCCCATCGACCAGTGGCAGATGGTGCGCACCGTGCAGCTGCTGGCCGACGTGGAGGCGTCCTACGAGGCCCTGAAGTTCAACGGCGTATACCGTGCGCTCTACGACTACGTGAACGACCTGTCGGCCGTGTACATGGACGTGACCAAGGACCGCCTCTACGCCGAGGCGCCCGCGTCGGTGCGCCGCCGCGCCGTGCAGACCGTGCTCATGAACATCCTCGAGGTGCTCGTGCGCGTGATGAGCCCCATCCTGTCGTTTACCACCGACGAGGTGTGGGACCACTTCCCGCCGGCGTTCCGCGCCGAGGAGGGCCGTCCCGCCTCCGTGCAGCTGGCCGGCTGGCCGCGCCCGACCGACTTCACGCCGGCCGTGCCCGGCGGGGCCGCTGCGACTGTGGCCGCCTTCGAGGAGATGATGGCCGTGCGCGAGGTGGTCACCAAGGCCCTGGAGGACGCGCGCGCGGCGAAGATCATCGGCAAGAGCCAGGAGGCCGCCGTCGTGGTGTGCGCTCCGGCTGCTGTGGTGGCCACGGCCCGCACCTTCGATGCCGCCGTGTTCGAGGAGCTGTTCATCGTGGCCTCGGTGGCCTTCGAGGAAGGCGCCGACGACGAGGTGTCCGCCACGGTGACCGTGGCCGCGGGCGAGAAGTGCCCGCGCTGCTGGAACATCCGCACCCTGGGCGGCAACCCGGTGCACCCCGACGTGTGCGAGCGCTGCGGCGATGCCCTGGACGTTCTGGGCTACGGGGTCGAGTAAGTGGCGGTCGGCACGGACAAGCGGTCGCTGCGGGGCCGCAACCTGATACTGTTCGCCGCGGTGGCGGTGCTGTGGCTCGGCACCGACATCGCCACCAAGGCCTACTTCAACGGCTTTCCCGTGGGCTCGGTCGTGGCCGGGCCCTTCCTGGGGCTCGTCCAGTTCCGCGTGGCCCACAACACCGGCGCCGCCTGGGGCATGTTCGGCGACTCCACCTTCGCTCTGGGAGTGCTCTCCCTGGCGGTGTGCGCGGCCCTGACCGCCTACCTTGTTCTCGTGGCCCGGCGGGCGAACGGGGCCGAGGTGCTGGGCTGCGCTCTCATCGTGGCCGGCGGCCTCGGCAACGCCCTCGATCGCTTCACCTTGGGCTATGTGGTGGACTTCATCGACACCACCTTCATTAGCTTCCCTACCTTCAACGTGGCCGACATCGGCGTCACCTGCGGTTTCGTCCTGTTCTTCGGCGGCATGCTGTGGTCTGCGCGCCGCGAGGGTGGCCCGGCTCCCGCCCGCCCCGAGGATGGTGAGTGACATGGCCCGTTCCCTCTGCCATATCGTCGGCGCTGACGACGCGGGCTCGCGTCTGGACGCGCTCTGCGCCGCCCGGGGGCTCTACGGCTCTCGCTCGGCTGCGGCCCGGGCCATCGAGGACGGCCGGGTCTTCGTGAACGGCGCGACGGTTTCCAAGAAGCACGCCGTGGCCGCCGGCGACACCGTCGTCTACGAGGCCGACGACGAGCCGGAGTCCGTCGTGGTCTACGGCGAGCCCATCGATCTGGACATCCGCTACGAGGATGATGACATGCTTGTGCTGTCCAAGCAGGTGGGGCTCGTGTGCCACCCCTCGGTGGATCATAGCCACGGCACTCTGGTGAACGCCCTTATCTGGCACTGCGGAGAGGAGAACCTCTGCAACGTGCAAGGGGAGGAGGCCGACCGCCTCGGCATCGTGCACCGTCTCGACCGCGATACGAGCGGGCTCATGCTGGCGGCCAAGAGCGACGAGGCCGGCCGTGAGCTCATGGCCCAGATCCAGGACCGCGCCGTGGACCGCCACTACCTCGCCCTCGTCCACGGCATCATGGCCCACGACACGGGCATGATCGACGCCCCCATCGCCCGGTCGGCCGACGAGCGCTGCCGCATGGCCGTGCGGGACGTGCCGAGCGCTCGGGAGGCCATCACCACGTTCCGTGTGCTGGAGCGCTTCGAGCACGGGCCCAAGGACGACGGCTACAGCCTTATCGAGTGCAAGCTGTTCACGGGCCGCACCCACCAGATCCGCGTGCACATGCAGTACACGCGCCACCCCATCGTGGGGGATCCGGTCTACAACGCCCACGGGCCCCGCGATGAGCGGGCCCAGCTGGGCTTGCGCCGCCAGTTCCTCCATTCCTACAGCATCGGCTTCGAGCATCCCGTGACCGGCGAGCCCCTCGCCTTCGCGGACCAGCTGCCCCGCGATCTGCGGGAGGCTCTGGATGCGCTCGCGCCCCGCTCCCTCGGCAAGACCGAGGCCGGGCGGGAGGTGGCCGCCCTCATGGAGGCGGCGCCCGTACCCTCGGTGGAAGGAGAGGTGCCCCGTGCCTAAGAAGAAGGCCGTTCCGGCCACCCCCAAGGTGGGCGTCATCATCGCGAACACGGGCACCCCCGCCGCCCCCACCCCCAAGGCGGTGCGCAAGTACCTGGGGCAGTTCCTCATGGACCCGCGCATCTGCCCCATGCCGCGGCCCGTGTGGTGGCTGCTGCTGCACACGGTCATCCTGGGCAAGCGCTCCCGGGCCTCAGCGGAGAAGTACCGCGCCATCTGGACGGCCGCCGGATCGCCCATGGCCGTGGCCTACGGGGCCCTGGAACAGGGCCTGGCCGACTACTACGGCGAGCAGGGTATGCCCGTGGAGGTGCGCGCGGCCATGAGCTACGGGAAGCCCACCTTGAAGCAGGCGGTGCGCGAGTTGAAGGAGGCCGGGTGCACCCGCATCGTGGCCCTGCCCATGTACCCGCAGTCGGCCCTGTCCACTACGGCCTCGGTAGCCGACGGGTTGGCCCGGGCCGTGCGCCGCGCCCACTTCAAGGGCGAGGTGGACTTCGTCGACAACTATGGTGAGAATCCCGTCTATGTGCGGGCCATTGCCGCCTCCATCCGCAACGCGGGCTTTTCCGAGGAGCGGGGCGACCGACTGCTGTTCTCCTACCACTCCATTCCGCTGAAGGATATCGAGGCGGGGGATACCTACGAGCTGCAGACCGGGGCCACTTCCCTGGCCGTCGCCGGCGAGCTGGGGCTCGATCGTCGCAGCTGGACCATCAGCTACCAGAGCCGCTTCGACAAGGGCCGCACCTGGCTTTCCCCCTTCACGCGGCCGACCCTCGTGCGTCTGGCCCAGGCCGCCGAAGGGGACGGGCGCCTGTTCATGGTGTGCCCGAACTTCGCCGTGGACTGTCTGGAGACCCTCTATGACGTGCCTCACGAGTTGGAGCCGATCTACCGCGCGGCCCTGGCTGGCGAGATCGTGGATGCCGACGAGGAACCCGGCGCTCTGGAGAACACCGGCAAGCGCGCCGCCCACTGCGACGCGCACTTGGAGGCGCACCGCGACGTTGCCCGGACTGCGTCGATGAAGCGAGCGGCCGAGGGCTTCCGTCGGGGGGCTCACCGTCAGATCGGCGAGGACGAGGCCTTCGTCTACGTGCCCTGCCTCAACAAGTCCCGAGCCCATCTGAAGGTGCTGGCCTCGGTGCTCGCCCCCTACGTGGGCGACGGCTCGGCGGGGGAGCGGGCGGCCAGGTAGGCATCGAGCTCCTCCGCCTTGGAGAAGCCGCTGAGCAGCTCCCGGGCCACCCGCAGGGCCCGCTCGGACAGGTCGGGCCGGAAGACGAAGTGGGACGCCATGGCCAGCGGCGCGTTCACGAGGGGCCGGCGGCACACCTCGTCGGTCGTCAGCTCGCGGGCGTAGGCGGTCTGGATGATGAAGCACTGGTGGCGGCAGGACACCTGGGCCAGCATGAGATTGCGGTCATGGAGGATGGACTCGCTCAAGATGCCGTGGTTCCGGAAGATGGTCTCGTAGAGCCGCCCCTTGTAGGGGCTCGTCTGCACGACGGTCTTGCCGCGCAGGTCGCGGGCGAAGTCCACCGCCGTCTTGCGGGCGAGGGGGTCGTCGCAGCTCAGCAGCACCGAGAGCGTGTCGTCGGCGAGCTTGATGGAGGGCAGTCCCAGATGGTCCGGCGGCCGGATGGTGATGGCGCACTCCAGGTCCCCCACGGCGATGGCCTCCCAGAAGGCGTCGTGGTCCCCGTCGACGATCTCGAGGCGCAGCCCCTCGTCCTCCTCGAAGCGCGAGAGCAGCAGCCGCTTCTGATCGTAGCCAACGAACATGCTGAGCAGCCCCACCCGCACCGTCTCGCACCCGTCGCCCTCCAGGGCGCGGATGGTCTCCAGGCACGCCTCCCAGGCCCGGTCCTCCTCTTGCAAGTGGCGCAGGAGCATCTGGCCGGCCGGGGTCAGCTCCACGCCGTGCTTGCCCCGGGCGAAGAGCGTCACCCCCACGGCTCGCTCGAGCCCGCGCATGCTGCGGGAGAGTCCTTGGCGCGACAGATAGAGGCTCTCAGCGGCCTTGGTGATGTTGCGCGTCGCGCACAGTGCGTAGAAGTAGCGCCGCTGCTCGGCGCTCAGGCGAAACAGTGCCATGGTCTTCCTCCCTCGGCTCATGGCGGATGCCGGGCCCATGCGGGTCCCCTCGGGGCCCAAATATAGGAGAAGTGTCCCGGCTGCGCAAGCGATTGCCCGTTCTCTCGGGCGGCCAGGCCCGGGAAGACGGAAGGGCAGCAGGGCCTTGACCAGGGAAGATGGGGAAGCGCAATGGGCGGCGTTGCGCATGACGGCCCGAAAGTGTTTCTTTTCGCCGCCAGGGATTGCCCCGTATAGTCTTCTCCGTCGCCGGGCAGAGGGCCCGGCTTGGAAGAGAAGGGGAGACAATGGGAAACTTCACCCGTAGAGACGTACTGAAGGGCCTGGCATTCGGATCGATGGCACTGGCCTCGGGCGGCGCCCTGGCCGCTTGCGCTCCGGCCGCCGGGGGAGCCGCCCCCGCCGAGGGCGCACCGGCGGGGGAAGCCCTGGCGCTGCGCTACGCCAAGCGCGCGGCGGAGGTGGCCGACCGCACCGCCCTGGAGACCGATGTGCTCGTCATCGGCGGCGGCGGGGCGGGGCTGTGCGCGGCCCTGGCCGCGGCCGAGCAGGGGGCGGGCGTCATCCTGTGCGAGAAGACCTCCGCCCTCGGGGGCGCGACGACGCTTTCCAGCGGCAAGATTCCGGCCGTGGGCACCGCCCAGCAGCTCGCGAAGGAGGATGGCGACAGCATCGGCGCCTGCGTCATGGACATCATGCGGCCGAGCAACTACAGCGTCCGTCCCGATTTGGTGTACACCGTGGTGGAGCAGTCCCGCGACATCGTGGAATGGACCGAGGGCCATGGGGCCGTCTGGTCCGTGGACGACGCGCTCTACTTCGGCCAGACCGCCTACCGCATGCACACCACCGAGGGCGCCGGCGCGGGGCTGACCGACGCGCTCATTGCCAGCATGGAGGCCGAGAGCGCCATCGAGACGCTGCTCTCCTGTGAGATGCAGGGGCTCGTGCTCGACGACGAGAGCGATGCGGTCGTGGGCGCCTGGGGCAAGCGGGGAAGCGAGGCCGTGGCCATCTTCGCCGGCAACACCGTGCTCGCCACGAGCGGCTTCGCCAACAACCCGGACATGCTCGAGCAGTACTGCCCCGAGGCCGTTCCCGCCGTGAAGGTGGTCGCCCCCGGCGCCACCGGCGAGGGCATCCTCTGGGCCGCCGAGCTCGGCGCCGACTTGCAGAACATGGGTGCCTACCAGGGCCACGCCTTCCACGGGGTGGACAACGACAAGACCCTGGAACAGGGCGTGGCCAACAACGGCGGCATCATCGTGAACCGGGACGGCAACCGCTTCATGAACGAGTACGGCGGCTACTCCGAGCTGTCGCCCCACGTGCTCGCCCAGCCCGACGGTATCGGGTACCTTGTCTTCACCGACATCCAGCGCGAGAAGAGCGCGAAGTTCGCGGAATGGGAAGAGGAGGGCATCGTGGCCACGGCCGCCTCGGCCGTCGAACTGGCCGCGGCCATCGGCGCCGATCCCGCCAAGCTGGAGCGGACGATTGCCGCCTACCAAGAGGCCATTCCCGCGGGCATGGACAAGTTCAACCGCTCCCATCTGCCCGCTGCCTTCGAGCCCCCCTTCTATGCGGTGAAGCTCACCGGCGAGATCCGCCACACCCAGGGCGGCATGGCCACCGACGTCGCCGGCCATGTGCTGCGGGCCGACAAGAGCCTCATCGAGGGGCTCTACGCCGCCGGCGGCTGCACCGAGGGCTTCTCCTCCCGCGGTGGCGCGGCCTACATGAGCGGCAACGGCCTCATCCAGGCCCTCGTGTTCGGCAAGATCGCCGGCGCGGCGGCTGCCACCGAGACCCGGGGCGAGGCAGTGCTGGCCACCTGGGAGAAGACCGACGTCGACGCCTACCTCTAGGCACCCCTCGAGCCTCCCCGTTCTGCCGCCGGCCCTCGGCCCTTCCCCGGAAAGAGGGCCGGCGGCTTTTCCCGGAGCCCTTGTTGGAATCCTCCCGCCCCATTGCGCCCCGCCCGCGCCGACTGCCGGCGGTACGGTGCGTCCCCGTGCGCCCCGCGGCCGCCCTGACTGTCGCGCGCTGCCCGTGGACATTCCCTACAACCTCTCCCGCCAGGTCAAGCCTTACCTTCCCGGTCGTGCTACAATGCCCCTTACGCTTGTACCAACCAGGAGGTTTCCCCATGCTCTCAGAGCGCTTGCTCACCACGGTGGTTCGTTCCATGACCGACAAGACCCTGGCGCTGCACCCGGTGCCTTCGGGCACCTTGCCCGATCCGGTGCCCGGCCGTGCCTACACGCTCTACGTGCACGTGCCCTTCTGCGAGCGTTTGTGCCCCTACTGCTCCTTCAACCGCTTCCCCTACCGGGAGGAGCGGGCCCGGGCCTACTTCAAGGCCCTGCGGGAGGAGATGCGCCTTCTGAAAGAGAAGGGGTACGACTTCGAGAGCGCGTACATCGGCGGCGGCACGCCCACGGTGGATATCGACGAGCTGTGCGAGACCATCGACTACGCCCGCGACCTGTTCTCCATCCGCGAGGTGAACTCCGAGACGAATCCGAACCACCTCATCCCCTCGTATCTAGATAAGCTCAAGGGTCGCATCCAGCGTTTGTCGGTGGGCGTGCAGTCCTTCGACAACGAGCTCTTGCGCCAGATGGACCGCTACGAGAAGTACGGTAGCGCCGAGGAGATCTTCGAGCGCATCGGCGAGGCGGCCCCGTACTTCGAGTCGCTCAATGTGGACATGATCTTCAACTTCCCGTCCCAGACCGAGGACATCCTCATCAACGACTGCGAGAAGATCGCCACCTGCGGGTGCCACCAGACCACCTTCTCGCCCCTGTACCAGTCCAACGCCACCACGCGGAAGATGGAGAACGTCCTCGGCAAGATGGACTACGACAAGGAGCGCCGCTTCTACTATATTCTGGACGAGATTCTGAACGAGGGCGAGGCGCCCTTCTTCGAGCGCCGCACCCTGTGGACCTTCAACCGGCTCGACGAGAACCTGCGCCGCCGTCAGAACCTGGAGGTGGACGAGTACGCTGTGGCCTACGAGGAGTGCGTGGGCGTGGGAAGCGGCTCCATCACCCATTTGGGCGACAACCTGTTCGTGAACACCTTCAACCTAGAGGAGTACGCGCAGATCGTAGGGGAGGGGCGCCTGCCGCTCATGGGCTGCACCGACCTGCCGCGCCGCGATCTCATGCGCTACAAGTTCCTGCTGCAGCTGTACAGCCTGCGCTTCGATAAGCACGAGTTCAAGCGCGACTTCGGCGTATCGGTGGAGCGGGGCCTGCCCGTGGAGATGGCCTTCATGCGGGCCAACGGCGCCTTTGCCACCGACAACGCTGACGAGCTGACGCTCACCCGGGAGGGGCGCTACCTTACCGTGGTGCTCTACCGCCAGTACCTGGCCGGCCTGAACAACCTGCGGGAGCAGGCGCGCAGCGAGCTCACGGGCCTGGAGCACGACCTGCTGTTCGGCGACGGCACTGAGCGCTAGGCGGCGGGCGCGGGCGGTACGGCCTCGCGCTATTCATAACTGATGTTGTACGAGGGCGCCCGGGTGCGCCCTCGTTTGCAAGGGGCCGGCGGTTCAATGCGAGCATTTTTCGATATTGTGGACAAAAACGGCTCGAGTGAGCTCGCAGAGGGCTGCCTCACCTAGTTTTTCAGTAAAAAATGCGCCTCGCGTAGCCAGAAGGCCATCCCAGATCGCATTCATAGCGAGAAAAGCGTCGGCGCAGAGCTCACTCGAGCCGTTTTTGTCCACTTTTTTGGAACGTACTCAAATAGGGGCATTCGGCTACTGCCATTGGGAAACGGAAAAGTGCCCGCTGCGGGAGGGGAGCAGCGGGCGCTTGCGGGGATGGCGCTTTGGGGCGAGTGGGGCGGTTGCGCGCTCCCGCCTGCGGCAGGGCCCTAAGCCTGGCTCTTCGCCTCGATGTCGGCGCCGGCGGCGTTCATGCCGGCCAAACGCCCGAAGGACAGGGCGGTGCCCAGCGAGATGCCGGCCACGGTGACCGGGTACTCCACGAGGTAGCGGCCGCCCTGGACGTTGCCGGTGGCATACAGGCCCTCGATGGGGGCGCCCTCGGCGTTCAGGGGCTGGAGCTTCTTGTTCACTTCCAGGCCGCCCATGAGCACGAGCATGCCGGCGCTGCCGAAGGGGTAGGCGTAGAAGGGGGCCTCGCTCACGGGGAACAGACGGCGCGGATCCTTGCCGAAGTCGGCATCGTGGCCGGCGGCGCACAGTTCGTTGTAGCGGTTGACGGAGGCCACGACGGTCTCGACGGGCAGCCCGCACTTCTCGGCGAGTTCCTCGATGGTGTCGGCCACGATGAGGCCCTCGGTGCCCTCCACCATGGCCTTAGTGGTGTAGCCCAGGCCGAAACCGGAGAGCACGGTGGCGTAGGCGTCCACCTCCTCGGCGGGAATGAAGTGGTTCACGTAGCCGTGGCCGTCGGGCATCTTGTCGATCTCGGTGGGCCACTTGGCATCGAAGATCTGCCAGGAGCGCAGGTCGTTGGCGCCGCTCATGGGGTTCGGGCCGGCCGGCACGCGGGAGAGCTGGTCGGCGATGTTCTGGCCGGGGATGTCCTCGTTCATGAAGCGCTCACCGTTGATATTGAGCTGGAGGTAGCCATCCACGCCCAGGGGGCCGCCCATGTGGTGGGTCATCGGCGCGTGGGGCCCCAGCTCCATGTGGGCGCCGGCCCACAGGCCCATGAGGTGCCCGTCGCCGGTGTTGCCCACCTGGCCGGCCGCGTCCATGGTGGTGTAGAAGCTCATGAACTCGTTGGCCCAGGGGATGTAGTAGTCGCGCATATCCTGGTTGTTGCCCCAGTCGCCGGTAGCGAGCACCACGGCGTTGGCGTTGATCTGGGTGTAGGCGCCGTCGGCGTCGTGCACGTAGGCGCCGGTGACCTTGCCGCTCTCATCGGTGATGAGCTGCTCGCCCCAGGTGCCGTAGATCATCTCGGCGCCCATGGCCTCGGCTGCGGCCACGGCGGCCTCGAGGGTCCACTGCATGTTGGGGTTGGTGGTGATGGTGCCGTGGAAGTAGGGGTAGTACTCAGTGGTGTAGTCGTAGCCTTCCAGGGCCGGGAAGCACTTCGGGCGGATGTAGCAGGGCTTGTCGGTCTCCTGGTTGGCGGCCGTGCTCTTCAGCACCTCGAAGTCGGCCCCCTCCACGAACCAGTCGAAGTCCTCGCCGGAATGGTCGTACCAGTAGCCGAGGAAGTCGGGGGTGGGGCGGTAGCACATGTCCTTCATGAGCTGGTTGACGATGACGTCCTTGCCGGCCCACTCGATACCCAGATCCTTCTGGATCTGCGAGCCCACGACGCCGAAGTCGCCGGCCATGGACACGGCGGCCAGCTCCGGGGACTTCTCCACGGCGATGACCTTCGCGCCGGCCTCGGCCGCAGCCTTGGCGGCCGCGCAGCCCGACAGGCCCAATCCGATGACGAGCACGTCGCAGTCCTTCGTCTCAGCGATGTTCTCGGGTACGGCCGGCGCGGTCATGAAGTTGGGCACGAAATCGGCCGGGGCCGTAGGGGCCGTGGCGGCTTCCCCCGTGGCGGGCGTCGATGTGGCGCCCTGCGGCTGGCTGCACCCGGCAAGCCCCATGGCGCCGGCCGCGGCAGCGGCGGTGGCGCCCAGTCCCAAAAAAGCGCGACGGCTGAGATTCTGATCCATGATGATTCCCTCCCTTAAGGGTCTCGTGGGGGACGCGGCCTCTCCGCGTCCGTTGACGAGAGGCACTCTACGGGAAAACGGGGCGCCCATCTTCACCAGGCAGCGGGTGAAATCTGGCGCGAACTGGTGGCGCAGGCCTCACACGATTCAGGTGAAGCGGGGATGAAACATAGTCTTGAACAGGGACGATAGTGCCGAACAGATGTGTCGGCGCCTCTCGCGCGGCCTCGGGGAAAATCATCGGAAACTGCGATGTTTCCGCCGGGCCGTTCCCGCGAAACCTCTATACTGGCCCCGGGAGGAAATACTTGTGCAACGAATCAGAGACATGGTAGGCGGCCTTTCCGGCCGCGAGGCGCTGTTCGCCGCGGGCTACGGGCTGTACCTCGTGTTCAGCTTCGTGGCCTTCCACTCCGCCACGCTGCTGTCGCCGGCGGTTGCCATCGGCCACGACGGGGGCGTGCTGTTCTCCGGTGCCGCCATGGGCGGGCGCATGGCCGCAGCTGCCGTGGCGGCCCCGGTCGTCTACGGGATGCTGCGCCGCGGCCGCTCTCTGGGCGCACAGGCTGTGACCTGGGTGCTCGTGGGCACCTGCGCGATCTTGGCTCTTGTGGGCTTTCTCGTGCTGGCCATGGTCTTCCAAGTGGCCGGCGCGGTGGCCGCCGCCACCACGGGCCCCTGGCTCGCCCTGGCCGGAGCGCTGCTCGGTGCGGCCGATCTGATGGCGCTGCTTCTGTGGGCCCGTTTCTCGGCGACGCTGAGCCTGCGGGCCGTCTACATATACGTGACGGTCTGCAATGGGGCGAGTCTGGTGCTCTACGGGGTGTTCACCTTTGTGGCACCGGCAGCGGTGCTGCCCCTGTCGGCCCTCATCTTCCTCGTGGCCGTCCTCTGCGCCAAGCGGGCCCTGGACGGGCGCGCGGCCGAGGAGGACTTCGGCTTTTCGGCCCCGGCCTTCCGCGATCTCGGGCGCAGCCTGTGGCACCCGCTTCTCGGTACGGCCATCCTCTGTTTCATGGGCGGCCTCATGCTCCAGATATCCGGCCAGCAGGACCTCTCGCTCGGGGCGTTCCAACAGACGTCGCTGGGGGCGAGCGCGGTGGCCATCGGCTGTTTGCTCGTGCCGGCCCTTCTGGTGCGCAAGCCGCTGAACCTCGGGCGCCTGTACGCGGTGGCCCTGCCCCTGTCGGCCGCGGGCTTTCTGCTGCTGCCCCTCATCTGGAACGCCGCCGGCGGCATCGTGAACGCCTTCGCCCAGGTGGGCTCCATGGTGGCGGCCCTGATCCTCTGGTGCATGATGGCCGACGGGGCTCGGTGCACCCGCATCTCGCCGGTGCTGCTGTTCTCCCTGGCCCAGATCATCACCACGGCCGCCTCCCTCGGGGGCACGCTCGTGGGCTTCGCCAACGCCGCGAGCATCCGCCCCGGGGACCTGACTCTGACCACGGTGGCCCTCGTGTCGGTGTACCTGCTGCTCCTGGCCGCCCTCCTGCTGTTCCGCAACCGTGACGGCGCGGCGCGGGACGGGGAAGCGCCGGCGAGCGGGTCGGCGGGGGAGGGCGGCGCCGGCGCGGGAACAAGTCCCGAGGAGGCCCTCGCGGCCCGGTGCGCCGCCGTGGCCGAGCGCTACGGCTTCACCCTGCGGGAGCGCGACATTTTCCTGCTGCTGGCCCAGGGCCATACCATGCCCGCCATCTCGGAGCGTCTGTTCGTCTCGGAGAACACGGTGAAGTCCCATGCCAAGCGCATCTACCAGAAGCTGGACATCCACACCCGCGGCGAGCTCATCGACCTGGTGAACCAATCGGGGGCGTAGGCCCTTCGCGCTTTGGCTGAACGGCTGGGGCTGTGAGGGGACTCCCGGCGTCATGCGCGCCGGATGCGCCGTTGGGACAAATTTGAAAAATTCTTCTTGCAAACTTCAAGGGGTAAGGTTATTATAATCAAGCTGTTTGGGCACGAGCCCAAAAGCACCAACGGGTTGTGGCGCAGTTTGGTAGCGCACTTGACTGGGGGTCAAGGGGCCGCAGGTTCAAATCCTGTCAACCCGACCAGCTTGGAATCAGGCTCCGACATCGCATGATGTCGGAGCCTGTTTGCTTTTACAGCTTCTCCTTGGCCGCGCGGGGAGGCTGCACGCTGCGGCCTGGCAGGAGCCTCGCTGCCGCTTGGCTGCGTGCGGGCCGGCCCCGTTGGTGCCCACCGCGGCCGCGTCACCTCGCATTGCCCGGCGGGCTGCTCGCGGGGACAGTCTCCGACCTGTTCCAGATGATCGAAACCTGCGGGTAACATGGCGCGCCTACAATGGGCGAAACCGCGAGAAAGGTACGGCCATGGCCCATGTCAACGAGAACTACGCTAAATTGCCGGGAAGCTATCTCTTCTCGGAGATCGCGCGGCGCACGGCGGCGTTTGTCGCCGAGCATCCCGACGCCGAGCTGATCCGCATGGGAATCGGCGATGTGACGCAGCCGCTCGTGCCCGCCGTCACCGAGGCCATGCACCGCGCCGTCGACGATCTGGCCGCATCCGAGACGTTTCGCGGATATGGGCCCGAGCAGGGCTACGCCTTCCTGCGCGAGGCCATCGCCCGAGGCGACTTCGCAGCGCGGGGCGTGGATATCAGCACCGACGAGATCTTCATCTCAGACGGCGCCAAGTCGGATTGCGGCAACATCGGCGACATCTTCTCCGCCGGCAACGTCATCGCCGTGTGCGATCCGGTGTACCCGGTGTACGTGGACGCCAACGCCATGGCCGGGCGCGCCGGCGATTACGACGGAGATGCCCAGCGCTGGGATCGCATCGTCTACATGCCCACCACGGCCGAGAACGGCTTCTGCCCTGCGCTGCCCGAGACGCCCGTCGACATCATCTACCTGTGCAGCCCGAACAACCCCACCGGCACAGTGCTCACCCGCGACCAGCTTAAGGCCTGGGTGGACTACGCCAACGGCTGCGATGCCGTTATCATGTTCGATGCGGCCTACGAGCGCTTCATCGTGGACGCGGATGTGCCGCACTCCATCTTCGAGGTGCCCGGCGCCGAAACCTGCGCCATCGAGTTCCGCTCCTTCTCGAAGACCGCCGGCTTCACCGGGGCCCGCTGCGGCTACACCGTCGTGCCCCGCGCGCTCGTGCGCGAGGGGGCGAGCCTTCGCGATATGTGGAACCGCCGCCAGTGCACCAAGTTCAACGGCGCCTCCTATGTTATCCAACGGGGAGCCGAGGCGATTTACACGCCCGAGGGCGCTCGCCAGGTGGACGAGACCATCGCCTACTACCGGGCCAACGCGCGCCTTGTCAAAGCGGGCCTGGAGGCGGCGGGCTACACGGTGTACGGGGCGGTGAACAGCCCCTATATATGGTGCAAGACCCCTGAGGGCATGGGTTCGTGGGAGTTCTTCGACCGGCTTTTGAGCGAGGCGGCCATCGTCACCACGCCCGGGGCCGGATTCGGCCCGGCCGGCGAGGGGTACGTGCGCCTGACCGCCTTCGGCGAGCGGGCCGATGCCGAGCGCGCTATGGAGCGGATTGGCGCCCTGGGATAGGGGTGCCGGCGGCAACCCTTCGGGCGCACGCCCTGTCCCGGCTCGTCCCCTCAAGGTTGGCCCGGTATCCTGAAGCGGCCCCGCAACCGTGGCTTTCGCCATGATTGC
>NZ_JBQIIT010000033.1:7645-15276 GCF_056795635.1 Adlercreutzia sp. | reverse complement strand
GTGTTGCGAATCCAGTGGGTGCCCTCGTTGGGGTCGCCCTCCTCGGTATTGGTCTGGGTCTCGTCGTAGTAGTACTGGGTCAGGGTGACCGTCTCGCCCTCAAGACCCGGCTCGCTTTGGTCGTACACCTTCTCGGTCTTCATGACCGGCTGGCCGTTCTCGTCGAGCACCGGGTTGCCCTCGGCGTCCAGCAGCGGCTCGTCGGTGACCTTCTCGGTCATCTTCTGCACGCCGTCGTAGTCGGCGTCATGCCACACACGGCCAGCGATCTCGCGGCGCGGCACAGCCAGCTCGCCCACATCGCCGCCCGGTACCTCCTCGGCGCGACGGGTCAGGTAGTCGTAGGCCACCGTGCCCTCGGCGCCCTCGTGCACGTCGGCGCGGGGCACCTCAACCTGGGAGGGCTGACCGGCATGGGTACGACCGGCGCCCACCTTGGCAGCCAGGATGATCTGGCCGTCCAGGGCACGCAGCGCCGTCGAGCCGTCCACGTCCTCACGGCCGATCACCTTGTAGGAGGCCTGCACCGGCGAGGCGCTGTCGCGCACGTCGGAGTCGGCAGCCACATCGTCGCCCTGGTGGTAGTGGGTCATCATCCACGGGGTGGCGTACAACTCGTTGCCGTCGTCGTCGGTCACCACGTCCTTGTGCAGGCCGTTCAGCACCACACGATAGGCAGCCAGGTAATGCTCGCCGTCGGCATCGGTGTAGGCGGTCGGCAGGTTCTCGAAGGTGTAGACGCCCTCCTCGTCGGTGTGCACGGTCACGAAGCCGCCCGCAGCCGTCTCGCCGGAGGGATAGGTGGCCCCCAGAAGCGGATTGCCGTCGCCGTCCAGCTCGGCCTTCATCTCCACCTTCACCGGGGCCCCGTCCACGCCGGGGTACTCGCGCACCCACCAGGTCTCGGGGTTGCCCTGGAAGTCGGTACGGGCCTCGGTCTTCCAGTTGGCCGCCACGCTCGTGCGCTCGTCGTCGCCGAAGCGGTCGTTGCGTACCCAGGCACCGTCCTTATAGTAGTACTGCTCCACCGACACCGACTCGCCGGCCATGCCCGGCTCGTCGTCGTCCATGATGCCGTCGTAGTTATCGTCGTTCCACACCTTGCCGGTGATGGCCGAACGCGGCACCTCCACCAAGCCCACGTCCCAGTGCTCGATACGTTCGGCGGCACCTAGGTCGTAGGAGTTCAGCGGGGCGCTGTTGGAATAGCCGCCCTTCACGAGGCGCACGTTCTCATCCGAGGCACCGGAGTGGTTGGCGGCCAGACGGCGCATCTCGGCATCGCTCAGGTTGTCACTCTCCTCGATGGCGTTGTTCGCGAGCAGGTAGTCGCGCAGCTGCTCGGTGGACAGGCGGTCGATCAGCTCATCCACCGTCAGAACGCCGGCGCCGTCCTCGCTTATGATGTTGTTGCTCGTCAAGTAGCTGATAAGGCTGTTGCGCACGGCCACATCGGTGTCGCCGGCCAGCACCACCATGGTCTGGTAGGCCACGTCGTCATCGTTGCCCGCAGGCTGCGGGAACAGCTCGTTGCGGGCCGAGGGCGCCTCGTTCAGGTAGTAGGCGTACACCACCTTGCCGTCCTGCACGTAGTCGTTGCCGTTGGCGTCCTTCACCGGCTGCACCGCCATGGCGGCATCCGAGTCGACTTCCTCGTCGAAGGTGCCGGTGAGCGGGTTCGCGGGAACGTTGCGGAAGGTCACGCCGTAGTCGCGGGTGACCAGCTTCAGCGCATCGCGGTCGATGCGGATGCGGTAGCCCGCCAGATATTTCGTCTTGTCCTCGTCCTTCACGGTCTTGGGCGCGTTCGGGTCGGCCACATAGGTGGACACGCCCTTGAAGATATAGCTGCCAGCCGACGTGGAGCGCGTGGTCTTGTACTCCAAATCGTTCAGCACCCAGCGGCCCTGGCCGGTGCCGTCCTTGCCCGGCGTACCCGGGTCGTAGTTGGCGGGATCGTCAGTCTTCGCGTCATCGGGCAGCCAGTAGTACTGCTCGAGCGTCACCTCCACCTGGCCGACGCCCACATTGGGCACGTCGCCCTGCAGGCCGTCGTAGAACAGGCCGCTGGTTTCGGTGCCGTCGTTCTTGTCCGACCACACGTAGTTGCCGAGGAAGCCCTTGGTGCCGTCGATCCAGCCAAGCGCCAGCTTGTCGTAGATCTTATAGCCCTTCCAGGTGTTCTTCGGATCCTCGTACAGCGCACGGCCCGAGGCGTCGGTGGGCACCTCGGCGTAGAAGCTGTTGGTCTCGGCCACGCCGCCCTTCAGCCACAGGTCGTTGTCCCACATGGCCGCCACCTGGTCCTTCGGCTTGCCGTCGGCATCGAGCGTCTGGTCCTCGGCGTTCTTCGTGGGCCGGGTCAGCGGGCTGTCCTCCCAGTTCATAACCGAGGGCTTCAGCACGCGGTTCTTCGTGTCGCGGCAGACCACCTTGTAGTTGTGGAACGGCTCCAGGTTGAACTTGAAGGAGCCCGAGGCCTCGGCAGCCGCGCCGCTGGCGGCGGGCACCCATCGCCACTCGGTGGTCTGGTCGAGCGCGTCGATCACCTCGGCGCTCACCAGGTTGTTGCCGTTGTCGTCGAAGGCGCGCTGCCAGGTGGCGCCGCCGTCGAGCGTCACCTCCAGGTTGCAGTCGGTTTGGGTGATGGCCTTGTTGCCGTTGGTGTCGTAGGCCTGCTTCCAGCTGCGGGTCTTCTCGTCGTACACCATCACCTGCACCATCATGTTCTTCAGGCGCAGCTCTTCCACTTCCAGGGCGAACTCGTAGGGATTCGGCTCGTCCAGGTTCACGTTCACCCAATCGAGCACGCCGTCGATAAGCTCCGGATCCACCGACCCGTCGGTTTCCAGATACTTGTTCAGGTTCAGGGTGGGCTTGCCGTTCACCATGATGAACGGAGGAAGCTCGCCCTTGGAGGCGTCGTAGGCCGGCGCGTTGTCGGGCGTGAGCGACATCGTGGAGATGCCCGCCTCGCCCGTCAGGTCGGGGGTTGTCGCAGCGGGCGCGGCCGACGCGGTAGCCGATTTGCCGAAGATGTCGCCGCCGGAGTTGCCGCCGGAGTTGCCCGGGCCCTCCTCTTCGCCGCCATCGCCGTCGCCGTCGCCGAAGTCGGGATCTTCCTCCTGATCCTCGTAACCGGCCAGCTTGTCGTCGCGGTAGGCCACGCCCTCGTAGGTGACCGGCAGCGCGATACCCACGTTGTAGCTGGTCATCTTCGCGTCGTACACCTCGTGCTGCGGATCCTGGCCCACCGAGTACTTGTCGGCATCATAGGCCACCGGCTTCACGTCGATGACGTCGGAGGTGGCCACCATGGTGCTGCCCGAGCGCTTCACCGTCATGTAGGAGGAGATATTCTCGGTGGTGCCCTGGTCAACGCCCTTGCCGTTGATGACCGGGGCCTCGGTGGCACCGATGCGCTTGGTGGTCAGCGCGTAGTTCGCGTACTGCTTCGGGAAGGTGAAGCGCAGGCGGTACTTGCCCGGGGTCAGCATAGAGAACATGTAGTAGCCCCGGTTGTTGTAGTAATCGGACTCGGTGGTGTACACGTAGGCGCCCAAGTCCACGCCCTCGGCGGTGGTCACCGGCTCGTAGCCGTACAGGCCGCGGATGGCCGCACCGGTCTTCGGATCGGCCTTTACCCACGTCAGCTGCGAAGAGGTGGCGTCCATCTTCACCTGGGTGACCGCCTGACCCTCGCGGTTCACCGGCACGCCCCACTCGTTCAGCAGCTCTACCTTCACGCCGTTCACACCCGGATCGTCGGGCTTGCCGTCGTAGTTGAGGTCCTTCATGAGGGCGCTCGTGTCCTTGCCCCCGTCGTAGGTGTATACGTACTTTCCGTCTTTCACCGACTTCTCGGTGGACAGGATGTAGCGGCCGTTGGCGGCCTTGTGGTAGGTGGTCTCCCGGCCGAGCGTATCGGTGGTCAGCTCGCCCTCGGTGTCGTTGGTCAGCGTGTCCCAGTTGGTGTCCATCCACACGTAGCTGCCGATGTAGCCGTAGCCGTCGGGGGCGTCCACGTACACGCCGGCGGGACGATCCTCCAGGTTGCGATAGGTCAGGCCCTTCTCGCCAGAACGGTAGTCGACCTGCGACATGAAGGTGTTCCACTGGCTCGTCTCCCACAGGCGCTTCTGCAGCTCGGTGGAGTCTTCCTTCAGGCCGTCAATGGACTTGAAGGTCTTGCCGGCATTGCCGAGGTACTTGGGAAGGTTCAGCGGCGCCTTCAGCGTGTACTTCAGACGCGCGTCGCCGTTGCGGGCCATGAGGATGAGATTGTCGTCGAGCACACGGCACCATACCGTCTGGATAGCCCGGGTGATAGTCTCCTTCTCGGCCGGATGGGCCTTCACATACTCCTTCAGCTCGTTCAGGTCCACCATGTTGGCCTTGGCCATGGAGGAGGACACCGACATGCTTTCAACTTCCTTGCCATCGTCGCCGACGACGATGCCCGTAGTGCGCTCGGCCACCCAGCGGGTCATGAACTCGTCTACCTTGTCGGACTCCCACTCGGCGAACTCGGGCTGGCTTTCGGCCACCTTGATGGGATGCACGATATCCTCATGGGTAAGCGGGATGATCTTCTTGGCAGCGCCGTCTCCCTCCACGCTGAAGGGGCCCACCCATACCTGGGCCTGGGCATCCAGGTGCTGGCCGGTAACCTTATCGGTCTCTCCGACGATACGCAGGTCGTACTTGCCCACAATATCGCCGTCCTGGGCGTTGGTAAGGCCCAGCTCGTCTTTCTCGGCCTCGGTGAGCGACTCCACCGAGCGCGTGTCGGTGTACTCCACCTTGATGGAGTCCAGATCCTCCAGCCAACCGGACCACTGGGACTGGCGCAGGTTGTAGGCCTTGGCGCGGCTATCCCACGTGGACGTCATATGGTCGCCGGGGTAGGGCAGCGCATCCACGAAGGTGGGGTGCTTGTACAGAAGCGCCGTAGACTCGTTGATGCCCGTGTACTGCTGGATGTTCTCGTAGGTGTACGAGCTGCCCTCAGGCACGGCCGCGGTCTGGGAGCGCTTGGAGAACTTCTCGTCGGTGTACTCGGGCTGCACCATCTTCTCCTGCACCACGTTGTCGTTGTTGGCCCAACCGATGGAGGAAGTGTCCTTGCGCAGCAGCGTCTCGGAGCGGTCGCCGTTGCCGTTACCGTCGTTCAGGTCGGAACGGTAGGAGGAGTCCTTCTGAATGGAGCTGTCGGCGGCGTTCAGCATGGCCTTGGTCACGAGCTTCGTCACCTTCTGGCCCGTCACCGGATCGTTCTCCACCTGGAACAGGGGCCAGTCGTAGAAGTCGTAGGAGCCGGTCTTGTCGGCGTAGGACGACAAAACGAGCGCGCTGCCCACGTCGGTGGAAGCCGAGGAATTCGGCGAGAACTGCATCATGAAGTCGACGATGATGGCCTGGCCGGCGTTCAGGGTGCCGCGGGAGTCGTTCTGACCCACAAAGTTCCACGTGAAGGAACGGCGCGTGTTGGACGTGGTCGATCCCTCCGACTCGGGCTCCGTAGCCGAAGTGCCCCCGTTGCCCGTGTTGTACAAGTAGGCGAACTCGTCCTTGGCGGAGATGGACGTGCCGCCGTTGGCTACCATACCGCGGCCGAGCTTCGGCTGGCCCGTGGTCTGGTCGGTGGGGTCCTCGCGCAGGGCGGCCGTCGACGAGCCGATCTCCACCGGATCGTAATCGGTCAGACTGCCGAAGGCGGTCAGGGTGCCCACCGGCTCGGTGGGCAGCTGCACGCCCTCAGGCAGCACGGGGTTCTTGATGATAGTGCCGTTGCTGTCGGCCATACCCTCGAAGTTGTAGGTGTCGTCGGCATTCTTCGACCACAGGTAGCCCTCGGTGTCGCGCTGGAACTCCTTGAACTTCACCACGCGGTAGGTCCACAGCGGCACCGTGGAGTTCATATGCGACGCATTGGAGGCGTTCTTCTCGGTGGGGTTGCGGCGATAGCTCTCGCTCAGGGGGCTCAAGGCCGCGCCGGCCTTCTGGGCCAGGCCCGTGTCGTCCACCTGGCCATCGTGAGTGGCTTTCTTGTCCAGATCGGTGTAGGGCACGTACTTCACCACGCGACTGTAGGGGCGTTCCTTGGTCACGCGGTTGCGCAGCGCGTTGGACTGCGCCACGATGTTCTTGCCAGAGCGCACCGCATCGGTGGGCGTGACCTTCTCGGGCGCGTAGTGGGCCTCGGTCACGTTGCCGTCCTCATCCACCGTGCGCTTCTGATAGCCCTTCAACACTTCAATCTGAGCGTTGATGGCCTTGATGATGTTGTCCACCTCATCGCGCGAGCCATCGGGCACTCGATCGCCGGTGAGGATCTTGATGGCCTCGAGTTCCTTCACCAGGGCCGCCACGTTGTTCATGAAGGTCTGGTGCGACGGACCGGGCGTGATGTTGCCATCGGCGTCCACGATATCTTCGCTCGCGTCGTAGTTGAAGGTCTGCACCTTCTGACCGAGAGCCTGCACGGCATCGGCCTGGCTCAGACGCGTCTGCTGATCGCGGGTAAGCGCAGGCAGGTCGGAGAACATCGAGCCGGGCGTGGGGCCGAAGTTCTGGATACGGGGCAGCAGCGCCGACACCGACGGATTGGTGCAGGTGTCCACGTGGTAGCCCACTTCCCCGCTGTTATCGAGCCCGCTGCCGAGTGCCGAATGGCCGAGCAGGTTCAGCTGGCCCTCGGACAGGTTGTACAACGTGATCTCGTAGCGCAGGAACAACGAGTCGGTCGGGTCGAGCATGATGGACTCGCTGTTCCAACCGTAGCCGTCGTTGGCCGTGCCGGAGAAGTACCACTGCTTCGCGTCGATCTTGATGGTGGGCTTCTCCTCCGAGCGGAAGAAGCCGCAACGGCTGCGCTCGTAGGAAGCATACTTGGTGTCATCGTAGCGCGGCACCACCGTGGCGAAATGGTTCACATGCACCGAGTCGGACTTCACCACATCGGGATCCTCGCCCTGGATGCCGCCCGTCTCGCTGGAGGCCACGTTCACCTTGGCGCCGTTGGACTCGAAGGCCGAGGCCACCGCATTCACCGCCTCTTTCGGCGTGTCGTCGTCGGCAAGCAAGGTGAGCGACTGACCCACTTCCGCATCATTGGAGAGGGTTCGCGTGCCGTAGAGCGCCTGGGGCGTGCCCTGGATCTTGGGCAGCTCAGTAATGAAGGCCGAGCTGTGCACGCAGGCGGCATTGTTCGTGATGGAGCTGGGCATAGAAGAGCCGATCACCCACACGGGGCTGTTCTCGCGCACGATGAGGTCGCCCTGGATGGTGCGATCCCAGCAGTCCTCGCCGCCTACGGCCGGATTGGGCGCGGTGCCCTTCAGAGCCGCCTGGTACTCGGCAGCGCTCAGCGTGCGGTCCACCCGTCCGCCCTTCTCGGTCTTGATCACATCGCCGTAGAAGTACAGCTCGTTCGGTCCGATCTTATAGATCTGGCTCATATCCAGGTAGTTCACGTTGCCCAGATTGCGTTCGGTGTACTTGTACTCCACCGTATCGTCGGTGTAGCTCTTCTTCTTGGACCAGGCGGTGTTGTTGCGGGCCGCGTCGATGGCATCGGGCTCTTCGGAGGCGGCCGTGTCCGGATCGGCGTCGGTGGCCAGGCGGAAGCC
>NZ_JBQIIT010000033.1:0-7545 GCF_056795635.1 Adlercreutzia sp. | reverse complement strand
TTCACGAAGTAGGGGTAGCGCGTCTCGCCGTTCACGGTAATGGAACGGTTCGTGTCCACACGCCAGGCGCCCACCTGGCTGCCGTCGGCGCGGAAGTAGTAGGTGCCCTCGCCCACCACGGTTTCGACGGGCTTTCCGTCCGCGTCCTTCAGGTAGGGGTTCTTCAGCACGTGCTGGTAGGTGCCGGGAATCTCCCACACACCGGAGCTCACGCTGTCGATGTCGGGGGTCACCTTGCCCGTGGGAATAGTAGCCGAGTTCAGCGGCGCGTTCTCGGCCGACTGAGAGCCCAGGGCCCACAGGGGCACCTGCCAGTCCACGATGAAACTGTTCACCGCGGCACCGGTGTTGATGGCCTGGTTCACGTACAGGTAGTTGTTGCCCGACTGGGTGGAGTCGGTGGAGTTCACCTCGTTGGTGGGCACGCGCACGGCACCGGTGTCGATGCGCACCGAGGCCGAGGGCTTGCGAATCTTGAAGACGCCCGAGGTGGAGGTCATGTGGCGCTCGGGGCGGCCGCCGCTCTCGAACTTGCCGTCCTTGTCAAAGTCCACATCGTCTACCCAGTCCTTGGTGTCCGGGTCCTCATGGCCTTCCACGTCGTAGGACAGGCCAGCCTCGTCGACCCACTGGAAGTACTCGGGCGACTGGTTGTTGAAGCCGGCAACTCCGTAGCCGTTGGCGGAATCGGTCGGCACCGTGGGCTTGTAGTACAGCTCGCCGGCTTTGAAGGTGATTTCCTGCTCGTCGGCGCCGTCGGGATCCACCACCGGCTCAATCTGGGCGAAGCCCTGCTCGTCGTAGAGCACGTTGCCCGCAGCGTCCTTCATAGCGCGGTACACCTTGGCGTCCTTCGACACCGTGGTCGTCACATCGGCGGTGAAGCGATGCGACCAGCCCGTGGTCTGGGGCAGCCAGGCCACGTCGCGGTCCTCGGTGGTGAAGTAGGCCTTCGAGGCCTCGGTAGACCAGGTGCGGATGAGGTTCAGCTGCTGGGCGTAGGTGAGCGGCTCACCGTTCTCGTCGGTCAGATCGGCCAGGGCTTCCTCCTCGGAGCCCACGTTGTCGATACGGGTGCGCAGCTTCAAAGTGACCACATCGCCGGCGCCCACGTAGCCGTCGGCGCGCACGTTGTCCCAGTAAGCCGACAGCATGCTGTCGTGCTTCACGAACTCGGCGTCGTTGGCGTCGTCGGGCGGCGTCAGCTCGAAGACGAGGGTCTCGCCGCCATGGACTCGCGGCTTCACGTCCTCGCCATCGGCTAGATCGTCCGGATCGTCCACGTCGGGCTTGCCGTAGTCCTTATGCTGGCCGTAGGTGCCGTTGGTCTGGTTGGCGTAGGCATCCTTGTCGTAGTCGGGCTGCACGCGCACGCGCACGGTCCAGCCGGCCTCCACCAGCTGCTTGGGCGTCAGGCGCAGGTACTTCTTCTGCTGGTTCTCGCGCTTCGGGTACACCGACGAGCCCGTCACCGGATCCTTCACCGTGCCGGTGTCGGAATGGCGGTCGCGGTAGGTGTACTCCACGTAGAAGGGATAGTCGTCGCCCTTGTAGTCGCAGAACAAACGCTCGAAGTCGGCGGCGGTCACCGTCTCGCCCAGGTTCTTCAGCTTGTCCTGGTCGTAGAAGGTCACCTGCTCGGGCAGATACACCGAGAACACGAGCTTCGAGTGCAGCAGCGCGCCCTCCTTGCCCTGCTGGCCGGAAGCCCGCTTGTTGCCGATGACGGCGTTGCGGAAGGTGGCCGAGAACCACATCTCGTCGTCGTACTCGAAGGTGCCTTCCTTGGCGTCGGCGGCGCTGTTCTTCAGCTCGGCACCGTTGGCCGCGCCGGGCAGCGGCAGCATCTCATCGGAGCCCAAGTTACCCTGGGACACCACGCTGTCGGGCGTGGTGTCAGAAGGCTGGGTCGCAGGCTCGTTCTGAATCTCGAAGGACGACCCCAGGGTGGGCGTCTTCAGGCGCAGCCTGCTGGCGGCGAATACGCCGGCATCCACATGGGTGGCCTTCTGGCCCGTCGCACGGTTGGCGAACTTCTCGGTCTTGGTGGCCTCGGAGTTGGTGCTGTCGGTGGTGGGACGGCCCTCGGCGTCCACATAGCTGTTGTTCAGGTTCTTCGTCGTCTCGGACGACAGGCCGTACTGGGTGCGGAAGTTGTACTCCGACACGTTCATGCCCAGGTTGTCGGCCGGACCGGTCAGGGGCACCGTGGTGCCGCCGGCGCGGGTGGAGCCGCCCTGCTCGGTGTACTTGCCGAAGTAGCCGAGCAGATGGTTGTACTGCACGCCGTCGTTAGTCTGGGTGCCGGCGTTGTAGTAGTTGTAGGGCATGCGCCACACCATCTCGAACCCGTGGGTGCGCCAATGGCTCTCAGCACCCAGGTTGCAGTTGTTGTACGAGCAGTACCAGTCGCGGTTGTAGCCCGTCACGCTGTAGGCGCCGGCGCGGTTCGTGTTCAGCGACACGTTCTCATTGCCGAGGCCCGGGAACACGTTGTCGTACTCCCACTGGAAGCGGTAGGCCGCGCGGCCGTGGCTGTCGTTGTAGGCCGTGGTGCCCAGATAGCTGCCGGTACGCCCGATGTTGTCGTTCCAGCTGCTGTCGTTGTTCACGCGGTACATGTAGGCAGACGACACGGCATCCAGGCGCACGTCGCGCTGGCGCCAGTCGCCGGCACCGCGGAAGCGGGCCGGGGCGCCCACGGTATAGGGGTTGCCGGAAATGTCCTCATCGGTGAGGGCCTTGTAGCCGGTCATGGCGCTCGACACATAGGTGCGGATGCTCTCCGTGGTGCGCGAGGCCTCCTTGTGGTCGGGTAGCTCGCCCCACTCGGGCTCGTTGGTCATGGCGATAGAGAACTTGAACGTGTCCATCTGGTGCGACTTGATGCGCTGCTCGGTCTCGCGGTCGTTGTTCAGATCGTCGCCCTTGGGCAGGAAGCGAATAACGAAGCGGTAGTTGTCGTCGTTGATCTCGTCGGCCGGGTACTGGGTGGCGTCGGCCTCGATCTTCTCGTAGGTCACCGTGGCGCGGAAGTTGGCCTTCAGCCACTCCAAAGGCTCGTTCTGGTTCACCTCGCCCACGTTGCCCCAGGTGGCGTTCGTGGACTGGGCGATATCCCAGTCCTCGTAGAGGAACTCCTGCACCTCATCGCGCCACTGGCCGTAGGGCTTGCGGGTCTCGCGGTGCACCGGCGTGATGCCATAGGGCAGCACCACCGTCACCACGGGCAGCACCAAGTCGCCCATCTGGCCTCCCTCGCGGGAATAGGTGTGCCAACGGTTCTCGTTCACGACCCAGTCGCGGTAGTTGTAGTCGTTGTCGTACTGGCGCGCGAAGGCGTCCCACCAGAAGCGGTTCTCCACATGCACGTTCACCTGGCGGGTATCGGTCTCGGTTTCCATGTAGTAGTGCGCCGAGGTGGAGCCCACGCCATCGGTCACGGTGCCGCTCTCCTGGTCGCCGCTGAGCTCATCGGCCAGGCTGATGGTATTCCACACGCGCACCACGGGCTTGCGCATCACGGCCATGGTGCCGGTCTGGGCGTAGAGCACCGGGCCGGCAGATCCCTCGTCCTTGTAGGCCTTCTTCCAGAAGTCCAGGTTGGCGGCGGCGGTGCCCATGGGGTCGTCCACCTGGGAGGTGTTGTCCGGGTCGGTGGTGCGCACGGTGTTGTTCAGCACTGTCCAGCCGTTCACCGTGGGCATGTTGGGGGAACCGGCCAGCTGGGTCTCGGGCCCGTTGCGGTACCAGCGCTGCAGGGTGTACTTGTGGTCCATGCCGAAGGGCTGGATGTGGGCGCTCTTGCCCGATCCGCCCGTGGCCGCGAAGCCGGTGTGCTCGCCCTCGAAGTGGTCGAGGTCGTACACCTGGTAGTAGGCGCTCGAGCGGCTCGGCTCCTCGCCCCTGGCCTTGTCCTGGCCCGTCACGCCACCCTCGGCGGCGGGGCGGTCCCACGGGCGCGTCAGCACGCGGTCGTACCAGCGCTCGGACTCGTTGTTGCCGAACACATGGGAGGCGATGTTCACCTTGATCTGGTAGCCGCCGGTGCCGTCCAGGGCCTTCTTGATGGCATCGGCATACTGGGCGTACTCGCTGTAGCGCCGCACGAAGTCGGGGTCGGCGGCATCCTCGGCGGTGCCGTCGATGGTGCGACCGAACCACTTGGCCAGATCCTGCTTCACGGTAATCTTCAGCACCCAGGGCTGGGAGCTGTCGCGGTAGCTGACGCTGTGGTTGCCCGTGCCCTCGGCGCGCACGGCCTCGTAGGTGCTCTTATCGGTGTTGGCCGTGGCGTCCACCGTGGAGCGGTAGGGGTCCTGGATGGCGCTCGGCGCGTAGTAGCCGGCAAACTCGCTCGTGGGAGTCTGCACCACTTCGATGTCGAACAGGTCGCTGATGTCGATGGGGCTGCTGAAGCTGATCTGCGGATCCTGGGAGTAGTTGCCCGCCACGCCGGTCGTGGCACCGAGCAGGCTCACCTTCACCTGCTGCTTGATGCGCGACGTCAGCTCCTTGCGGGACTCCTCGCTGCCCAGGCTCGTATCCACGGCGCTCTCGGAAGGCGCCTCGCCCGGCTCGGTGGAGGCAGCGAAGGCCACCAGCTCGTCGGTGACACCCGGCGTCGCAGGCTCGCCCTCATCGGCCGTCTCGCTCGTCGGCGCCGCCGCGGCATCGGGCGCGCCCAGAGAGGCCGCGAACTGCTCGATGGCCTGCCGGTCGCTTTCCACGAAGTACACGCCGTCGCCGGAGACCGTGGCCCCGTCGGCATCGGCGATGTCGTTGGACATGTCGGCGGTCATCTGGGCGCTGCGGTCGAAGGAGCGGTTCTCCAACGGCACCGGCTCGGAAGTCACCGTAACGCGGGCCTGAGCCGCCATGGCCGACGCGCTCGTCTCGGCCACCCAGGCGGCCTCGGCGAAGCACTCGTCCACCATAGCGGACAGCACGCTCGGCTCGCCCGCATCGGCGGCGACCGGGGTCAGCGTGAAGGACACATCCATGCCCTCAGCGCCCTCGGGCACCTCGAACTCGTAGTAGTCGCCGTCAAGGGTGAAGGTGCTGCCGTCGGCCAGCGTGGGATACTTCGTCACACGCAGGCGGTAGGTGCCCGCGGCCAGGCTCTGCAGGAACGCCGGGCGGTTCAGGCCCACCGTGGCCGTCTGCACGACCTCGGTCTCGTCCACCACGGCATCCTCGCCCTCGCCGGTGGTCGTCACCTTCACCAGGGCGTAGGTCAGCACGTCGTCGGCGCGGGCGCCCTCGGCGTGAATGTCGGCGCGGATGGTGGTCTGACCGGCCACCACGGCCGAGATGTCGCCCAGCTTGCATTCCATGGCCAGATCGAAGGCGGCACCATGGCCGTCGGCCTCGATCTCGATAGGCTCGGTCGGCGCGATGAACGGCCAGGTGCCCACCTTCTCCACGTCAATATCGCCGCCCGTGGGGGCGCCGTCCACAATCTCGGGCTCCTTCACCGTGTAGCGGAAGCTCATGGAAGGCGCCTCTACCATATAGACCGTGTAGCTGCCACGCGGCAGAGCCATCAGCTGGGTCTTCGTGCCGGGGGCCACCTTCACATAGTAGGCGCTCTCGTCAATTGTCTCGCCCTCGGCGGCCACCACCGCCTCCCCGGTAGCCGGGTCGATGGGATTGCCGGCCGTATCGCGCACGATAAAAGAGGCCTCAGTCTCGGCACCGTAGGCCGACACGGTCATGTTCACGGCCGCCTTGTCCCAAATGTGGTCGAGGGTGTAGCTGGCAAGCTCGATGGCATCGCCCAGGCCCACCACGTAGAAGTGCTGGGTGCCCTCGGGCAGGGTGAAGCCGCGGCCGCCGCCGTACTCGGCGTCCATCTGAGGCGCGGCCAAGAACTTCAGGCCGTAGTGGCCACGCGGCAGCTCGGCCACCTGCACCGGCTCGTTGGCCTTTACGGCAATGCTCTCGAAGCCTTCCACCACGTCGCCCTCTTCGTAGACGGTCTCGGTGATGGTCTCGGTGGTCATAACGGGGTTGCCGTCCGCATCCAGCTTCGGCGTGCCGTCCTCGTTCTTTGCCGGCACCTCTACCTGGCGCTCCACCTGCTTCTCAATCATGGAGACGATCTGGGCCGTAGCCGGGAAGTCGGGGCTCGCGCCCTCGGCGTTCACCGTCACCGACACCGCGCTCGGCTTCTCGATGCGGTTGAGCGTCAGCTCGGCGGTCACCTGCGAGGGCGTCTCGGGATTGTAGCGGGGCACCTCCACGAAGCGGCCCGCATCGGAGCACTCCACGTACTTGCCCGCCGCATCCTTGATGTAGTTCTTCTTGCCGATGGTGATGACACCCACCCCGTCGGGGGTCGTGTTGTCGTTGGTCACGCCGCCGGTCCAACGGGTCAGGCGCACCGGCACGCCATTCTCGGCGTACACCTTCATGGTGCCCTCGGTGGCATTATCCACCGAGGCGGAAATGCCCGTGGAATTGCCGTCCTTGTCGGTAGCCGGGTTCGACTCCACCATAGAGTCGTGGGCGGTCACGTGGAAACTGAGCGGCTTGAAGGCGCAGGTGCGCTCCTCTACGCTCTCGTTGCCGTCCTCGTCGGTCACAAGTACGCGGTAGCTGTACTCGCCCTCCTCGAAGGGCAGGCCCTCCTCGGTGGTGCCCACCTCGGTCACCACGAGCCAGTAGTCGCCCTCGGGGAAGGTGTAGGGGCCCGCGTCGGTCTCGCCGCCGAGCACGCAGGGCTCATTCGGAGTGATCTCGAAGTCGGTCAGCACCGTGTTGCCCGTGGCCGTCACGACGCTCACCTTGATGGGGGCCGTCAGGCCCTCGGCGTTCACCGTCATGGTGACAGCGCCCTTGTAGGTGACCACGTTGCCCTCGAGTTCCTCGTCGTCATCGGCGTCGGGAACGAAGGACCCGGACAGCAGCGGTTCCACGCCGCGGGGCATCACGTAGGTGAACTCCACGCCGTCCAGGTTGCGGTCGCCGTAGTTGTAGGCGGTCAGCTCGGTCACGAAATCCTGGTTGTACTGAAGCGCCGTGGTGTACTGGCCCACGAACACGCCGCGATGGTCGCGGTAGTGCTGGCCCGAGTAGTCGTAGCGGCCGGGAATCCATCCGGCATGGGAGTCCTCGGAGTTGTAGAAGCGCTGGGCCTCGTAGTTGCTCACGCCCGAGCCATCGGTGGCAGCCGCCGCCGAGATGAAGCGCGACGAGGTGGCCAACCAGGCCTTCTGCATGTGCAGGCGCGTCTCCGACCACACAAGCGGGGTACCGGAATGCCAACGGGTGCCCGTTTCCACCTGCTTCTCCTCGCCCGTCTCGGCGTCGGTCTGGGTCGTCTTGTCCACCGAGGCGGCACCGAGGGTACGGGCCTTGGTCACCAGCTGGTACCAGTCGCGCACGAAGCGGTGGCGGTTGCGCAGCGAGCCGGCGCCCTGGGAGAGGTTGTTCTCCTCGGCCTGGGCGCTTCCGCCGCGGTTCCAGCCGTTGGATCCGTCGTACCACCACACGAAGTGCGCGTCGTTGGGCAGCTTGGTGGCCACGTTGCCCTTGGTGCCC
>NZ_JBQIIT010000011.1:0-88259 GCF_056795635.1 Adlercreutzia sp. | reverse complement strand
TACTTCCTCGTACCGCTGGCGCTGGCAGTGTGCCACGCGGCCTGCGCCATCGGCGTGCTGTCCGATTCCATGTTCGATGCCATCGGCGTGAGCACCTTCACTCCCATCATGATGGCCGCCGGGCTCACCATCGTCATCTACGGCGGCTATATGCTCGTCACCTACCTGGCCGCCCGCGGCATCGTAAGAGGCGCTCTGCGGGAGGGGTAGTTCCCCAGGGCCGGACATCCCACTCCGCCCCTTTCCTTCCCCAGCCCGTGCAAAGTAACGTCTTTTTGCGGCCGAAACGTACAAAGCGCCCCCGAATAAGCGGTTTCTCGCCACGGGGGCGTTACTTTGCACGGATATGGTGAGGCCGCCAGAAGAGGAGCGCGGGGGCGGTATGATGAGGGGGTACGACGTGGGACTTGAGTGGAAGGACTCTCTATGGAATACCAGCAGCTTCAAGATGAGATCAAGGCGGCCATGAAGGCGCGCGACAACCACCGCCGCGACATTCTGCGCCAGGTGCATACCGAGCTGAAGGCCATCGAGGTGAACGAGCGGCGCGACGTGACCGAGGCCGATGTGGACGCCATGCTGAAGCGCGTCATCAAGCAGACGAAGGAGACGCTGGACGGTTCCATCAAGGCCGGCAACAACCAGGAGCGCACCGACGCCCTCACCGCGCAGGTGGCCATTCTTGAGGAGTACCTGCCGAAGCAGGTGGCGGGCGACGAGCTGGCGGCGCTCATCGACGCGGTGCTGGCCGACACCGGCGCCACGTCCAAGAAGGAGATGGGCCGTGTCATGGGCGAGCTCACGAAGCGCACCGGCGGCAACTTCGACAAGGCAGCCGCCGCCCAGCAGCTCGGCTCCAAGCTGAACTAGAGCGCAGCCGCTCGTGCCGTCGCATCAGAGGCACCTCTTCGCAATGTAGGACAACCAGCGGTTGCGCGGCAAAGGACTACGTAGCAGCCGCTGCAAAACAAAGGACTACGATAGCAGCCGCCGCAGCGCCTCCTCGAAGGAGGAATGGGACGCAGCGGCCAGAAGGGCGTCCTTCTCGTTGCGGGACAGTTGCTTGAAAACGTATTCCGCGTGCATGGCATCGTGCTTGGTGGCAAACTGCGCATAGGCCAGCAGGCTCACGGGCAGCCGGGCCCGCGTGTACTTCGCACCCTTGCCCGCATTGTGCACCGCCAATCGCGCCTGCACATCCACCGCATAGCCCGTATACAGCGACCCATCAGCGCATTCCAGCACGTACATATAGTGACTTCTCTGCTCCATCTTCACCTCATCACCGGATCGCCCGAGGGAGTCAGCGAGGCTTCGGCAGGTCCGTTCGTCCCGTCAGGGCGAACGGACCTAGTAGTACCGATAGTACGCCGCGCAGCTGCCTTCGCTGCTTACCATGCAGGGGCCCACGGGGTTTTCCGGCGTGCACACGGTGCGGAACAGGGGGCAGTCGTTGGGAGCCATGATGCCGCGCAGCACGTCGCCGCAGCGGCAGCCCTTGTGCTCGCGCACGGGCTCCACCTCGGGCCTGAAGCGGCGCATGGCATCGAAGTCGGCGAACTCTTCTCGAATGCGGTAGCCGCTGCCGGGAATCTCGCCCAGGCCGCGCCAAGTGGCGGGGCAGGTCTCGAACACCTCGTCGATGGCGGCCAGGGCCACGGGATTGCCCTCGGCCATGACGCCGCGGGCGTAGGCGATCTCGATCTCGGCCCGACCCTCGTGCAACTGCCGCATAATCATGGCGATGCCCTGGAGCACGTCCACCGGCTCGAAACCGGTGATGACACCGGGAATGCCGTACTTCTCGGCCAGGAATCGGTACGGCTCCACGCCGATGATGGTAGACACATGGCCCGGCAAAATGAGGGCGTCCAACTTCAGAGCCGGGTCGTTGATGATGACCTCCAGCGCCCCCGGCATATTCTTGTGGGCACCGTACACGGTGAAGTTCTTAAGCCCCATGGCCTTCGCGCGCTTGATGGCCATGGCCACGAGCGGCGTGGTGGTCTCGAAGCCCACGCCCACGAAGACGATCTGCCGATCGGGATTGTCGGCGGCCAGGCGCAGCGCATCCAGCGGCGAGTAAACGATCTCCACCGATCGTCCGGCCGCTTGCTCGGCCAGCAGGCTGGAGGTGGAGCCGGGCACCCGGGTCATGTCTCCGAAGGTGGCGATGGTCACCTCGGGCACGCGGGCCAGGGCGATCACCTTGTCGATGTCGTGGTTGCTGGTGACGCACACCGGGCACCCCGGCCCCGAGGCCAGGCGTACCCCTTCGGGCATGAGCCCGCGAATACCGTTGCGTGCAATAGCCACGGTATGGGTGCCGCACACTTCCATCAGCGTAGCCGACGCGGGGGCCAGCGCCTGGATGGACTCGATGAGCCCGCGAGCCAGCTTCGGATCCTTGAACGCTTTCAGTTCTTGTTGCATGGCGTCCATGCTTGCAACCACTCCTTCAGGGATGTACAATACGGACAAGCGGAATGCCCGAGGCACCGGGCACGACTGCTTCACATTACCAGTATTAATGTGATGAAGAGCCGTTCTTCCTATGCGAGGGGCGGCTTTTTCATTGCCGGCTGCCCTTCTAAATCGGCCAGCTCGGGGAACTGCTTGATGAGCTCGATGGTCTCCTGGGCGAACTGCTCGTCCACCACTTCGATGGCGAAGCCGGCGTGCACGAGCACGTAATCGCCCACTTGGGCCTGGGGCGTCAAGTCGACGGAAATCTCGCGGCTCACACCGAGAATGTCAACAGTGGCCAGGTTGCCCTCTTCGAGCGAAGCCACTTTCGCGGGAATTGCCAAGCACATACGCTACCTCCAATGCCTATCTCATTGATGCATTGTCGCAGGTTCGCCCCAGGAAGTCAGCGAGGTTTCGGCCAGACTCCCTACTTGCCCGAACGGGAGGAGGCCACCACCGCTTGCCCGAGGCTGATACAGCCGTCGTTGGGCGGAAGATCGCGGTTGATGGCGGCCGTGAAGCCGGCGGCAGCCAGATCGGCCAAGACATACTCCACCAGGTAGCGGTTCATGAACACGCCGCCCGACAACACCACGGTCTCAATGCCGTACAAAGCCCGCACTAGTTCCGCGGCCATCACGATGGCGCTGACCATGGCATCGTGGAACCGCCGCGCGATGATGGACACGGGCACACCAGCGGCCACGTCGTCCAACAGAGCGCGGAACGGAGCCTCGGCATCCAGCAACAGCACCGAGGTGTCTTCGGCCGTGCTCGTCTCGGTGGCGGTGTTTTTCTGGGCCGTCACCGCGTAGCGCTCGCGGGCCACCAGCTCGTCTTCCCCGGCCACACCGGCGGCCTCTTCGGCGGCCGCAGCCCCCGGCTCGGCAGCGCCGGCTAGCTCCATGGCCGCCTCCAGCAAGATGGCGCCTTCTCCCTCGTAAGAGGGCTCGGTGCAAATGCCGAGCAAGGCACTGGCGGCATCGAACAAGCGCCCGACCGACGAGGTCATGGGCGTGTTTAGCCCCCGCTCGATCATCCTATCGCATACCTCGGCCTCCTCACCCAAGGACGCAAGGGCCGCCTCAGCGGCCGGATGTTCCAGCAGGTCATAGGCCCACAACACGCCGTAGGCCATGCGCAGGGGATGCTTGATGGCCGCCGCACCCCCCGGCATGGGCACGTAGGCGAAGTTGGCGAAGCGCTCGAAGGCCTGGCGGTTCGCGAGCAGCACTTCGCCGCCCCAGATGGCCCCGTCGGCCCCGAAGCCCGTGCCATCGAAGGCGATGCCGCACACGGCGTCGGTCAGCCCGTGCTCGGCCATGGCCGACACGATGTGCGCATGATGGTGCTGCACCTCGGTCACGGGCAGGCCCTGGTGGTGGGCCCACTTGCTCGTAAGGTACTCGGGGTGACGGTCGCAAGCCACGGCAGTCGGGGTCATCTCGAAGAGGCTCTCGAAGCGATCCTTCGTGGCCAGCCATGCATCGTAAGTCTCGGCATTTTCCACGTCGCCGATATGCTGGGACACGAACCCATCAGTGCCGCGCAGCAGCGTGAAGGTGTTCTTCTGCTCGGGCCCAGCCGCGAAGACGATGCCCTCGGCGGGATCCACTCCCTCGGCAGTCACCGACACGGGCACGGGAGCATAGCCCCGGGCGCGGCGCAAGAACTGGATAGCGCAGTCAGGCTCAGCGGCGCCCTCGCTCCCTGGCACGCGAATGAGCCGCACCACCGAGTCGTCGAAACGCGTGAGAATGGGACGGTTATTCCCCAGGAAGGCATCGGCAATGCCGGCCAGCTTCTCGCGAGCCTCCTCGTCGGCGATGCAGATGGGCTCGTCGTGCACGTTGCCCGAGGTCATGACCAACAGGGGAACCCGGCGTCCCGGCGTGTCCGGCGTCTCGCTGCGCACCGCCGCTGGCTCGGCCGCCTGCCACGCGGTAGCGAAGTCGTGCATCAGCAGATGCTGCACCGGCGTGTAGGGCAGCATGACGCCCAGCTCCGACAGTCCGTCGGCCAAACCCGCGCCGATGGCCGCACCGGACCGCTTGCGCAGCAGCACAATGGGCCGCGTGGAACCGGTGAGCACCGCTTCCTCTTCCTCGCTCACCAGGCACAGCGCCCGCGCATCATCCAGGGAGCCGGCCATTACCGCCAGGGCCTTTCCGTCGCGGCGCTTGCGGCGGCGCAGCTCGGCCACGGCCTCGGCATTGTTGCCATCGCACACCAGATGGAAGCCCCCCAGCCCCTTCACAGCCAGAATCTTCCCCGCCATGAGCATATCCACCGCTGTCGCGAAAATGGCATCGGACTCCTCGCGAGTCTTTCCCCACACAATATTAAATTGAACTTCTCCCTGGTCAGTATCTGTCAGCGAGGTTTCGACCGGTACCTGTAATTCGCTTGAAGAGCGGCCGAGCGGCCTTTGCGCCGCGAGGGAAAGCGCTGAACGTGAAGGGCAGGCGCCCGTCGGAACCGCAGCATCGGCCTCGTTCGTTTGCCGCCAGGCAAACGAAACAGACGGCCCGCATTCAAAGCACGCATCGGGCTGGGCGTGGAAGCGGCGATCCAGCGGGTCGGCGTATTCCGCGGCACAGCGCTCGCACATGGGAAAGGCGGCCATGGACGTAGCGGCGCGGTCATAGGGCAAGTGATCGATGATGGTGAAGCGCGGGCCGCAGTTCGTGCAGTTGATGAAGGGGTAGCGATAGCGGCGGTCATTCGGGTTGAAGAGCTCGTTCACACAGTCGGCGCAGGTGGCCAGCTCGGGCGACACCAGGGTGGTCTCGGCCACGGCCTCATCGTCGGAGAAGCGAATCTCGAAGCTGTCGAAGTCCTCCAGGGGCACTTCCTTGATATCGATCTCTTCCACGCGCGAAGCCGCCGGCGGATTGTCGGACAGTTCCATGATGAACTCGTCCACCAGCTTGCCCTCGCCCTCGGCGTGGATGTACACCCCATCGGCCGCGTTCAGCACCCAACCGTTGATGAGGTACTTCTTCGCCATGCGATAGACAAAGGGGCGGAACCCCACCCCTTGTACAATGCCCTTCACATGAATGTCAACCGCGTCGATCATGAGCTGCTCCCTTGCTTTGCGCGTTGTCGCGCGATATACTACGGACAAGCGGAAAGCCCGCTGCAACCGGGCACGACTGCTTCACATTACCCTATTTAATGTGATGAAGAGCCGTTCTTCCTATGCGAGGGACGGCTTTTTCATTGCCGCCCGCTTGTCGCGGCTACTGCCGCAAGCGCACGGCCAACTCAATCACCGCTACGATAACCAAACAAAACGTCAAGAGCTCCATCCAGCTAACGTACATAGCTGCTCCTTCCTGCGAAGGAAGCAGTCCGCTTGTCCGTGCGCGCAAGTGTAGTGTAATACAACGCAGCTTTCAACTCAGGCAGTGCGCAGCCCACCAGACTGAATTGTCACGTTAAGGGGCAACGGGAAACGCCCTACGCCGCAGGAGGCGCCTACCCGATGGCCGGCTCGCCCGGCGTCTCCTCGTCGGCGGCCACTGCTTGTGCCTCGATGGCTTCAGCGCCGTTGCCGTCATCGGCCCCCTCGCCGGCCTCGGGCTCGTCGGCGAACTCGACCTCCACGGCAGCCTCGCTCGCTTCAGCCGCCTCCACCACCACCGTGGCCTCGGTCAGTTCCTCGTCCTCAGCTGCTGCGGCGGCCTCGGCCAGCGCCCGATCGGCCAGGATGTCGGCGATCGCGTCCTCCACCACCTGGGCCAGAAGGCGCAGAGTCACGCCCGAGTTGTCGGGCAGGTGCAGGTGCACGCAGCGGCGGCCGTGCTTCGCCAGGGTCACCAAATCGCCGGCGGCCTGGGCCTTCGCCAGGTCGCCCAGGCTGGCGGCCGGGCAGCCCTCGGGCAGGGGGATGTCCTTCAGCTCGTCGGCCGACAGAATGAGGAAGACCCCCATGTTCGGGCCGCCCTTCTGCAGCTGGCCCGTGGAATGCAGGTAGCGCGGGCCCACCTCCAGGCACGACACCACGCCGAAGGCCTCGGCCACACCATGGCGGATGGTCTCGATGGCCTCGCGGCGCCCCTCGCCCGTGAAGGGCAGAAACGCGTTCAGCGCGAAGAAGTCGCCGGGCTGGATGGAGGACAGCAGCGCGTAGAGCGTCTCGTGCAGATCCTCGCAGCCCTCGAACATATCGCCGTAGGTTACCTCCACGCGGCCCATGTCCACGGCCTCGGTAAACACCTCGGTGAAGGACGGCTCGGGCTGGCCGTTCTTCAGAATCTCCAGCACCTCGGCCTTGGCGGAGGCCACGTCGGGCTGGTCGAAGGGGCACACGCCCATGAGATAGCCGCACATGGCGATGGCGTACTCCCACATGACGAAGTGCTCGGCCAGCTCGTAGACCGACTCGATGCGGTAGTTCAGGCGCGGGATGGCGTTGTCGATGTAGGCGAGGCTCATCTCGAAGTTGCGGCTCTCGTCCCACAGGTCGGTCTTGGTCTGGTACATGATGACCGAACGGTCGCCGGGGTCCTCGGTCAGCAGCAGCGAGTCGATCTCGATGCTCGGCAGGATGCCCTGGCCCTCCTTGCCCAGCGACTCGGCCACCAACTGCTCGATCCACAGGCCCAGCACGCGGCCGCGGCGGGGGGTGAGGAACGAGAACTTGTTGCGGCCCTTCAGGTAGTTGTCGTAGAGGAAGGCGGCCAGGCCGATGGCCGGGTTGTCGATGGCGTCCTCGGAGCAGGCCTCCTCGGCGGCGCAGGCATGGGCCATGAACTCGTCCAGGTCGATGCCGGCCAGGGCCGCGGGCACCAGCCCGAACACTGACAGGGCCGAGAAGCGGCCGCCCACGGTGGGCTCCCCGGGGAACACGGCGCGCCAGCCCTCCTCGCGAGCCACCCGATCCAGTTCGCTGCCGGGATCGGTGATGGCCACGAGGTGCCGGACGGCCTCCTCCTCGCCCAGGGCCCTCGCGAACTCGGCCCGCACGGCCTCGAACAGCATGCGCGGCTCGATGGTGCCGCCGCTCTTGGACGAGATGATGACCAGGGTATGCTCCGGCTTGCAGACGGTGAGCATCTCGCGCACGCGCACCGGCGAGTCGGAGTCGAGCGTCTTGAAAGACACGCGATTGGAGTCCGGCTTGTTGTACTTGGTGATGGTCATGGGGGCCTGGGTGGAGCCGCCCTGGCCGATGAGCATGACAGTGTCGATGCCCTCGGCCACGGCCTCGTCGGCGAAGGCCTGAATCTCCCCCAGGTCGCACAGGGGACTCGTGGCCAGGTCGGCCCAGCCCATGTACTCGGCGGCGCACTGCTGCGCGGCCTCGGAGAACTCGTACAGCGTGGCATCCTTGGCGTGGATACGGCTCGCGGCCCGGGCCTTCACCAGGGTCTTCGCGGCGGGGTACAGCTTCTCGATGTCGACGGAGAGCATGGCGCTCCTCTTCTCTCTGGGCAATTTCCGCCAGCCAGCAGAATTGCAAACGGGCCCCTTGCGCCTGGCACCGGGGCCCCTCCTCGTTAATCTAGTGGAAATATTCTAGCAAAGGCCGCCGAAGCGCGCCCGTTTTCCCACAACCCTATGGCGGTTCTGTGAACGGGAGAAACAAAACGGACCCCCGTCATGTGAGAGTCCGTCAGTTTCTTGATGGAGAATGCCCCTCTTACAGGTTCAGCGCCTTCTTCAGCGAAGACACGCGGCGGCGAGACACGGGGATCTTCTCCTCCACGCCATTCAGGGTGAGCAGCAGCGTGCCGCCGGAAACCGATTCGATCTCCTCCACCATGGACAGATTCACCAGGTAGCCGCGGTGTACGCGGAAGAACCCATGGCCGTCGAGGCGCTTCTCCAGCTGAGCGAGGCTCACCGTAGAGAAGTAGCGGTCGGCGTCGGTCTGCAGATAGGCGTAGTCATCGCGGGCCATGACGAAGCGGATCTTGTCAATGCCGATGAGAATCTTCTTGCCGCCCTTTTCCACGGGGATGCGCTCGGACTTGTGAGCCTGCATGTGCAGGGCCACATGCTCACGCACCCGGGCGATGGCCTGGGCCAGACGCTCGGTCTCCACGGGCTTCACCAGGTAGTCGATGGCGCTGACCTTGAAGGCGTCCAGCGCATGCTCGGAATAAGCGGTCACGAACACCACCGCCGGCGGGAACTTCAGGTGCTGCAGGGCCTCGGCCAGCTGCAGACCCGTGGCCTCGGGCATGTTCACATCCATGAACATGACGTCGCAGGGGTACTCTTTCAGCTTCTCAATAGCCTCGCGCACGTTGGCGGCTTCAGCCGTCACCTCAACCCCGCCAACCTCATCGAGGAGGAAGCGCAGTTCAGAACGGGCAGGCGCCTCGTCGTCAACGATAATCGCGTTAAGCACAGTGTCCTCCAATATGAACCCTCGGTTAAATTCCAGCCCATTCTATAGCACAGCTGACGGCCCGTCATCCCCGACCAAGAATAAACCACGGCTTTATCCCTCGTCGGGGCATTGAAATTACCGATGGCCCCGAACTGCAAGCCCGATAATGGAGCCCCAGACGCAAAAAAGGCGGCTCCCGCTCTCGCGGGAGCCGCCCTCAAACCGTCCCTCAGCGGGCGCTTTACGGGGGGGCGTCGAGCCGAGCGTCGCGACGGGTTACTGGATTTCCAGCCCCTGCAGCTCGGCCAGAGCCAGCACGTAGATCTCGAAGGAGGTCTTCAGCAGGGCCTCGGACACGCCCTCGTCGGGGCCGTGCTCGCCGCCGACCCAGGCCGGATTCTCCACCCAGGGCATGTTCACGCCGAAGGACGCGCCCTTCTTGAACTCGCGAGCGTAAGTGCCACCGCCGATGGTGAAGGGCTTGTGCTCGGTGTCGCCGGTCACGAACTGGAAGGCATCCTGGAGCACCTGGATCTCCGGATCCTCCGGCTTCACGAGGAAGGGCACCATGAGCAGGGTGTTCTCGAAGGTGGCGCCGATGTCGTCGGTCAGCTTCGTGAGCGCCGCGGTGATCTCCTCGGCCGTGATGGACGTGGGCCAGCGGCTGTCCATGGTCTGCACGAGGCGGTCGCCCTCCTTGGCGATGGTGCCGCCCACCACGGTGAGCGGGCCGAAGTACTCGTCGGCCGTGGCAATGCCCACGCCGGCGCCCGTGGTATCGGACACCAGGCTGCGCACCAGCTCCAAGAACGTGCGCTCCTGCTCGTTGACGAGGCCGTTCTCCAGCAGGTAGTTCGCCAGCAGCATGATGGCGGAGATGCCGCGCTCGGGCCAGGCCGCGTGGGCGTTCACGCCCGCCGCCTCGATGCGCACGGTGCCGTCGCCGGCATCGGTCACGGTAATGCGCTCGGCCGCGGGGAGCGCCGCCGCGTCGCCGCGCACGATGGCCCAGGCCTCGCCGGGCACCGCGTTGGTGACCACGCCGCCGGAGATGTCCAAAATCACCGGATCGGTAATAGGCGCGCTCGTGATGCGACCGTCGTAGCCGCCCTTCTCGCCGTAGCACACGGGGAAGTCGGCGTCGGGCGTGAACAGGAACGCGGGGCTCTCGTAGTTCTCCAGGTACCAGAGCACATCGGCCATGCCGGTCTCCTCGTTGGCCCCGAAGATGAAGCGCATGGTGTAGGGGCGCTTCACGTCCAGACCGGCCACGCACTTCACGGCGTGCAGGGCCACCACCGAGGGGCCCTTGTCGTCCAGGCAGCCGCGGCCCATGAGGTAGCCGTCCTTTTCCGTCACCTTGAAGGGCTCGAAGTTCCAGCCGGGACCGGCGGGCACCACGTCCACGTGGCCGATGATCCCCAGCTGGGCATCGGTCTCACCCGGCAGGTCGGCGAAGCCGATGTGGCCCTCGCAGTTGGTGGCGGCCATGCCCATGCCCTCGGCGATTTCCAGCGCCGCGGCCAGGGCGGCGGCGGGGCCAGGGCCGTAGGGCGCTCCGGGAGCGGCCGCAGCCAGATCCTCCGTAGAGGGAATTTCCACGAGCTTGGCGATGTCGGCCACGATGGCGTCACGGTTGGCATCCCAGTAGGCACTGGCGGCGGCCACGATTTCCTTGCGATCCATAGGTCGCTCCTTTCATATCTGCGTTTCCCCTGAAAGCGCGGGACACCATAGCACGGCTCGCGCCTCGGTGGAGCCGCAATCGCACTTCCACACAGCTTCGGGGCAAACGTCGCCACGATGGTATCGTTGCCATTATGGCCCTTCCCCGACACCACCGCGTCACGTTCCCCATTTTGTTGCGCGGCCGTTAGATCGCCACGGCTGCCACCTGGTTTTCCTTGGCAATTTGCTTATAATGGGGACGTTCACGCATTCATAGGGGAAAGGACTCACCGTTATGGCCGACGACGCCACCGTGCAGCCTGCCGCCGATCCCGCCCTCGGGGACGGCGCGCCTCGCGACAAGAAGGACAAGCCCTGGTTCAAGCGCCTGTCGCTGACCACCTGGATCTTCATCGCCCTCATCCTGGGCGTGCTGGCGGGCCTCGCCCTCCAGGGAGCGCCCGACATCGCCGACACCTACATCAAGCCCTTCGGCACCATCTTCCTGAACCTCATCAAGATGATCGTCGTGCCCCTGGTGCTGTTCTCCATCATCGCCGGCGTCGTATCGCTCGACGATGTGAAGAAGGTGGGTGCCATCGGCGGCAAGACCATCCTGTTCTACCTGGTCACCACCGGCTTCGCCGTCACTCTCGGCCTCATCTTCGCCAACGTGATGAACGTGGGCGCCGGCTACGTGATGGACACCGGCGACCTGTCCTACGAGGCCACCGATCCGCCGTCGTTCATCGACACCATCGTGAACATCTTCCCGAGCAACTTCTTCCAGCCCATGGCCGATGCCACCATGCTCCAGGTCATCGTCATCGCCGTGGTGTTCGGCTTCGGCATGATCGCCGCGGGCAAGAAGGCCAAACCGGTCATCGACATCTGCAATGCCCTGTCGGACGTGTGCATCGCCATCATGCGCGGCATCATCCTCGTGGCCCCCTTCGGTGTGTTCGGCCTCATCTGCCCGGTCATCGCCAACAACGGCATCGACGTGCTGCGGCCGCTGCTGTGGCTCATCGTGGTGGCCTACGTGGCCATGATCGTGCAGATCGCGCTCGTGTACTCGGGCATCATCAAGCTGTTCGCCCGCATGAGCCCGCTCAAATTCCTGAAGGGCGAGATGCCCGTCATGGGCTTCGCCTTCGCCTCGGCCTCGTCGGTGGGCACCCTGCCCATTAACATGGAATGCACCGAGAAGATGGGCGTGTCGAAGGAGGTTACGTCCTTCGTGCTGCCGCTCGGCGCCACCATCAATATGGACGGCACCGCCATCTACCAGGGCGTGTGCGCCATCTTCATCGCCCAGGTGTTCGGCATCGACCTGACCGTGGGCCAGCAACTCACCATCGTGATGACCGCCGTGCTCGCCTCCATCGGCACCGCCGGCGTACCGGGCAGCGGCATGATCATGCTGGCCATGGTGCTGCAATCGGTGGGCCTGCCCGTGGAGGGCGTGGCCCTGGTGGCCGGCGTGGACCGCATCCTCGACATGATGCGCACCACGGTGAACGTCACGGGCGATGCCGCCGTGGCCACCTGCGTGGACGCCATGGAGAAGCGCGCCGCTGCCCGTCGCGCCAAGAAGGCGGCCGCCCTCGAAGGCGAGATGGCCGTTTCCTAACCGCTGGCTAACCACCAGCCAGCGATCCTTACGACCGGGCCCCCCGGGGTATACTCGCAGTGTTTCGTACCCATGCGAGCAGATACCCGGGGAGGCCCGTGCTATGAACCTAGAGAAAGCGCTGGAAAAGCGCGACGAACTTGACGAGGACTTCGGTTCGGGGCTCGCGGACACGACACCCGCGGAGCGCAAGGAGGCAGCCGAGGCCGACGAGGCGCGGGAGCAGGCCAAGCGCACATTCCTGGCGGCCTTGGAGGTCGACCCGTCCCTCATGATGACCACGGCCGCCAGCTCCTTCGAGGGCTGGCGCGTCGTCGAGTACCGGGGAACCCTCTCCACCGACGCCGTCGTGGGCTCGGGCATTCCCGCCCAGGTGGACGCTATCGTGTCCGATCTCACCGACCAGCGCTCGCTCTTGCTCGGCAGCAAGATGGAACGGGCGAAGCGCATCGCCTGGAACGAGCTGCTGTTCCGCGCCCACGAAGCCGGCGCCAACGGTCTGGTAGCCGTGCGCTACAACGTGTACATGCTGCCCAAGAACCTGTTCGGCGCCTCGGTGACCGCCACGGCCATCAAGCTGGAGAAGCTCGCCCGCGCCCTGGACAAGGACCTCTTCGACGGCACCGCCGCAAAGATCGAGAAAGCGTAGGAGCCCGTAGGGCAAGGGCATGGCCCTTGCCCTACGGGGAAGCGCTCCGAGCTGAGGCGGCAAGGGCATCGCCCCGACCGTCAGCCCCTTACGGGATCATGCGTGTGAGGTCGCGAGCCCCGTAGAGGAAGCGGCGCACTTCCATCACGTCGTCGATGACGACGTAGAAGACCATGTAGTTGCCGACATCGAACCAGTAGTAAGGTAACGGACGCTCGCGGGTCGTCTTGTAGATGGGGGCGATGGTGGGATGCTCCACATAGGTGAGAATGCCCGCTTCGACCTCATCAATCAAACGTTCGGCGGCCATGGGCGCCTTCAGCACCTCGGCGATGTAGGTGACCGCCTCGTTCAAGTCGTCCCAAAACAGCGGCAGATAGCACAGCCTATAGCGCTTCGGTGCGGCACCCACGGTGCAATCCTTCCCGAATGGAGCCGAACACTTCGTCGTGGGTGTAGCGAAGCGATGTCGTAGCCGCTTGAAGGTCGGCAGCATCGAGGGCCGTCTCCACCGTACCGTTGATATGCTCGAACTGGTCGATGCTCATCACCACCATGGAACCGTAGCCATTCTTGGTGAGGAACACCGGGCCCCCCTCCAGCACATCCTGCTCAACGGAAGCGTAGTGATTGCGCAGATCCGACACCGGCCTAATGTTCATGATGCCCCATTTCGCTCGGTTTATCTATCAAAATTCTATCATGATTTTATCAAAGTGAGCGCAACGATTGCGGAGCCGTTGCGTTGCCACTCCCACGCACAAGCGCCCCCGGCTCAACCATGGCCGGGGGCGCTTACTGTGAAAGAGGTTGCGTAGGGCCTCTTCCCTCACTGGTCGTTCGTAACATCAGCGAGGGTCCGACAGGTGCCTGCCATTGCCTTGAAGCGCGGCCGAGCGGCCTTCGGGCCGTGAGGGAAAGCGCTGAATGGCAAGGGCAGGTGCCTGTCGGAAGCCGACGCGCGGAGGGGCGGGAATCTCGCCCCTCCTTTTACTAGGCGATGGGATCCTCGCCGAGGTCGCCGTCGCTCAAGTTGTCCAGATCCTGCAGGGCCTCCTTCGGGGCGGCACCGGCCGTGAGGAAGCTGGGATCGTCCAGGTTCAGGCCGTCCAGATCCATGGGGCCCTCGATGCGGCAGGCGTAGTTGCCCTCGGCGTCCAGGTCGATCAGCACGTGGCTGCGGTCGCGCAACTCTCCGGAGATGACCTTCTCGGCGATGCGGTCCACCACCTCGCGCTGGATGAGGCGCTTCAGGGGACGGGCGCCGAACACCGGGTCGTAGCCATCGATGGCCAAATGCTCCATGGCCGCCGGGGTCACGTCCAAGGTGATGTGGCGCGCCTGCAGGCGGTCGCGCACGGCTTCCAGCTGCAAGTCCACGATGGGCTCGATGGCCGAGATGGACAGCTCGTTGAAGGTAATCACGTCATCGATGCGGTTCAGGAACTCGGGGCGGAACGTGGAGGACAGGGCGTCCTGAATCTTGTTCGCGAACTCCTGCATGCGCTTGGCGGCCTGCTCGGGAGTCATCTTCATCATGGCCTCGGCCATATCTCCCATGGTCTCGCCACCAGTGGCCTGGCCCTCGTCGAAGGCGCGGCTCTCGGCGGCATGATCGCGGATGATCTGGCTGCCCACGTTGGACGTCATGATGATGATGCAGTTCTTGAAGTTCACCACGCGGCCCTGGCCGTCGGTCAGACGACCGTCATCGAGCACCTGCAACAGGATGTTGAACACGTCCGGATGGGCCTTCTCCATCTCGTCCAGCAGCACCACGCAGTAGGGGTTGCGGCGCACGGCCTCGGTCAGCTGGCCGCCCTCGTCGTAGCCCACATATCCCGGAGGCGCTCCGATCAGGCGCTGCACGGAGAACTTCTCCATGTACTCGGACATATCGATGCGCACCATGGCCTTCTCGGAATCGAACAGGTACTCGGCGAGCGTCTTGGCCAGCTCGGTCTTGCCCACGCCGGTGGGGCCGAGGAACAAAAAGCTGCCGATGGGGCGGTTCGGGTCGGACAGGCCCGCGCGGTTGCGGCGAATGGCACCGGCCACCACGCCCACGGCCTCATCCTGGCCGATGACGCGGCCCTTCAGTACCTCTTCCAAATCCACGAGCTTTTCCATCTCGCCCTGCATCATCTTGGTCACGGGAATGCCGGTCCAAGCGGACACCACCGAGGCGATCTCCTCCTCGGAGACCTCCTCTTTCAGGATGGCGCCGTCCTGCTGCTTGGTCTTCACCAGCTCCTCGGCCGCATGCAGTTGCTGCTGCAGCTGCGGAATGCGCGAGTAGCGAATCTCGGAGGCTACCTGCAAGTTGCCCTCGCGGGTGGCGCGCTCCTCGTCAAGCTGGGCGCTTTCCAGCTCGGCTTTCAGGTTCTGCACGCCCACGATGGCGTCCTTCTCGTTCTGCCACTCGGCCTTCTGCGCGTCGAGCGCCTCGCGAGCAGCGGCGATGTCGTGGCGCAGCTTTTCCAGGCGCTCCTGGGAGGCCATGTCGGACTCCTTCATGAGAGCCTGCTCCTCGATCTGCATCTGGATGAGCTTGCGCTCGGCGGCGTCCACCTCCTCGGGCATGGAGTCGATCTCGATGCGCAGGCGGCTGGCCGCCTCGTCCATAAGGTCGATGGCCTTGTCGGGCAGGAAGCGGTCGGTGATGTAGCGGTCGGACAGCTCCGCCGCGCTCACGATGGCGCCGTCGGTGATGCGCACGCCGTGGTGGATCTCGTACTTCTCCTTCAGGCCGCGCAGAATGGCGATGGTGTCCTCCACCGTGGGCTCGCTCACAAGTACCGTCTGGAAGCGGCGCTCCAAGGCGGCGTCCTTCTCGATGTACTTGCGGTACTCGTCCAGCGTGGTGGCGCCGATGGCGCGCAGCTCGCCGCGGGCGAGGGCGGGCTTCAGCATATTGCCCGCATCGAGCGACGAATCGCCGCCCGCACCGGCACCCACGATGGTGTGCAACTCGTCGATGAACAGGATGATGTTGCCGTTGGCTTCCTTCACCTCGCGCAGCACGTTCTTCAAGCGGTCCTCGAACTCGCCGCGGTACTTCGCGCCGGCCATCATGGCACCCAGATCGAGCGAGACGATCTCGCGGTCCTTCAGCGACGAGGGAACGTCGCCGGCCACGATGCGCTGGGCCAGGCCCTCCACGATGGCCGTCTTGCCGGTGCCGGGCTCACCGATGAGCACGGGATTGTTCTTCGTGCGGCGGGACAGCACCTGGATGGTGCGGCGAATTTCCTCGTTACGGCCGATAACCGGGTCCAGCTTGCCCTCGCGGGCCTGCTGGGTGAGGTTCTGGCCGAACTGCTCCAAGGCCTCGAACTGGGTCTTGTCGGTCTGCGAGGTAACGCGGGTGTCACCGCGCAGGCTGTCATAGGCGGCCTCGATGTTCTTGCGAGTGATGCCCGCCGTGGTAAGGATGCGGCCCGCTGCGCCCTTGTCCTCGGACAAGGCGATGAGCAAATGCTCGCTCGTGGCATAGCTGTCGCCCAGCTTCTCGGCAATCTTCACGGAATTGTCGATGACCTTGATGAGGTCCTGGCCGGGCATGGCCATGGGGGTGGCACCCGTCTGCTTGGGCATCTTGGCAATTTCGTCGGCCACGTTCTGGGCGAGCCAGACCGGGTCGGCACCGATGCGCTTGATGATGGCGGCGAGGTTGTTCTCGTCGGAATCGAGCAGCGCCTTCAGCAAGTGAATGGGTTCGATGACAGCCGCATCGGCATCGGCAGCAACGCTCATCGCGTTCTGAAATGCCTCCTGCGCCGTCACCGCCAATTTATCTAATCTCATGGAAATCTCCTTGTTTGCATCTCTCTATCGGTCGGAACCGCCGGGTATTCCAATTCGCTCAAACAGTCCTCGCTTTGTGAAAGTGCCCACTGGGCACTTTCAGTCGCTGCGGAACTCGCTCGGTTGGAACACCCGCCGTTTCCTCTACGCTCAACCTTAGTTGAGTAGGTGAGGAACTGCGCATGGAGGTATACCTCCTGCTCCCCACCGGACAGCTACGGCAGTCGTCGGGGCGATACGCGGACGATGGCGCCGACGGTTGCGCGGTTCTCGAGCTCGCGGACGCGATCGGCGAGGCGCCGCACGCGGCCATGCAGGTCCTCCACCTCGTTCTCGCGCTCATCGAGGCGGCTCTGCAGATCAAGAATGCGTGTGACGCCGGCGAGGTTGATGCCCTCGCTCGTCAGCTCGTTGATGAGGTTGAGCCGGTCGATGTCGGCCTGGGAGTACATGCGCGTGTTGCCGCTGGTGCGACAGGGCGTCACCAGGCCCTTCTGCTCGTAGGAGCGCAGGGTCTGGGGATGCACCCCCGCCAGCTCGGCGGCAATGCTGATCATGTACAGCGGCCGGTTCCTATCGTCTAATCCCATGGCCTGATCTCCTTATCCGTTGCCGCTTGGAAATCTTCCATGGCCTTGGTCTGGGCCTCGTTCATCTCGGTGGGCACTTCCACCGCCACGCGAATCTTCAAGTTGCCGAACTGGCCCTTGTTCTTCACGTCGGGCGCGCCCTTGCCCTTGATGGTGAGCACCTTGCCGTCCTGAGTGCCCGCGGGCACCTTCACCTTGATCTTCTTGCCGTCGGGCGTGGGCACCACGATGGATGCGCCCAGGGCCGCCTCGGCCACCGTGACCGGCAGCGTCACCGTCACATCGGCCTTGTCGCGGCCGAAGTAGGGGTGCTCGTCGATCTTCGTGGTGATGAGCAAGTCGCCGGCCGGGCCGCCGTTCTCGCCCAGGGCACCCTGGCCGCGCAATCGCACGCGGCCGCCGTCCACGGCACCGGCGGGCACCTTCACCGTGTGGGTGTCGGCCTCGCTCTTGCCGGGGATGCGCACGGTGATGCGCTTCTCGGTACCCTGCATGGCCTCGTCGAAGGTCACGTTCAGCGTGACGTTCATATCCTGGCCCTTGCGGGGCTGGGGCTGCCCGCCGAAGCCGCCGCCGAAGTCCCAGTTGCTCCCAAACGCACCTTCACCGCTGCGAATGCTCTCCAGAATGTCGGCCCAGCTGCCGCCGAAGCCGCCTCCGGTGGTGTAGCCGCCCCCGCCGCCGAAGATGTCCTCGACGCTGAATCCCTGGCCGCCGCCCCATCCATGGGGAATCTGGTTCTCGTTCGCGGTGCCGTACTGGTCGTAGAGACTGCGCTTCTTCTCGTCGCTTAAGACCTCGTAGGCCTCGTTCAGTTCCTTGAACTTGGCCTCATCGCCGCCGGTATCGGGGTGATGCTTGCGGGCGAGCTTGCGAAACGCCTTCTTGATCTCGTCGGCCGTGGCGGTGCGCGGAACGCCTAGCGTTTGGTAATAATCAGGCGTAGACGCCATTCGTTCCACCTCCGTTACTTTTGTCTCTTGAACACGAGAGCGGACCCGCAAGTCCGCCCCCGATCAGTCTTACTCTTCTTCCGGCTTCTCCCGCTTGGGTCCTCCCGTGGTGATGGTCACCATGGCGGGCCTGAGCACTTTATCGCCCATGCGGTATCCGAGTTGATATACCTGAGCGACGGTCTCGTCGGGAACGCTGGGGTCGTCCACGGTGCCCACGGCCTGGCAGGCCAGGGCATCGAAGGCCTCCCCTTCGGGGTTGATGACGGTCAGGCCGCCCTTGCCAAGGGTATCCACCAGCTTGGTCTGCACGGCCTTCACGCCGCCGAGCAGTCCGGCCTCGCCGTTGGCCTCGGCGTAGTCCACCGTGCGCACGAAATCGTCCAGCACCGGCAGGAGGCTCTCCATGAGCTTCTCGGTGGCCCGGGCCTTCTCGGCCTCGCGCTGCTCGGCCATGCGGCGACGGTAGGTGTCCCACTCGGCGTGCAGGCGCACGTACTTGTCCTGCCAGTCGGCGGCCTCGGCCTTGGCGGCGGCCACAGCTTCGGATTCCTCGATCACGCCGGCCACGGCTTCCGCGGCGGCCTTCTCGAGCTCCTCGTCCAGCTTGCCGTCCTCGTTGGCCTCGATCACCTCGGCATCGGCGACAACCTCGGCCGGCGTGGCACCGTCGGCAGGGGAAGCCGCCGCGGGGGCGGCTTCCTCGGGTTCGGGGGTAGAAGAGGTGACTTGGTCCTTATCGGGCGTCGTCATCGGTCTTACTTCCCTTCCTTCTCGTCGTCCACGACCTCGTAGTCGGCCTCGATGGTGTCATCGGCCGGAGCGGTCTCGGCAGCGGCGGCCTGGGCGCCGGCGGCGGCACCCTCGGTGGAGTACACGACCTCGGCCAGCTTGTAGCCCGCCTGCTGGATCTTCTCAGTCGCAGCCTTGATGGCGTCGATATCGGTGCCCTCAAGAGCGCTCTTGGTCTCGGCGATGGCCTCCTCGGCCTGGGCCTTGGCATCCGCCGGCACCTTGTCGCCCAGCTCGTCGAGGGTCTGCTGGGTGGCGTTCACCAGAGCGTCGGCGTTGTTACGCACCTCGGCCTCTTCCTTGCGGGCAGCATCCTCTTCGGCGTGCTGCTCGGCGTCCTTCACCATGCGATCCACTTCGTCGTCGGACAGGGCGGTGGAGCCGGAGATGGTGATCTGCTGCTGCTTGCCGGTGCCGAGGTCCTTAGCGGACACGTTCACGATGCCGTTGGCGTCGATGTCGAAGGTCACCTCGATCTGCGGCACGCCGCGACGGGCGGCCGGAATGCCGGTCAGCTGGAAGCGGCCCAGGGTCTTGTTGCCCGCGGCCATCTCGCGCTCGCCCTGGAGGACGTGCACCTCGACGGAGGTCTGGTTGTCGGCCGCCGTGGAGTAGATCTCGGTCTTGCGGGTCGGGATGGTGGTGTTGCGCTCGATCATCTTGGTCATCACGCCGCCCATGGTCTCAACGCCCAGCGACAGCGGGGTGACGTCCAGCAGCAGGATGCCCTGCACGTCGCCGGCCAGCACGCCGCCCTGCACGGCCGCGCCCATGGCCACCACCTCGTCGGGGTTCACCGACATGTTCGGGGCCTTGCCGGTCAGCTGCTTCACCAGCTCCTGCACGGCGGGCATACGGGTGGAACCACCGACGAGGATGACCTCGTCCACCTCGCCCATCTTCAGGCCGGCGTCCTTCAGGGCCTGCTCAACGGGCTTCTTGCAGCGATCCAGCAGATCCTTGGTGATGCGCTCGAACTCGGCGCGGGTCAGCGTCAGATCCAGGTGCTTCGGGCCGGAGGCGTCGGCGGTGATGAAGGGCAGGTTGATGTTGGTCTGGGTAGTGGAGGACAGCTCCATCTTGGCCTTCTCAGCGGCTTCCTTCAGCCGCTGCAGGGCCATGGGGTCCTTGCGCAGGTCGATGCCGTTCTCAGCCTGGAACTTGTCGGCCATCCAGTCGATGATGCGCTGGTCCCAGTCGTCGCCGCCCAGGTGGTTGTCACCGGCGGTAGAGGCTACCTCGAACACACCGTCGCCCAGTTCCAGCACCGACACGTCGAAGGTGCCGCCGCCCAGGTCGAACACGAGGATCTTCTCGTCGTGGTCAACCTTGTCCAGGCCGTAGGCCAGAGCCGCAGCGGTGGGCTCGTTGATGATGCGCAGGACCTCCAGGCCGGCGATCTTGCCAGCATCCTTGGTGGCCTGGCGCTGAGCGTCATTGAAGTAGGCCGGCACGGTGATGACGGCCTGGGTGATGGGCTGGCCCACCTGCTTCTCCGCGTCGGTCTTCAGCTTCTGAAGCACCATGGCGGAAATCTCCTCGGGGGTGTAGTCCTTGCCGTCGATATCGATGACGGCGCGGCCGTCCTTGCCCTTCTGAACCTTGTAGGAAACGGTCTTCTGCTCCTCGGGGGTCTCGTCGAAGGAGCGGCCGATGAAGCGCTTCACGGAGGAAACGGTGTTCTCCGGGTTGGTGACGGCCTGGTTCTTCGCGGCCTTGCCCACCACGCGCTCGCCGTCCTTGCGGAAGCCCTCGACGGACGGGGTGGTGCGGTCGCCCTCGGCGTTCACCAGGATCTCGGGCTCGGAGCCCTCCATGACGGCCATGGCGGAGTTCGTCGTGCCCAAGTCGATGCCAAGAATCTTAGCCATTGTGTACTGCCTCGCTTTCACAGTTTCACGTACAGATGAATGATGTTGGGGTGCAGTATAAAACCTTAGTCTACTGCTGTCAAGTTTCCTCAACGTCATTCAGTAAGCAAAGCTCACTTCCCTGCACAATACGCCCCTCATAGGGGAAGTCCGCGGTCAGAAAAACTTTGTTACCGAACCAAAACAATGCCGTCATCAGGGAGAATATAAGTGCTCCCTCACCCAATCCCTGTCACGGAGCGTCTCCTTCTTCTATGAAGGTTATGTGAACACTTGTACGAAACTTGAGCTATGGAAGCTCAGATGAGGCCCGTTCCCTTAAGGGAAGTTCTTTTTTATAATAACGCTGCACGGGTACTGACAGGGTAAGGAGAAAGGCAGCCTATGGTCGCTTCCGACAGGATGCTCCCCATCGCCCGGCGCTCGGCGTGGCGAGACGACTGCCTGGAGATTGTCTGCGGCATCGCCAACGCCGGCGGCGGTCGGCTCATCCTCAATGCCGATGTGGATAGTCGCGGCTCGGTCAAGCGCCGCACCAATCGCGTCATGAAGTCAATTCCGTCGGCGATCGATCAGGCCCTCGGCCTCGTCTGCGCTGTGGAACTAGTGCTCGACGGCGGTCGTTTCTGCCTTGAGGTGGTGATCCCGCCGGCCAGCGAGCCCCTTAGCTACCGCGGCGTATTCTACTTTTACCAAGATGGCGCGAACCACGTGCTCGATGACGAGGCCCTCGACCGACTGCTCCAACGGGACTTGGAACCGGACATCAAATGGGAGCTGCTCCCCGTGGTGCAGGCGAGCATGGACGATCTGAACCTTGGCCTCGTCACCCGCTTCACCGGGGCGGCGCGGGACACTGACCTCACCACCGATCTCGACGAGATGGCCGCTATCGAAGAGGCCCTGCGTCACGAAGGGCTCATGACCGGCGTGGGCACCCCCACCAATGCCGGCATCCTTCTGCTGCACGACCAGCCCCAGCGCTTCATCCCGGGAGCCACGGTGCGCATCGGCTTCTTCGGAGCCCGCGGCATCACCCCCATCTTCGAGGACGAGGTGCGCGGGTCGCTTATCGAGCAGCTGCACGGAACTGTGGAACTGCTCTTCGAGAAATACCTGCCTCGCATGAACCCCTTCGCAGGTTCCTCGGCAACCGACCCCCACCGTGCCCTGCCGCCGCGCGATGCGATCCACGAGGCCGTTCTGAACGCCCTCGCCCACAAGAACTACGGGAGCGGAACCCCGGTGCAGGTCAGCGTGTTCACCGATCGCCTCTGCATCGACAACGTGGGCCGGCCGCCCCGCACCTGGGATGTGGGAACCCTGCTGGGGCGCCACACCTCGCGGCCGAACAACCCGAGCCTCGTGGCCGCCCTGCGCTCCCTCGGCATCATCGACGGGTGGGGCAACGGCATCGGCGCCATCCGCATGCACTGCATGGAAGCCGGCGTGCCCGAGCCCCTCTTCTCGCTGCGCGATGACGAGACCATGGTGTGCTTCCCCACCGACAACGACAGCCTGCTAGCCGCCTCCCTGGCACCGTCCTCCCACCTGGCTCCCGCGCCCGTGCCCCGGACGGAACTGGCCGCCGTGCAGGTCGCGGCCCGAGCCGCGGCCAAGCAGCACGAAACGAACCTCACATTCAGCGACGAGCGGGTGCTCGCCCTCATCGATATCGACGGAAGGCTGACCGCGCCGCGCATCGCCCGCAATCTGGGGGTTTCCGAGAGCACCGTGCGCCGCTCGTTCAGGCGCCTGCGCGAGTTGGGGCTCATTACGCGCGTCGGCTCCGACAAGTCCGGCTTCTGGCAGGTGAATTGAACGACGGCCTAGGAGCGGCCGGGCTCCAAGAGCGCCGCCAGCTCACGACGGCTATGGAACGGCTGGGGCCGGTCGGGCATGGCCACCTCAACCACCTCCCCTTCCCATACGTCTCCCTGATCGGCGAATTTCGAGGTGCGCACGATGCGCTGGAAGCGCACGCGGGAGTTTGAGGGCAGTTCGGCCAGATCGAAGCCGTAGGTGAGGCTGCCGAGCACGCGCTGCAGCTCACCGGCCACCGAGGCATCGGGTGCAATGCGCATGACGCCGGCTTCGCTGTTGTAGATGAGACCGGGCGCCAGAAACATGGTGCGAATGCGCTCTTGGCGACGCTTCTCGGTCAGGTGAATGGCGATGCAGACCCCTGCGATGACCACCCACCACACGACGGCAACCACCAGATCGAGAGGATTGTCCACAAGGTCGAACTGGAGAGCATGCCACAGCCAGAGAAACACGACCGACGCGGCCACGAAGATGGCTATGATGATCCCGTTGCTCTTCCTCATGAATTCATTCCCCGCGCTTCCCTTGCGTGTCGGCTCCCTCCGTGGCTGCATCCCGGGGCGTCCCGGGGCTTCAATATATCATAAAAACGAACTTTCCCTGCTAAAGCGTGAAAAAACCCGCCGCAGCCCTTGAACGCGGGCAACGGCGGGTTCTTGCGCTACGCTTGCGGTATCGCAGCCTGAAAGCCCGATACCTACCGAAAGAGTCGCTGCTTAGTCCTCGACGATCTCGGGGATGGCGCCCATGGGGCACTCCTCGACGCAGTCGCCGCAAGCGATGCAGGCATCCTCATTCACGGCGTCGGCGACACCGTTGACAACCTCGAGCACTTCCTGGGGGCACGCGTCAACGCAGATGCCGCAGCCGATGCACTCGTCAGCTTCAATAACCGGATGAGACATGGGAAGCTCCTTCGTGTTCAGTTCATTGATTCCTCGTCGTAGGGGCCGGAGTCCTTCGGGCCCCAACCACATTGCGCAAGATACCATGAAAGCAGCCGAGCGCAAGTAGGAATAGGGAACTTTTCAGGGGGGCGGTTTAGGACTTCCTAAACCGCCCCCATTTTGCCCGGTGAGCGGTACCGTGTGCCGACAGTCCGAACCGTAGCGCGAGCCCTAGCAGATGCGGGGAAGCTGCTCGCCGACGAGCATATCCAGGATACGGGTGCCCCCGAACGCCGTGCGCAGGAACACCTTCGGGCCCCGGGCCTCATCGGCAGCGGCCACCGCGCCGATGATGGCGGCGTCGCGGCCGTAGGGACTCGCCTGCATGGCGGCCAGGGCCCTGTCGGCCTCGTCGGCCGGCGCCACGCACACCATCTTCCCCTCGTTGGCCACCTGCAGCACGTCGTAGCCGAGCATCTCGCAGGCCCCGAGCACGGCGTCCTTCACGGGAATGGCGTCCTCGTCCACGGCGATGTCGGTGCCCGACTGCTCGGCGAGCTCGTTCAAGGTGGAAGCCAGGCCGCCCCGGGTGGGGTCGCGGAAGCAGCGGGTAGAAGGGGCGGCGGCCAGCACGTCGGCAATGAGATGGTTCAGCGGCGCGGCGTCGCTTTCGATATCCGCCGAGAAGTTCAGGCCCTCGCGGCAGCTCATGATGGTGATGCCGTGGTCGCCCAGGGTGCCGCTCACGAGCACCACATCTCCAGGGCGAATCTGCGCGCCGCCGAGACGGCGGCCGGCCGGCAGAGCCCCCACGCCGCTCGTGTTGATGTAGATGCCGTCGCCGTGGCCCCGGTTCACCACCTTGGTGTCGCCGGTCACGATGCGCACGCCGGCCTCTTGGGCGCAAGCTGCCATGGAGGCGCAAATGCGGCGCAGGTCATCCATGGGAAAGCCCTCTTCCAGGATGAAGGCGCAGGACAGATAGAGCGGCCGGGCGCCGGAGGTGGCCACGTCGTTCACCGTGCCGCACACGGCCAAACGGCCGATGTCGCCGCCGGGGAAGAAGCGGGGCGTCACCACGAAGCTGTCCGTGGAATAGGCCAGGCGCTCTCCCGGCTCCAGGGCCGGCAGCACGGCCGCATCGTCGCCGACCAGCAGCTCGTCGCTGCCATAAGCGGTGAAGAACACCTCGTCGATGATGCGCTTCATCATGGAGCCGCCCGAGCCATGCCCCAGCATTACCTTCTCGTCTGCCATATCGTTCCTCTCGTGCGTCGTCTCCGGTCGGAGCCGCCGGGTATTCTGATTCGCTCAGACAGTCCTCGCTTTGTGGAACAGCCCACTGGGCTGTTCCAGTCGCTGCGGAACTCGCTCGGTCAGAACACCCGACGCCTCCTCTACGCTCAACCTCGGTTGAGCAGGCGGAGGACACCGCCTACAAATGCCTTCCGGTTGTGGTGAGCACCAGCTTGCCGTTCTTCACGCCCTTGGTACCCAAAATGAGGTTCGCCACCGACTGCACGAGGCCCGTTTCGCCGCGCATCACAATAACCTCTAGGCACATATGCTGGTCAACGTGCACGTGCATGGTGGAGATGATGGCGTCGAAATAGTCGTGCTGGATGGTGTGCAGCTTCTCCTGCAAGTCGTTGGAATGGTGGTCGTAGATGATGGTGAGCGTTCCCATGACCACCGACCCCGGCGTGGAGCACTCCTCCTCCACCAGGGCATCGCGCACCAGGTCGCGCACCACTTCGCTGCGATTCTTCGCCAGGCCGCGCCGGGCCACCAGCTGGTCGAACTCGATCAGCAGATCCTCGGGCATGGCAACGGAGAACCGAACCAGATCGTTGCTCATGGACGAGCCGCCTAGACGAGCTGCACCGTGAAGCCGGCGGCGTCTTCCGCGTCGTCCTCCATGGCCTCCTTGGCCTCGTCCAGTGTCGCGCGCACCTCGTCGAGCAGGTGCATGACGTTGTGCAGCTTCTCGCCCACGGTGGTAAAGCCGGCATCGGAAGCCAGATGGCCCAGGTCGTGCGCATGGCGGCGCTCCAGCTTAATGTAGTCGTCGATCTGGTCGATCATCATCTCCAGCTGACCGGTGTTGACTCCGTTGGTGCACATGGCTTCCTCCTTGGAACCGAGCGCAAGCGCCGTGCGGCCGGGGGCTTTGCTGCGTCCAGACGAGCCGCATCCGGCCCTTGCGAGCGCGATCCGCCAGCCCGGGACCGCAATGCTTTGCTACTATATAGGCAGGATTCTTTTTATCGCGAACGGCCCCGAAGCGCAAGATGGAGTGTGAATTATTCCGTGAGCAGTAACATGTTCGAGGTAACGGGCGAGTCGGTGCTCACCCTCTACAGTTCCCACCTTACGGGTGCCCCCACGTCCTCCCTCATGGTGGTCAGCGAAACGCCCTTGGGCGCCCCGGCCCGGGCGGCCCTGGAGAAATCGGCCGCATCCCTGGAGTTCGGCAGCGCGCCTTTGGCCGTGGTCGTCGCCGAGACCGAGGAGGGCAAGCTGGGCGCCGAAGACGCCCGCACCATCGTGGAGGGGCTCGATCCCGTGGCCCTCGTGGCCACCGACGCCTTCGCCGCCGAGCTGCTGTCGGCCGCCTACCGCACCCCCGTGACCCTCGATGCCCCCAACCGCCTGCTCGGGCGCACCGCGGTCATTTTCGAGGACTTCGAGGGGCTTTTGGCCTCCGACGACGGCAAGCAGAAGGCCTGGGCCCTCCTGAAAAAGCTCCGCTAACGACAACGGGCGGCCGTCCCAAGGCGGCCGCCCGCACCAACGCGAAATGCTCGGCCCGTTGACGCTACAGGCTCGTCACCACGGCCTCGGCAGCATCGAGCAGCGCTTCCACTTCCTCAGTCGTGGCCGCCTCGGCGTAGACGCGCACCAAGGGCTCGGTGCCACTCGGGCGCATCATCACCCAGGCATCGCCTTCCAGCAGAAGCTTCACGCCATCGCGGCGATCCACATCCACCACACGCTTGCCGGCGATCTCCTCGGCCGTGTAGGTGGGAACCGTTTCGGCGCGGAAGCGGGCCATCTGCTCGGGGGTGATGGACAGGCCACGACGGGCGAATTCCAAGCGGCCGATATCGGCGAGCATCTCGTCCACCAGCGCGCCCAAGTCCTTGCCGGACTGGGCCATGCACTCGGTGAGCAGCAGGGCCATGAGCAGGCCGTCGCGCTCCTTCACGTGGCCAGGCAGGCCGATGCCGCCGGACTCCTCGCCGCCGATCATCACACCGCCCTTCTCCATCTCGCCGTAGATCCATTTGAAGCCCACGGGCGTGCTCACCAGCTCAAGCCCCAGCTTGCGGCACATGCGGTCGAGCATGGCCGAGGCCGTCACGGTGGACACCACGCGGCCAGTCTCGCCGCGATCCACCATGTGCTTGGTCAGCAGCGTGATGATGCGATGGGCGTTCACGTAGTTGCCCCGGGCGTCGCCGGCGGCGATGCGATCGGCGTCGCCGTCGTTGATGAACAGGGCGTCGTAACCGAGGGCGCCCACCTTCGCCAGGCCCTCGTCCACCCAAGGCTGGATGGGCTCCGGGTGCAGGCCGGCAAACGTCGGGTCGGCATCGTTGTGGATCTCCGCCACCTCCACGCCCAAATCGCGCAGCAGGTCGGCCAGATAATGGCGGCCAGCGCCGAACAGCGGATCCACCACCACGCGCAGGCCCGCGCCACGAATGGCATCCACATCCACCAGCTCGCGCAGGGCGGCCAGGTAGTCGGTCATGAGATCGGCCGTCTGGAAGGGGCCCAAGACGTCGGTGGGATCGGGCGGCAGCACCGCTTCCACCCGGTCGGTGAACTCGGCGGGGCTCGCGCCGCCATCGGCCATGCGCAGCTTCACGCCGAGGTACTCGGCCGGGTTGTGGGAGCTCGTGAGCATGATGCCGCCCACCGCGTCGTCGTTGTGCGCCACCGACCAGCAGAGCGTGGGGGTGGGGCAGTAGTCCTCGGTGAGCAGCACGGTGAAGCCGTGGCCCGCAGCCACCTGGGCCGCCAGCTCGGCATAGCCGTGGGCATCCTGGCGACAATCGTGGCCGACGATGAGCGTGCCGGGTGCGTCGGCGTCACGGCCAGCCGCCACGGCCTCTTCCTTGAAGATGCGGGCCGCCGCATCGATGACGCGGTTCAGATTATCGGGCGTGAAATCTTCCCCGATAATAGCGCGCCAGCCGTCGGTACCGAAATGAATGTCAGCCATGGGATGCCTCCTGGTTAGGCGGGTACTGCACAGTGCCGTTGATTATAGTGGAAGGCCGCCCTGCTGCGTCAGATTACAATGGGAATATCGGCACCGCGGGAGTGAACGACCTGCTCGGTGGTATCGCGCATCCACTGGAGCGGCTTGTCCTGGGTGCTGAGGAACGTGTGGCGCGCCACGAGCTCGTCGTTGTAGTTCTCCAGAGCGTACACCGCGTGGGCCCCGTCCTCAATATGGTTCACGAGGGGAATCCACCGCACATTCTGAATGGTGACCGGCCCCTGCTCAGCGGCCCCATCATCGCCCGCGCCGTCGCCGGCCGCTCCAGCGCCGGCCGCGTCGCCATCGGCCTGCGCCCCGGCCCCTTCCCCGTCCGATTCCGCGCCTTCCGCGGCCTCGGTGCCCGCCGCGGGCTCGCGCACGAAATCGCAGGCGAGCATGCCGGCCAGCTCGCTTTCCAGATGCGGCGTGTCATGGGTGCTCTTGAAGTCGCCGAGGGCGTAGGCCACCAGCGTCTTGTGGCCGTCGGCCCCTTCCACCCATTCCACGGGACCGATGACGTGGGGGTGCGACCCCAGCACGATATCGACGCCCAGGTCGGCGAACAGCTGGGCGTAGGTCAGCTGCTGCTCGTCGGGTTCCATCTGCTTCTCGGTGCCCCAATGGGCCGCCACAATGACCACATCGGCCAGCTCGTGGGCCTGGGCAACCTGGGAGCGGATACGGTCCTCGTCCAGGAAGCTCACGGCGTAGGAGGGAATATCGTCGGGCTCGAAGCCGTTCAGCCCGTAGGTGTAGTCGAGCAGGGCGAAGGTGATGCCCTCGCGCTCCACCACGGGAATGGCATCGGCCTCCTCCGGGGAGGTGGCGGTGCCGGTAAAAGCCACGGGCTTAGTGTTCCACAGCTCGCGGGAATGCTCCACGGCCCCGAAGTTGCCCCAGTCATAGCAATGGTTGGAGGCGGAAACTATCAGATCGAAACCGGTGTCCACCAGGGCATCGGCCAGGTCGTCGGGGGCGTTGAACGAGGGGTAGCCCTGCACGCCTAAATCGTCGCCGCCGAGGTGCACCTCCTGGCTCACGAAGGCCAAGTCGGCGCCTTCGATATAAGAGCGCACCGGCGCGTAGATGGGCCGGTAGTCGTAGGTGCCGTCGCCGGCCTCGCCGGCCAGACCGTCGGCGTAGGCTCCCAGGGTCTTCTCGGGCAGGTTGTCCCCCACGGCCACGAAGGACACGGTTGGGCCGGGGGGCTCGCTCGCCACCTCGGCGACCTCCCCCGTGTCGGACAGGGCTGCGGGCTGAGCCGCGCACGAGGCGACGGAGGACACGATCCACCACAGCAGCAGGGCCGCGATGACCAGGGCGGCAAGGCGCAGGCTCAGACCGCTCTTCCCCGCCGGCGCGCCGCCAATGGCCCCGGGCACGCCGAAGGGCCCCATGCTTCCCAGCGATGAGTGGCCTCGGCCCCCCACGTAGATATTGCGGCGCCGCGTCGGGCCCGGCCGCCGATGATGTCGCTCCACGGGCGCTCCTTCTCCCATTGCCGCGCATAGCCCCCAGGGCTTGTCTCTCCGGCCCATTATACGCCTTCGACCGCAGCCGCCCCCGCAGATCGGCAGACGACCTTCCGTGGGGCGAGCGGGCCGCGACGATCAATCAGGGGCGACCTCACGACCCCAATTGCTCGTCGATCAGATCCAGCAGCTCCTGTTTGGAATGCACGTCGAGCTTCCGGTAAATGCGATCACGGTGGGAGCAGACCGTCCCCGACGAGATGAACAGCTGGTTTTGAATGTAAGCCGTGCTGCGCCCCCGGGCCAGCAGCCCCAGCACCTCGCGCTCACGCTTCGACAGGCCGCTCTCCTCAGCCAGCACCTCCACCGCCTGCTCGACGGTATTCGGCGGCTGAGGAGCCCGGTCCTCCTGACCAAACAGTCCGATGGTCTTCACGATTTCCTCTGGCAGAACCAGCAGGTACACCACCATGGTCAGCAGGGCCATCACAATGACGAGGGTCGTCACCACGCCGCCCTGGGTCACGAGGCTGCCGCCGAACAGCTCTCCCTGGCAGGCCCAGAACGTGAGGCCCACCAGGGTGCTCACCCAAAACGCTACGCGGCCCGCGCCCCACACGAAGGAGGCGGGGTAGTCGAGTCGACGGTGGGAATGGCTGAAAAAGATCCAGAAGACGATTTCCAGCCAGGCCCCCGCCGAGAAGGCGATGGCGTAGGTCACGAAGGGAATGCCCCAGTGCTCGAAGAGCAAGAACAGGCAGGAGCACACGAGTAGCAGCGGGGTGAGCCGATAGAGAACCCGCAGGGGCTCCCGGGCCCAGGCGCCCACGGCGGCGAAGGCCACAGCCGCCACGACCGTGCCCACCAGGCGCGCCAGCTCGAAGGACGAGGAGAGCGACGAGGTGCTCGCAAAGTACTCCCCCGACAGCATAAGCGCGCTGCGGGCAACGAGTTCCATGATGAACATGGCCGCGCATAGCCGGACAAGGGCGTTCGCCCCGCGCCGCTTGAGCCCCGCTGGGCAGCCCAGAACCCCGCCGCCATCGGGCCCAGCGCCCTTGCTTCCCGTCGGCGCCGTCGCTGTCCCGTCGGTCTCCTCGCCCTTCACGAACAACAGCGCGAAACCCGAGGCGAAGCCGAGCGCGACGAGGGCCGCGTCCGCCAACCCAGTCGGAAGGAATCCCAAGAAGAAGCAGAGGAGCGCCGCCATGGCGAAGCCGATGCTGAGGGCAGCCATGAGCCGCTTCTCCGTCATGCGGCTGCTCACGTCGCCCCACTGCATGAGGACGAGCCCGAAGCCCAGGGCGCACAGACCGTCGGCCACGGGCAGTACCGCCGCCCCGGCGAAGCGAAGCAGGACCGTGCCGACGGCGAGGGCCGAAGCGCCGGCCACGACGGCGCGGCGGGACAGCAGGCGCAGCGGGCGGCGCAGCGACATCCCCATGAGGACGGCCAGAGCCGCCGACAGCACGGGGATGAAAACGGCCAGCATGCTGCCTGAAACCGCCAGAGAGAAGGGCTGGGTCACCCCGCTGCTCGCAAGGAACATCAGCGCCCACGCCCGCATGCAGCCGAAGCCGAGGGAAAAGGCCGCCAACGACATCCCGCTCTTCTCTTCGCCCATTGAATCCCCTCGCTCCCGTGACCGGCGCGGGCACGGCCGAGCTAGCTGCCGAACGCTTCCCGACTGCGCCCCGCGGCGCCCGCTTGTTTGATCTACGTCCAATTATGGGGGAAGCCCTCAGTTCCATGCCAGCGGTTTTCACCGCCATTTTGCAGGGCAAAGACAAATTACGGCGTTTTAGTTACACGGTTTGGCCGCACTTGGGCCCTTTTATTGGCAGCATTCCAGCCGCTCGCACCCTAAGGTAAGGGGGCCCGTTCAAAGCAAGGAGAACAGAGAGGACGTGACAATCGTGTCGGAGCACGCAACGACCCCACCCCTGGATCGCCGCCAATTCCTGCAAGCCGCGGCGGCCCTGGGAGCGGCATCGGCCGCAGCCCTTTCCGGGTGCGACCAATCCCTTCGGGAAACCGACGAGGCCTCCCCCACCCTCGAGGCCCTGGAGGGAGGCGAATGGATCACCTTCAACTGCACCACACCGACGTGCGCCTATCGATGCCACAACCAAGCCTATGTGGTTGACGGCATCATCATGCGCCAGGGGACCGGCAACACCCATGAGGACAGCCCCGATTTTCCGCAGCTGCACCCCTGCATCAAGGGCATGAGCACGCGCCGCATCGTAACCGGGGTGGAGCGGCTCAAGTACCCCATGAAGCGCAAGCACTGGTCGCCTGGCGGCACCGAGGTCAACGCCCACCTGCGCGGAGCCGACGAGTGGGAGCGCATCAGCTGGGACGAGGCCATCCGCACCATCGCCTCGGAGCTGGTCCGCATCCGAGACACCTACGGCAACCGCGCCTTCCTCGCCCTCGGCGAGCTGGATCCGAAGCTGTCCGGCGGCCTGGTCGGCAGTCCCATCCTGAACGCACTCGGCGGCTGTCTGACCACCTGGGGCCAGGCATCCCAGGGCGGCTTCCCCGTCGTGGCCCGCAACATGCGGGGCGCCTGGTCCTCCGGGGTCGCCGACGCCCAGGACCGCATGGCCCTGCGCCATGCGAAGCTCATCGTGTTCTGGGGAACGAACCCCGCCTGGACCGCCAGCGGGGGCAATATGTGGCACTTCCTCAACGCCAAGAAGGCCAGCGGCGCCAAGGTCATCTTCGTCGACCCCTTCCTGCACCAGTCGGCCCAGGCCATCGGCGACGAGTGGATACCCTGTCGCCCGGGCACGGACGGCGCTCTGCTGGAGGCCCTCGCCTACGAGATGATCGTCAACGACTGGCAGGACCAGGAGTTCCTGGACACCTATTGCCTGGGCTTCGACGCCGACCACATGCCGCCCGACGCAAAACTGGACGAGAACTTCAAGGACTACATCCTCGGCACCTACGACGGCATTCCCAAGACGCCCGAGTACGCGAGCGCCATCTGCGGCACGCCCGTGGAGACTATCAAGCGTTTCGCCCGGGAAATCTCCAGCACCAAGCCCATGGCCTGGAAGTCCTCCGGCGCCCCGGCCCGCACCTACTACGGCAACCGCTACGCCCAGCTCTTCTTCACCGTGGGCTGGATGACCGGCAACGTGGGCGTGCTGGGCGCGGAAATCTCGGCCGGCGCCTCGAACCCCAACAGCCAGCTCGGCACCCCGGGCGGCGTGGCCATGGTGTCCTTCGGGTCCAGCGGCTACAAATATCCGCCGAACCCCCTGTGCACCGAGCCCCGGGCGGGCAGCAAGGTGCAGAACGGCGCCTTCGATCCCGAAGAGGAGTACGGCATCCCCTTCACCGAGACGTTCAAGGCCGTGGTGGACGGGGCCTACGCCGTGCCCGGGCCCCGCGGAGAAACCAAGCCCTGCGACATTCGCTGCATCGTCCGCGATACCATCCACCAGCCCGCCTCCCAACAGTCCGGCGGCATCTACGTCGAGCCGGCCTTCCGCAAGGAGACCGTGGAATTCGTGCTCGTCCAAGATCGCTACCTCGTGCCCGACGCCCAGTACGCCGACATCCTGCTGCCCGTGACCTCCACCCTTGAAGAGGAGCTCTGCTGCTGCAACTTCCTGGCCCCGGCGGAGATGGCCCTCGTCGGCCGCCGGGTCATCGAGCCCTACTTTGAATCGAAGTCCGATGCCGAGATCTTCTTCCTCCTGTGCGACGAGCTCGGTATCGGGGAGGATGTCGTGCCCCGCATGACCTTGAAGCAGGCGGAGTTCACCAAGATCCTCGGCGCCACCATTCTCCAGGAGGACGGTTCCCGGGCGCCCCTCGTCACCATCACCCAGGAGCAGATCGACGCCTACGGGGTGGAAGGCGAGCCCACCGAGGGGCTCATTCCCCTGGATGACTTCATCGCCCAGGGCGGCTACCAGCTCCCGCGCGAGGACGGCGACCACTTCATGAACATCTTCCATCAGGGGTTCATCGCCGACCCCGTGGCAAACCCCGTGGAGACCACCTCCGGCAAGTACGAGATCTACTGCCAGTCGCTCAAGGATTACTACGACCGGGCCTGCTTCAACGACATCGACGCCCTGCCCAAGTACAAGCCCTCGCCCGAGGGGGCCGAAGAGGCCCGGGCCGGCGGCGAGTACCGCTACCAGCTCATCACCGCCCACATCATCCGCCATTCCCACAGCTCCTTCGCCAACGTGAAGCAGCTTGACGAGGTGTTCGCCAACGACCTGCTCATGAACGCCGCCGACGCCCGGGCCGAGGGCCTCGGGAAGGGCGACTGGGCGCTGGTCAGCACCGCCGAGGGCGGCCGCATCGCCCGGCGCGTGAACCCGGTGCCCCACCTCATGCCCGGCGTCGTCATACTGGGTCAGGGCAACTGGCGCTCCATCGATCCGGCCTCCGGCATCGATATCGGCGCCAACGCCAACACCCTCTGCCGCAGCGAGCTGCTCGGCGACGGCTACCAGTGCTACAACACGAACCTGCTGAAAATCGAGCCCTACACCGGAGAGGAGCTCCTGCCCGACTACCGGCGCGCTCCCCTTGCGGTCGATCTGCCCTAGGAGGTGCCCCATGGGACAACTCGGATTCCACCATAACGCCGATATCTGCATCGGCTGCAAGGCCTGCGTCATCGCTTGCAAGGACAAGAACGACCTTCCCCTCGGCGAGAAGTTCCGCCGCGTGTACGACTACGCCAACTGCGACTGGACCGTGGACGAGACCGGGGCCTGCGAGCCGTCGAACTTCTTCGCCTATTCGGTATCCATCGCCTGCAACCACTGCGCTGCCCCTGCCTGCCGGGACGCCTGCCCCGCCGGGGCCATCCACAAGCGGGAAGAGGACGGCATCGTCTGGCGCGACGACAGCGTCTGCATCGGCTGCGGCAGCTGCGCGGCGGCCTGCCCCTACGGCGCTTCCTACGTCAGCGAGGCCACGGGCACGGCCCGCAAGTGCGATTTCTGCATGGATCTCCTCGAGCAGGGCGAGCGTCCCTACTGTGTCGCCGCCTGCTCCATGCGCTGCCTCGACTACGGCGACATCGACGAGCTGAGGGCCACCTACGGCGACCGCGCGAGCATCGCCCCCATTCCCGACGACACGGCGACGGGCCCCTGTGTGGTGTTCACGCCCTCCCGCATGAATCCCGACGGAGCCCTGGAGGGCATCGTGCTCAACGCCGAGCAGGAACTGATCTCCGAAACCGTGTAACCCTCCCACCGGGGGCCAAAGCGTGTTCGGCTCCGGCCCTCGGCCCCCTCCCCGAGAAACGAGACCCCATGGCCACTCCCTCTCCCTTCGCGCTGCTGCTGCCGGCCCGGGCAGCGGTGTACCAGCTGCTGCGCACCCCCTTCGCTGTCGAGCCCGACGAGGCCTTCGTCCGCGCCGTGGCCGACCCCTCGACCGCCGCGGTGTTCGACGGCTTCTGGAACGCCGCCGACGAATCCCTCGCCGCCCCGGGCCGCGCCGCCATGGCCGCGTGGCAGCGGGCCGCCGACGACCTGCTCACCGACGAGGAGGCGCTCCGCCAGGTCGCCGGAGCATTCTGCCCGCTCTTCGTCGGCCCCGGCCCCCTCGCCGCCCCGCCCTGGGAATCGGTCTACGGGAACGGCGACCAAACCCTGTTCCAGGCCTCTACCCTCGCGGTGCGGCGCGCCTACGTCGCCCACCAGCTCATTCCCCGCACCTACCCCCATGAGGCCGACGACAGCCTGGCCCTGGAGTTGGATTTCCTCGCCGCCCTCGGCGAGCGCATGACCGAGGCGTGGGAGCGCGGGGAGACGGGGGAGGCCCTATCGGCGGCCCGCAGCTCCGTCCAATTCCTCGACGAGCACCTCCTGCGCTGGATCGGCCCCTTCCACACGAAACTCTCCCAAACCGTTCGCGGCCTCTTCTACCGTGAAACGGCGGCCGTGATCGAGACCTTCGCCACGGCCGACCGTTCCCTTCTCGCTTCGTTGGCCGATGCGGCAGGCGCGCCGGCAACAGAGGTCGCCTGAGCCCCCTCCTCGCGCTTTTCCCTTGAAAACGACCCGGCGTCCCCTCGCTCCTGATACCATGGCGATCATACGAAGGAAGCGCCCGGCGCTTCAGCGCGAGAAAGAAGGTTCCCATGGCCAATGCCCTACTTGCAAAAGACCCCGCTGATACCTGCGTCCTGGTGACGGGAGGAGCCGGGTTCATCGGCAGCCACACAGTCGTGGAACTGCTGGAGCAAGGCTACTCGGTCGTCATCGTGGACGACCTGAGCAACTCCAGCCACGAGGCCGTGCGTCGCGTGGGGGAGATCACCGGCATTGCCCCCGTGTTCGCCGATGAGGCCGCCGTCGCCAACACCCCTGGGCCCTCCCTCACGTTCTACGAGGCGAGCATTCTCGACCGCGCGGCCCTGGAAGCCATCTTCGCGGCCCATCCCGTGGACGTCATCATCCACTTCGCCGGCTTCAAGGCCGTGGGCGAGAGCGTGGCCAAGCCGCTGGAGTACTACTGGAACAACATCACGGGCACCCTCGTGCTGGCCGACGTGGCCCGTGAGCACGGCTGCAAGAACATCGTGTTCTCGTCGAGCGCCACGGTGTACGGCGAGCCGGAGTTCATCCCCATCACCGAGAGCTGCCCGAAACACGATGCCACCAACCCCTACGGCTGGACCAAGTCCATGCTCGAGCAGATCCTGTCCGACCTGTACACGGGCGACAACGAGTGGAATATCGTGCTTCTGCGCTACTTCAACCCCATCGGCGCCCACGAGAGCGGCCGCATCGGCGAGGATCCCAAGGGCATTCCGAACAACCTGCTGCCCTACGTGGCCCAGGTGGCCGTAGGCAAGCTGGAATCCGTGGGCGTGTTCGGCGACGACTACCCCACCCCTGACGGCACCGGCGTGCGCGACTACATCCACGTGGTCGATCTGGCCCGGGGCCATGTCGCCGCCCTGGACTGGATGGCTGGACGTGTGGGCACAGGCGAGGCCATGGGCGTGGGTTCTGTGGCCGGCGAGCCGGCGGCCGACGGCAGCCGTCGCGGCGTGGGCATCTTCAACCTCGGCACGGGAACCGGCTCCTCGGTGCTCGACGTCATCCATGCCTTCGAGAAGGCCTGCGGCCACGAAATTCCCTACCGCATCATGGCCCGACGCCCCGGCGATATCGCCGCATGCTACGCCGATGCCTCCAAGGCCCGCGACGAGCTGGGCTGGGTGGCTGAGTACGACATGGCCCGCATGTGCGCCGACGGCTGGCGCTGGCAGTCCCAGAACCCCGACGGCTACGGGGATGCCGCCTAAGAGCCGAAGCCCCTTATCGCACCCCATCGGGACGGCCCTCGGCCGTCCCTCTTTTTTGTCCTGCGCGGCCGCGAGCAAAGGCCAGCGCCGAAGCCACGCCCAAAGCGGCTCCCAGGGTGTCGGTCAGCCAATCGGCCGGGTCGCACAGGCGCCCGGGCACGAAGGCCTGGTGCAGCTCGTCGGCAACGCCGTAAGTGCTGGCCAGAGCCACGGCCACCAGAGCCGCCCACCAGCGGGAACGACCCGGAGCCGTCAGCCCCACGGCCCGAAACAGCAGCACCCCGAATACGAGATACTCGCAGAAGTGCGCCACTACGTTCACGATGTCGGAATCTTCCCCGAACACCGGAGCCACCAGGCTCACGAGCCAGCCCTTGACCACAGCCAAGGGGCCCGTGCCAGAGAAATCGCTGCCGGTATGGGCCGACATGAAGAAGATGAACGCCGCCCACAGAGCGACGAGCACCCAGGAGAGGGTGAGTTTCGCCCGTGCCGTCACGACTACGCGACCCCCGGAGCCAGCGCGGCAATCTGCCCAGGCTCGGTCACCAGCCGGTCGGGCTCCCAGCCGGCGGCAGCGAAGTCGGCCGGATCATGATAGCCCCAGGCCACGCCCACGGCATAGCACCCGGCGTTGCGGGCCACATGAATATCTCCCGGCGAATCCCCCACGTACACCGTGCGCGCAGGATCGCTGCCCAGCTCTTCGATGGTGGCCAGCAAGCCCTCCGGTGCGGGCTTGCGCGGGAAGTTCCGCACACCGCCCTCCCCATGGGCCGCGTCCACCATGCCCGGCAGGCACTTGTCCACGATAAAGGTAACGCCCCGGTCGAACTTGTTCGAGAGAATCCCCAGCTTGCAGCCATGCTCGCGCAGCGCAGCCAGCAGAGCGACAACGCCGGGGTAGGGCTTTGTGAGGTCGTTGGGGTAGGTGTCGTAGGCCTCGCGCCATCGGTTCAGACACCCGTCGGCCACCGCTTGCGGCGTGCCCTCGGGCACCGCCTGGTAAATCAGGGCCGCCGCGCCATTGCCCACGTAGGAATTGATCTCCTCGCGGGTGTGCTGGGGCAGACCGAACTCGGCGAGCACGTCGTTGGTGAGCACCACTAGATCGTCCAGGGTGTCCAGCAGCGTACCGTCCAAATCGAATATGAACGTGTCGAAGGGCGGCTCGAGGGCCGGAGCCTTCGCTTCTTCAGCAGCCATGGGAACGGGCTCCTTTGCATGGGGTTGTGCAGTCGTCCTCCCTAGGAAACCACGAACGAGCCGAGGCCTCCACCGCGCCCTCCAAACTGTTATCGGGGCCACATAATTGTAACGGTTGCCCCAGCCCCGTGGCTCCAAGCCGCCTCGGCTGGTAGCGTGAGTCCATCCACTGACGAAGGGAAGGGGCCCAATGGAATCCTTGAAATCAGAACACTCCCCCGCACCGACCACACCAGCCGCTCCCAAGCGCGTCGCCCTCATCACGGGCGCCTCCTCCGGCCTCGGCCGGGAGTTCGCCCGCCAGCTGGACGGCCTGCAAGTGGCCGACGAGCTGTGGCTCGTGGCCCGAGACCAAACGACCCTCGCCGCCGTGGCCGCCTCCCTGGACACGCCGGCCCGGCCCATCGCCGCCGACCTCATCGATCCGGAGGCCATAGCGCACCTGCGCACTCTTCTGGCTGCCGAGCGGCCCCGGGTCACCTTCCTCGTGAACGCCGCTGGCTTCGGCAAGTTCGGCGACTGGCAGACCATCCCCGATCATGCCGTGAACGCCATGATCGACCTGAACTGCCGCGCCCTGGTGGACGTCACCCGTGCGGCACTCCCCTTCATGGATCGCGGCGGCCGCATCATCCAGGTGGCCTCGGCGGCCGCCTTCGCGCCCCTGCCCCACCTCAACGTCTACGCGGCCACCAAGGCCTTCGTCCTCCACTACACCCGGGCGCTGCGCTGGGAACTGCACGGCACGGGCATCACCGTCACCGCCCTGTGCCCCACCTGGGTGAAAACAGGGTTCGAGAAAGTGGCCCGGGCCTCGGGCGGCGGCAGCGATGTGGGGCACCTCCTCGGCGAGCAGGACGCCGATACCGTGGTGCGCCGCGCCCTCGGCGCCAACCGCGCCCATCTCGCCGTCACCTGCGCGAGCCCTCAGGCAGCCGCCCTGCGCCTCATCGGGAAAGTCGTGCCCAGCTGCATCACCATGGCGGGGTGGAATCTCCTGCGGCGCCTCTAGGCGGAGAGACTTGAACGGCTCCCCGCCCCAGCTCCTCTGGAAGTAGGTCGCGCTCCGCGCCGCCGAGGGGCCGAAAATGCAGCCGATGGGAAGTGGCGGCGGAAGCCCCGCCGGCCCCTAGTCGGCCCAGCGATAGTCAGCGCTCCCAGCGCCGATCTCGAAGTGACACTGGGCAATGCCCAAGTCCATCTGCGTGAACGGCCCGCGCCGCGTCGCCGCCCGCACCACCGGCAGGCCGTCTTCAAGGCCCGACAGGGCAAAGGAGAACTTCTGCTGGTTCAGCGCCGTGGGTGCCAGCAGGGCCGCATCCACCCCGCGCTGAAACCAGTCGGGGGAGTCGTCGTAGCCCGGCGCCACCTCCTGGGGCGCCTTGGACTTGTGGGGCACGCCTTGCGTAGCCCCATAGCCGAGCGCCACCACGGCGGCCAGCTTCTGCCCCAGGTCCACGTTGTAGGCACGGTTCACCACCTTGTAGGTACCGCCCACCCAGCAGCTGTTCAGGCCGAGCGACTGGGTCAGAAGTACCAACTTCTCGCCGTAGTACCCCAGAATGCCGTCGAGCTCCTTGCACTCGGGTCCTACCAGCGCCAGGTAGTTGCGCACGCCCGTGAAGTTCACGAGCCGCGCCTTGAACCCCGCGAAGGCCCGCAGCTCGTTCAGCACCAGTTGGATATTCAGGTTCGTTTCCTCGTTCACTGAGGCGATGGCCTCGCGCAGCGTTTCGACAGCCGCCTCATCGAGGGGCTCGTCGGTATAGCTGCGCACCGAATGACGTGCCTCGATGGCCTGCATCGGCGTGAGCTGGCCCGCGGAAAAGCCGAGGAAGTCTGTGGTGGAGAGATTGTCGGTGTACCTGCTGACCATGGGTCTGTCCTTTCGCTAAGCTGTGCGGTCAAGGATAGCACAGTGGTGCGCGGCGGCATCTTCGAGGGGCCACGGGCCGCTCAACCGTTTTCATTCCGCATTGCGCAGGCACATGGGCTACCATCGTCCTTATTCCTCGCAAGGGAAAGGTGGCCCCTATGGCAGCAAGCGCAGGATACGCCCCGCCGAAGGAGCTCGTCAACGTTACGGTGCAGTCCCCCGAGAAGCTGGAGGGCGCGGCATCGCTCCTTGCCATGCTTGAGGACAAGGCCGACAACCAGAAGGTGACCGCGTCCGAGCTGACCGCCGTGCGATGCATCGTCGAAGCCTGCGCGGCGAACCTCGATGGGGTTCTAGAAGAGGCCTAGATAAAACTAGAGCCAGTCCCAGCAGGACCGGCCCTTACAAAACCCCGAGGGTTTTTCACGTGCGACTATAATCCCAAACTCAGCTCGTGCTGTCAATCGCCTTGGCGATAAATGACAGGTACGACACGAAGCTGTTTTCCTGGCCGTAGCGCTCGGCCCTGTCGCGCAACGCTCCCCCGAGCTGCACAAGCGCCTCGACGGTCGAGGGCGACGCACCATTCCTCACGCCGTCCAGCGCAGCGAGGCAAGTCACGAGCTGCTGGGTCCGGCGGTTGCCCATCTTGGCGCGCCTCGACTTGCCGCTCTTGAAACCGTGTTCCGCAAGCCACTCTATCACCAGGTGCGGCGTCTCGTATTCGGAGGACTTGCCCTCTGCCAGCCCGTTTATGAGGCATGTACCGTGGGAGCAGCAGTTCCTCACCGCCTTCACCTCTGTCAGCATGCTGTGGCGCATCCTCATCGAGCGATCGTCCCACCGTGATGCGCAGAAGAGGCAGAAGGCCAGCAGGGTGCCAAACGGTACGACCTCCAAGAATACCCATATGGGCATCGCTTCGCTGCAGTGCGCTATGAGCGCCCCTGTGTACTCGTCGGCGGAGCCGTGCTTGCCGATGCGACCCTTGAGGTTCCGCTCGATGCTCACGCGGTAACCCTTCACCTGCGATTGCATGAAGTCCGCGAGGATGCCGTATCCGTCCTCTCCTGGCATGAGCGATATGCGCTCGATCAGCCTCGTCTTCACGATCCGCTCTATGTCCTGCGAGACAAGCAGAAAGCAACTGCGCACTTCGGCATCGAGTTCGTCCATGTTCAGCAGGTCAGCAAAATCGAGGCTCACGTACTTTCCGGCGCTGTCGCCGTCCGTATGGCGCTGGAACATCTTCCTGAATGCTGCGATGTGCAGGAACGTGTCCCTGCCCGCCAACGCCTCGATGGCCTGCTCCTCGGTGCAGCGATCGAACGTGACGCCCTTGTCCTTCAGCAGTTCGACCTGCCCTTCCGGCGTCAGCATGGGCTTCAAACCTTGCGCCTCGTGCACGCCGTCGTCCAGGCCCCAAGCGGCGCATGTCTTTTCCGTTTCTTCCATAGCCCCATTCTACGCGAGCCGTCATCGCCCGGAAACCATGCGTTCCCGAAAGCAGAGCATCGGCGCAACGAGGCGGCACCCTCATCGTCATCCGACCTCCCCGCGCACGGCCCCGAGCCCCCGGCGGCCTTTATGCCCGCATGCTCGGCCGCGAACCGAGCGCCGCGCAAGGGCCGCGAAAACTTTTCCGCAGGCGTATGCCCCCTTCCAAGCCCTCCCGAAAACTCAAGCCCTCCGGGTTTCGCATTTCCCCCTTGCGCGCCGCCCGAACCCCGTCCGATGCACGGGCCACAAGGCCCGCCCAGAGGGGCGGGCCGAACCGACAAGGAGGTCGAAGATGGAAACGACAAGAATCCCGCTCTCCCAATGCGTCGAGAGCAGCTACCAGAACCGCAAGGAGCTGGGCGACGTGTCCGGGCTCGCCCGCAGCATCGAGGTGAACGGCCAGATCACGCCGCTCATCGTGGTGGCTGACGGCGAGACCTACCAGCTCGTCGCGGGGCACCGCTGCACCGCCGCCATGAGATCGCTCAGGCTCGACGAGGCCGACGCCCATGTGATGGACGGCTGGGACGACGCGCGCATCGCGCAGATCCTCAACGCGGAGAACAACCACCGCCGCGAGATGATCGCCCTCGCATGGTTCGCCGAGCACGAGGACGCCATGGACATGCCGGTTCGCTTCGACAATATCGCGATGCTCGTCATGGGCGACAGCCGGGTGATGATACGCCACCACCTGAACGCCCTCGGCGGAGACATCGAGCAGCTGCAGCCGCAAGCCGCAGCAGGCATCCTGACCGGGGCCGATTTGCAGACCCTCCCGGAGGCCGCTTAGACCTCCTGGCCTCTTCGAGGGGCGAGCCCTCCGGCCTTCGGGTTGGAGGGCTTTTTCATGCCTCAGGAGACCGTATTCTGGCGGCCTTGGAGTTTTCGCGCCAAAAGCAACGCATCAGCGTTGCGGAGTTGGCGAGGCGCATCGGCATTGGCAAGAAGCGGCTCTGGTGCATCCTCAACGGGCAGAGAGCCATGCGGGCCGATGAGTTCGTGAAGCTATGCGCACACGCTCAGCACGGGCAAGGCATCGGAAAGCGCTACATGAACTTCCTCAAGACAGCCGCTTAGGGCGCTACTCGTGAGGATTCCCTGAAATGGCCAAAGAAAAGAGGGCGGGAACGGTATAATGATCAAACAATGCGGGCGTCGCCAAGTGGTAAGGCCCAAGCTTCCCAAGCTGTTAGCAGGGAGGTCGCCCGCGAAACACGCGAAATGCGTGATCGAGAAATCCCCAGTTCAACATAGCTTTTCTTGAAACTGGAGAAATCTCCTTCGCCTCTTGGTCTTTCGAGAAACCCCGATATTTCCAGTGCGCTTCCAGTATTTTCGCGAAACGCGCCTCGTTCGCACATTCGATGCGAGCCGTCTGACCTCCCGTTGCGGGAAACCGCAGAAGGGAGGCACCCATCATGCCATGCAGGACCATCGCCGTAGCCAACCAGAAGGGCGGAACCGGCAAGACCGCCACCACCTTGAGCCTGGGGATCGCGCTCGCGCGCCTGGGCAAGCGCGTATTGCTCGTGGACACCGACCCGCAGGGGGACCTCACCAAGTCGCTCGGCTGGAAGGACCCCGACTCCCTTGAGGCGACGGTGGCGAGCCACCTGGCCGCCGTCATCGAGGGAGAGGGGCTTGAGCCGCGCGAGGGCATCCTCTCGCATAAGGAGGGCGTCGACCTCATGCCCGCCAACATCGAGCTCGCCGGGATGGAGATGCCCGTGCTCATGGCGATGTCGCGCGAGCAGCTTCTGAACGTGTGGGCCTCGCCCCTCAAGGCCGACTACGACTTCATCCTCTTCGACTGCGCCCCCACGCTCGGCATCATCCCCGTGAACGCGTTCGTCGCATCCGACAGCGTTCTCATCCCGGTGTCGGCCGAATATCTGCCCGCCTCCGCCATGGCAGGACTCTTGAAGACCATCGGTCGCGTGAGGCGGCAGATCAATCCCTCGCTTTCCGTGGAGGGCATCCTGATAACCCTCTCCGACGGCAGGAACAACCTGGCCCGAGAGGTCGAGGGAACCATCCGCGAGCAGTACGGGAGCGCCTACCGGGTGTTCGACGCGGTGATTCCCCGCGCGGTGTCCGCTGCGGAGTCGCCCGCGGTCGGCGCGAGCATCTTCGCCTACGACGGGCGGGGCAAGGTGGCGCTGGCCTTCGAGCGCCTTGCGGAGGAGGTGGTCGGCCGTGGCTAGGAAGAGGGTTCCCATCGACCTGCCGGGCGTGGACGACCTGTTCTCCTCGCAGGGCGAGCGCGACGGCTCCGTGCTCGCGGGCGTCGCGGAGATACCGCTGCGTCTGATCGACCCGTTCCCCGGCCATCCCTTCCAAGTACGCGACGACGAGGAGATGGGGCGGCTGGCGGAGAGCGTCGCCGAGAGCGGCGTGCTCGTGCCGCTGACGGTGCGGCGCGCAGGAGCCGAGCGCTACGAGCTGGTGAGCGGTCACCGCCGCAAGCGCGCCGCCGAGCTGGCGGGGCTTGAGAGCGTGCCGTGCATCATCCGCGCCATGGGGGACGACGAGGCCGTCATCGCCATGGTGGACTCGAATCTCCAAAGGGAGACCATCCTGCCGAGCGAGCGGGCGTTCGCGTACTCGATGCGCCTTGAGGCGATGAGACACCAGGGGCGGCGCACCGACCTCACTTCTGCGCAAGTTGCGCAGAAGTCGAGCGGCAGGTGGTCTCGCGACATTCTGGCCGAGGAGCTTGGGGTGAGCAAGGACAAGGTGCAGCGCTTCATACGCCTGACCCACCTCGTGCCGGGGCTGCTCGCGCTCGTCGACGAGGGGCGCATGAAGATGCTCCCGGCGGTGGAGACGAGCCACCTCTCGCAGGAGGAGCAGGGATGGCTGCTCGACGCCATAGGCGCTCAGGCGGCAACCCCGTCCCATGCCCAGGCCGTCAAGATGAAGCGCTACTCCAAGGAGGGCTCGCTCACATCCTCCCTCGTACGCTCCATCATGGAGGAGGAGAAGCCCAACCAGATCGAGCAGTTCAAGATACCCAAGAAGAGCATCGCCCGCTTCTTCAGGCCGAGCGCCACGAGAGACGAGATCGAGAGTCGCATCGTGCGCGCCCTTGAGCTGCTTGAGCAGGCCGAGGCGAGGCGCGACAGGCAGGGCGGTGCGTGATGGGCAACGTTATCCACAGGGGCAAGGGCTCCTTCACCTTCGTCGAGAACACCATCTTCTTCGACCACGGCCTCTCCGCGAAGGCCAAGGGCATCTACTGCCAGATACGCTCGCTCGAGAACAACCCGGAGTGGGTGTTCACCATCAAGGGCTTCGCGTCGCTCGTGCGCGACGGGGTGGACGCCGTGACGGCGGGCATAAAGGAGCTTGAGTCCTCGGGCTACATCATCCGCGCCCGAAAGCGGAGCGGGAACGGGCGCTTCCTCAAGGCCGAGGAGGCCACCTGGATAACGCTCGACGACCCTGCCATGCACGATGAGGTCACGGCGGAGCTGAAGGCCGACGGCTTCGCCGTTCTCTCCGAATTCGCCCGCGATCCCGCCGCCAACGTGGAGATCGAGCTGGCCGCGCCATGCGTCGGCGAAACATGCGAAACCGGCGAGAGTTCCCAGGTCGGGGCCAGAACGGGAAAACCCGTATCTGGGAAAGCCACATCTGGGGAATTCGCCCCTATAAATAACTCATCGGATAAAGCGCCTCAATCCGATAAAGAACCCCCCTCTTGTCCCCCCGACGGCGAAATCGGGAAGGAGAAGGGCCGTGAGGGTTTCGTCGCCTATCGGAAGGGCGAGTTCCCGGAGGCCTTCGAGCGGCTGTGCGCCATGTCCATCAAGCCGGTGGCGTCGCTGCGCTTCAAGCGCGACTGCCTGGCGGCCTGGGAGCGCAGGGTGGCCCAGGGCTTCTCGCCGGAGCGCATCGTCGAGGCCTACTGTGCCTACGCCAAGAGCTACTGGCTGCGCAACGGCGACGACGCGACGCTCGCCAAGAACCTCGCGCGGTGGCTGGAGGGAGAGGGAGGGCTTGCCGCCTACGCCGACGAGCCGATACCGCCCGACCTGCTCGATGCCGACGGGGAGCCTCTGGACATGCCGGGACTCGCGCAGGCCGACCCCGACTTCGCGAAGATGTGGCGGCGCGTGGAGACGCAGCGATGCGTCGTCCGGTCGCTGATGGCTATGGGTGGCAAGCTGCCCCCGGAGGACGAGGTGGCCGCCGCCTGCGAGACCGACGAGCGCTACCAGCGCTACCTCGCCGCCTGCAAGGAGCGCCACGAGCGCTACCTCAAGGTGGTGGAGATGTTCAGGAGCCCGGGCGCCGGCCTTGATCGGGCGCGGGAAGAAGTGGCGGCGGCTAGCACCATTCCGTTCGGAGGGAGGTGCGCATGAGAGCGTTGTGGAGGTTCGCGAAATGGCTCTTCCGCGCCGTGTCCCGCTTCATGTGAGGGAGTAAGCACTGAGACGTGACCACTTGGAAGTGCAGCCGATCTGCTGAAGGGATGCTGATGTTCTGGGCGGCCCTCGTACGGTCTATAATGGAAGGGTCACGCTAATTGAATATGAACACCAAATACCGGACAGAGGGGCATCTGCCGTTTTGGGCATTTGGTGTTCAATTCCCGGCAGCGTGACAACTGAGGTGGATGCCTCTCATCTGACGTTCGCAGGGGCTACCATCGTCCTTATTCCTCGCAAGGGAAAGGTGGCCCCCATGGCAGCAAGCGCAGGATACGCTCCGCCGAGAGAGCTCGTCAACGTTATGATGCAGTCCTCCGAGAAGCTGGAGGGCGCGGCGTCCCTCCTCACCATGCTTGAGGACAAGGCCGACAATCAGAAGGTGACCGCCTCCGAGCTGGCCGCCGTGCGATGCATCGTGGAAGCCTGCGCGGCAAACCTCGATGCGGTCTTGGAACAGGCCTAGCTCACATTCTTATTCGCAATAGCGCAATACTGGCACGTTTATCTTCTCTGCGATGTCTCTCAATGCTTCCTCGTTTTTGGCAGACACTCGCTCGCCCAGCTTGATGTATTCGATTGGGCACAACCTGGCAGCATAAAGGCGATGTGTCTCGTTGACCGTTTGATCGGGAATGACTATTCGCCATTCTTCCTCATGCGAAAAGAGCTTTTTGCCCTTAATGTAAATCGCCTTCAAAGCGCAAGCCAGCCAGTATCTCTGTATTGGAGTATCGCCGGGAAGGAATGCAAAGCCGGCATCTCGCAACGCAATCATCATGGCAAGCTCACTCATGTCGGGGCGCTCTTCTTCGTAAATCACTGGAAATATCAGAGGAAGCGTTACCCCCAACGAGCCTATCCCAAAAAGGCTCTCTTTTTTATAGGCAACCTGGAAGCCCGTGCCTTCCTCGGCATACTCATCCCACATTTTCCTTGAGTCGGATCTTTCGCACAAACAGGTTACTTTTGTTTCCTTGCGTATCTGACTACAGGCATCTCGCTCAGATATAACATTTACGATTCCAGCAAAAGCTTCGGAAAGACAGTGAGCCTTATCATTGTCCGACATCCCAGCAAAGCTATCGTTTCTCCAAGTATGTTGCGGCGGAATGACCCCTTCGAACATATTGGATATAGGATCACCGGAAAAGAAAACTTCGCTCAAAGATCTGCTACAGTCCTCCAGGCTCGTCTCCATAAGTGCAGAGAAGAACGGAAGAAACTCGCCAGTTGCCAACGACTTCATGTCTGCAATACGATCGTGGCTGAGTGTCACATACGCATCATCTGGATCGTCTTCGTAAACTGCTGGAGCAGAAAACGCCAGAACCTCATTCTCCAGCTCAGACAAATGGCGTGGTATGCACTTTCTGTACCTATAGAGTAGATGGGGCGCAATATCAATAGATAGCTGCTGGAACTCCCTTGAAATGTTTTCAAGCGAAGGATTATTCGAATACTCGATAAGCATCTGCTTGAAGATGCTGCGCTCGTTCAGTCCCATTGTGCAACTCTATCCATCAACGACATCCGACCGAATGATTCTCCAACTGCCACGAGTGCCGCCCTCGCGCACCAGAACGCCCTCTTCGCGAAGCCCTGCTATGACTCTCTCGATGTGCCGTTTGCTCTTTCCCAAACTGTCTGCGATGCCTTGGGCACTGATCTTCGGATTGTCTGTGATGAGGCGCAGCACTTGTTCCTTGATTGCTATAGCCCCAATGTTGGCATTACCGACATTATTACCGACATTACCGACATCATTACCGTCAGAGCCCATGGCAAGTGGCAAGAAAATGCTCGACCGCTCGGGGTTCACTTGCTCGCTGAGCACCGGTCTTCCATAACCGGCTTCTGTCCACTTCTTCACCATGTCAGGGATGCCGCCTCCGGCGCGCTCACCGATGCTGACGAGTGTGAACATCTTCATCATGGTCTCGTTGCGCGGATCGGAATTGCCACCGATATAGGCCTCCTCAATGCCGATGCGGAAGCCGCCGGGATTCGAGAGGTGCAGCCCATCCTCCTTCCAGAGGAAGACCACGCCGCGACGCTCGTTGTAGTCCGCGTTCGTGAGGCAGTTAGCAAGGGCCTCACGCAGCGCATCGTGCGCCTCCGTCTCATCAATGCGCTCGCTGTTCTCGTCCAGCTTGAAGGGGACGTTGATGGCCTGCTTCGTGTTGTTGAAGACGCGCCGGTAGAAGTCGAAGACGTTCCCAGACCAGCTGTCGTCCTGCGAGGTGATCCGAGCCTGCCATCTCTCGTCCGTCCCGAGCTCTTGTCGGTAGTCCAAGAAGTAATGCGGGAACTCTGCCATGATCCGCCATTCTTCGCCGAACATGAGCAAGCCCGCGCTCGTTGGATGGGCCTTTCCGTCGCCTCCGACCTTTGCCGCGCCTATGCGGCAAAGGAACTCCTCGTCAGGAAGGTCGGCCCAAGCATGGGCGCTGTGGTGCAGTTCGTAGCTCCTGCGGTACAAGCCTATCGTCTCCGCTGAGAGGTCGTCCACGGTCAGATTCTCGTGCACGCGGGTGTCAACGGACTCGTCTGATGCGTCTCGATACATCGCTTGAATCTCGTTCGAGGAGCAGCGATAGTCGCCCTTGTGATCGCGCCTGTACGTTCCAGTGACAGGGTTGCCGCTCACATACACCGGCCTCAAGCGTCTGTCGGCGCGGGGCACCTCTATGACGATAAGCTCTTTGCCGTCGACATCCTCGATGCGGGCGTCCCTGTCGGACATCACGCAGCACGACAGCTTGTCGGGGCTGTGTGCGGCGTTCCAGAAGTCATCGAGCATCTTGTCGGCATCGGCAAGCCCGGCGATCTCCAGGGTGCCGTCCTTGCGCTCCTTGGCACCGAGCACGATGATGCCGCCTTCGGTGTTGGCGAAGGCTGAGACCGTCTCCCAGACGCTCCTCGGCAGACCGCCCTGCGCCGCTTTGGCTTCGAGCCGGTTGCTCTCCTTGTAATTTTCGAGCTTGCTGATATTCACGCATCGACCTTTCTGGTTCGCTCTATTTTACCGCCCTGGATACCAGCTCGATACCATGCGTTCCCGAAAGCGGAACATCGGCGCAACGAGGCGGTGCCCCCCATCGTCATCCGACCTCCCCGAGCGCGGCCCCGAGCCCCCGGCGGCCTTGACGCCCGCATGCTCGGCCGTGAACCGGGCGCCGCGCAAGGGCCGCGAAAACTTTTCGGGCGGGCGAGCGACCATCTCAGGCCTCCCGAAAACTCAAGCCCTCCGGGTTTCGCATTTCCCCCTTGCGCGCCGCCCGAACCCCGTCCGATGCACGGGCCACAAGGCCCGCCCAGAGGGGCGGGCCGAACCGACAAGGAGGTCGAAGATGGAAACGACAAGAATCCCGCTCTCCCAATGCGTCGAGAGCAGCTACCAGAACCGCAAGGAGCTGGGCGACGTGTCCGGGCTCGCCCGCAGCATCGAGGTGAACGGCCAGATCACGCCGCTCATCGTGGTGGCCGACGGCGAGACCTACCAGCTCGTCGCGGGGCACCGCCGCACCGCCGCCATGAGATCGCTCGGGCTCGACGAGGCCGACGCCTACGTGATGGACGGCTGGGACGACGCGCGCATCGCGCAGATCCTCAACGCGGAGAACAACCACCGCAAGGAGCTCACCGAGGCGGAGCGCGGGCGCGGCATCCAGACGATGCTCTCGCTGGGCGTGCCGGTCGCGGACGCGGCGGTGAGCGCCGACATCCCCGAGGGCAAGGCCGAGTCCTACGTGCGGGGCACGAAGGTCGTGCCCGTGGACGCCGTGAACCTGGACTTCGAGGCCGTGGCGCTCATGGGCGACTACGACGACGTGCTCACCGAGGACGACGTGGTGGCCGTGCTCTCCAAGAAGAGCTCCTGGGACCGCCGGGAGGTCTGCCGCAAGGCCCGCGCCCGCGCGGCGGCCGAGGAGGAGGCGGCGCGCCTGGAATCGCTCGGCGTCAAGGTGGTTGACCAGAAGGCCCTCGGCGACGGCTGCCACGGATGCGCCGGCGACTGCGGCCACCCGGGCCTCGTGGCCGTCGTGAAGCCGAAGGCCTGGAGCGAGGGCGCCGACGTCACGTTCTACTGCGACGACCCGTCCCACGAGCACCAGCCCACTCCCGAGGAGATCGCCGAGACGGAGGCTTACCTCGGGCGCAAGGCGACGCTCGACGCCATGGACGGGCGCATCGCGGAGTTCGCCAAGTCGATCTTCCCGAAGTTCCCCGGCAAGGGCCAGTCGAAGCTGCGCCAGTGGGCCTACGAGGCCTTCGAGGCCCGCTACGAGTGCGAGCCGAGCGACGCCTGGGAGGGTTTCAAGGAGCCGCGCGGCAAGGCCCTCGACCAGTTCATCCTGATGCGCACCATCCCCGCCTGCATCCCCGGCATCCCAGAGCGCACCCTCAGGTGCGGATACGAGCCGTGGTCCTACGACCTTGACGACCTGCTCGGATTCATCTCCTTCGCCGACGACGTGCTCATGCCCGCGGGCTATGAGCTCTCCGAGGAGGAGCGCGACCTGATGGACCACCTCCACGGGATCTTCGCGGCCGAGGACGAGGACGGAATCTTCGGCGAAGGCGATGTCGAAACCGAAGCGGACGACACTGACGACGAGCCGCCCTTCGATGTCGACGGGCAATCCCCCGACGAGCCCCCGTTCGACGTGGACGAGGAAGACGGCCCCGCCATGGCGATGGCAGCCTGACACCCCCTTCAGCCGCCCGGCCTTCCGACGGGTCGGGCGGCCCCTTCTCTTCTCATTTCCGATTCCAAGGAGGTACCGACATGAAACGAACGCTCGACGTGATGGTCGTGCCCGTGGGGCGCGAGCCCGAGCTGAAGACCCTCGAATCCGACGAGAGCGGCAGCTTCCTCAAGGCGCTCCAGGGCTGCGTGGGCGGCCCGATCGAGCCGCTTCCCTGGCTCTTCGACGACGCTCCCGCGGGCTACTGCGACGAGGAGGGGGCGCTCGGCGCGACGTTCCTCGACGCCAACCGGGCGGTCTACGCCACGAAGGCCATGGAGGAGGCCGGGTTCCTGAGCCAGCTCGACTTCTCGACGCCCGTGCGCGAGGGGGACCTCTACGCCATCGTGTTCGGCGACATGGTGTTCTGCGGCTTCGACCCCGAGACGGGAGAGAGCCGCGACATCGCCCCCGAGGAGTGCGAGCGCGTACGCGAGCGCTTCGGCGGCGCGGGGTCCATCGACTCGGGCGCGAGCGAGCTCCTGTCCCTCGCCCTGGCGGGCAGGTTCCGCCGATGAAGCGCCCCGAGAGGACGCCGCCGCTTCCCAGGCCGCCTCCCGCACTCGCCCCTCACTGAGCGGCGTCCACCTTGGGCGCAGGCTGCGCGGGACGGCGCCCGGCCGCAAGGGCCGCGAAAAACCTTCCGCTGAAAGACCACGTTCGTGACCGGAAGCTCAGGCCTGCGGTTTTCGCTTGCCCCCTTGCGCCCGGGCGCCCTCCCGCGCGGTCGCCGACCCAAGGAGGCGCCCCGAAGGGAGGGGTGCCGCGAGCACCAGGAGGTCATCATGGGAAACCGAGCGGTCATCACCACGCCGGAGCGCAAGGTCGGCGTCTACCTGCACTGGAACGGCGGGCGCGACACCATCGAGCCCTTGCTCAAGTACTGCGAGCTGCAGGGCTACAGGCCGCCGAGCTCGGACGAGTACGGCTTCGCCCGCATCTGCCAGGTGATGGGCAACTTCTTCGGAGGCTCCACGTCCCTGGGCGTCGGCGCGTACACCACCGACCGGCAGATGGACCCCGGCGACAACGGCATCTACGTCATCGAGGGCTGGCGCATCGCCGACCACCTGCGCACCGAATACGACTCGGAATGGAACCCCGTCGGGATGCGCTCCTTCGGCCCCTCCGAGGAGGAGGACTGGCACGACTTCGGCGACATGCTCCGCAGCTTCGACGCGTCCATGCCCGAGGAGCTTCGCCTCGGCGAGTTCCTGGACTCGGTGGAGGTGCCCGCCCGCGAGCTGCGAGTCGGCGACGAGGTGTGGATGTTCGACAGCATTTGCGGTAAGTGGGAGGCCTATCCCGTCGCCGGCTTCGGGCAGCCGAACGGCAACCGCATCGCGGTGGAGGCCGATGCCGGAGGCGGCAGGAAGAAGGTGACCTACCCCGACCTGCCCTACGTCGCCCACTACGACCACGATGGCGACTTCTCGTGGAACTGCAACAACTACGTCCACGGCGACATGGCCCGCATCCGCCCGCGAAGCGAGCAGGCCGCAGCCTAAGCGCCCGTTACTCTATCCAAGCCCGTCGGCCATCCGGTCGGCGGGCTTTCTCTTTGCCCCTCTCGCCCTGGCTTGCGAGAAGCCGCCCTCTCGCATTGCCCTTCATCTCGCATGACCGACCTCCGCATCCGGACAGCCCCTCCCACCTCTGAACCCGCAGGCTCGCCGAGAACCGCGCGCCCGCGCAAGGGCCGCGAAAACTTTTCCGCAGGAAGCGCCCCTTTTCCAAGACCTCCGGAAAACTCAGGCCCTTTCGGGTTTCGCTTCCTCCCTTGCACGGCCGGGCGAACCTCGGCGGCGAACGGGCCACGAGGCGGGACAAAAGGGCCCGCCCGGGACTTTAGGAGGTCTACCATGAGCAGCTTTGACGAGAGGGCGAAGCAGGCGGCCGCGGAGTTCCTGCGCAACCGCGGGTACACCGTGATCGAGGAGGGCTGGAAGAGCCCGGCAGGCACGGCCGACGTCATCGCCGAGGGCGACGGGACGCTCGTGTTCGCGGACGTGCAGGCGCGCAGCGGCGCCGACAAGGGCTTCGCGTTCGAGGTCGTCGGCGCGGGCGAGCGCGCGAGGCGCGAGATGGTCGCCCTGGCCTACCTGGCCGCCCACGACCTGCCGGCGACGGCGGTGCGCTTCGACAACATCTGCCTGACCGCGTTCGCCGAGGACCGCGCGCTCATCCGCCACCACGTCAATGCGCTGGGCGAGGCCCTTCTGGAGCATCCCGCCTCTACCGCCGCACCCATTCCCGATGCCCTCCCGGAGGCCGCCTAGACCTCCAGGCCTCCATCGCGAGGGGCAAGCCCTCCGGCCTTCGGGCCGGAGGGCTCTTCTTGCTGATCCTCTCTTGGCACGCCGAGCATTTTCCAGATGCTCCCCCTAATCCACCCTAAGACATCTCTGTTCGCCAACTCGCTTGCCGAGGACGGCTCGATCGCCTCAGCGAACGCAAGGAGCCATCCGCGCACCGCCGCACCTTCGTCCGCATACAGCATCGCCCCCGTCTTTGAGGACAGAATCGCCGTATGCACCTCATGGACGCCCTCGTTGCTGCATTCGGCAAGTTTCCTCGCCGCGAGCTCCGGGCTCAAAGACGTCAGCACATACGCGCTTCTCGTCAGTCCCCGCTCTCCGTTGATAATGGCGATGATCTCACCCGGACGCAAGCCTTCTGATTTTTCTAGTATTGAACGGGCCGCATCGACACTGGAAGAAAGGGACTTCTGGCAGATGTATTCCCGGAGCTCGTCGATGTCCCCGATCCTCTCCATGCTTTTCGGGAAGCCTCCCGTCTGCCAGCAGATGATTCCGTGCTCGACAGAGCTTAGCGCGGCCTCGGGCTCGGCGTCTATCGCTCGCTTCATATTGGAAACGACATCTTGTACTCTGACGTTCTGATCGGGGATGCACTTCTGAATCCCATAAAGGACTTCCAGGGCGTCACGGTATCGGTCAAAGCTGAGGCCGCCGTCGGATGGGGGAATAATCGAAGAGGCTATGTCTTCCACAATAACGGGGATGTCGGAGTTCTGGAACGAGCGGTGCTGCCATCTCGATATGGAGGCATCGGCCCTTTGGGCCGCAGCTCCTTCGGGATGATAGGCCAACTGGAACTCCCTGAGCTCTGCCGCTATGGTTTCGCTCTCGGCAACCTGGCCATGCTTCAGGTATCTCTCGATAAAGGGGAGTGCGGCCATCCCCTCACTTGAGGAGGCCTCCATGAAATGCTCCACGAAAGACTGCCCGCGCGAATCGTTTTGATCTGCCTCATCGCTCCCGCTGCGCATGGTGTCCCGTACGACCTTGCCCGACAATGCGAGGACGTTCTCCAGGGTCGCTATGCGGCGCGGGTCATCGCAGGAGCCCATAAAGTACCTAGTGCTCTCCAGCACATCGCATATGGACATGGCCCGCTTCAGCAGCCGCACATTGCTCTCGCCGGTTCCAAATAGGGATGCCAGACACCTGTTGATTGCGTCGGAGCATTCGCCTTCTTCACATCCCAGCAAGTCCTCTAGGCGTTTTCGAAAGAGCTCATGCGCCAATGCTTTCATGTCGGGCCCGAATGGATAAACGTGCCAGACCAGCTTTTCCTTGGCGGCGAGGTACTTTCTGCCTGCGTCTCCATCCTCATCACTCGCAGCGAGTTTGCTCCGAAGCTCCTTCTCGTTGGCAAGCAGTATCACTTTCCTCCCTTGGGATTCGATCATGGCATCCATCAATCCCAGGAGTCGAGTTTCATCCAAGAGGCATCGCTCCAAGTCGTCGAAAACGATGACCTTATCCTTACCGAGTAATAGCTCTACGAGGCTCCTCGCCTCGACGCTCATCTGAATTCCCGCTTTCTTCATCTGCCCCATCAGAGCTGAGATGCCCACATTTTTGCTAATCTGCTTAAAGCGAGAAGGGTTCTCAGGGCTCTTCTTCTTATGATGGAAAAAGCGCCCGAGCCTTCCCGAGAAGCTGCCGATATCGGCAAGGCTATTGCGGATATCGGACTCTTTCGAGGAGAGGATGGCTGATAGGAGCCGATCATAGAAAATGTCTTCGGAGGTTATCCCGAACATCGAAACTCGAATGATATGCCACCCGTCGGATGCTACTTCGCGTCTTAGACAGTTTTCGACATAGTGTGTCTTACCGCACCCCCATGGTCCGGTGACCATGATGGCGTAGTTGTCGCTATCGTCCCCAAGATACCGCTTGATTGCCTGCGTCAGCTCTTTTTCTTCCAACTGTGCTCCTTAGTGCCGGATTCTGTCTCCCAAATCATCTTTCTAATCTCGCAACAAAGCAAGAGGCCTATTCCGTGTACACAGTCCACGGAATAGCTCTTGGCCGCTGCGCGCCCTCTCCTTCCGAAGGCACGATTCGCTCACGTTCCGGGCAGCATCGCCATGGGGACGAACCTTCCCGAAACGGTACGGCGGCATCGCCCGCCTCGCTGCGCTCGGCTACGCTCTTTGCGGGGGATTCCCCGCGCCCCTGAAAGCGTCGGCCGAGCCTCCCTGGAAACCCAACTCGGAGGGAGGCCCGGCCGACGCGATGGAGCGACATCCCAAGCAGATCCATGTGCGCATGTCCGAGGGCGAGATCAATCGCGCGAGGGCGCTTGCCCGAGGCCTCGGCATGACGCTCTCCGACCTCATCCGCATACTCCTGCAGCTGCCCGCATCCTCCATCGCGGAAGGCGGTCGCCTCGTCGTCGTAGATCGAGTGACCGCCGTGAAGCTCGCTCGCGAGATGCGGCGGTGGGGGCATCACTACAACCAGGCGGCGCATGCCCTGAACGCCATCGCCTACTATCTTCGCGCCAACGACATGGACGCTGCGGACGTGCTGGAAGAGCTCGACCGGGCGTCGGAAAAGCTTGCCGCCATGCAGCTGGGCATCGAGGCGCTGCGCCGCGAGACGGAGGCCATATCGCAGCGCGCCATCGCGGGAATCGGCCGGTGACTCGTCGTGCCGATGCTCAAGACCATTGCCGGACACACCTCCTCCCGCGGCATCTGCCGCTACCTCACGCGCAAGAATCGTGCGCTCGCGAGCGACTACATCAACATCGATGCCCCCGACCCCGCGCACCCGGAGGCGGCCTTCGACTGGGCGCGCGTCATGGACTCCACACGTTGCGCCTTCGGCAACGACCTCCCCTGGCGGGGCAAGCGCGTGCGCACCTACAAGCACTACGTCGTGTCTCCCGACCCCAAGGACGGGATAGGGCTTGAAGCCCTGCGAAAGCTTGCGACGACCTGGGCGGCCGAGCACTTCTCCGAGTACGAGGTCGCCATCGTCTACCATGACGACAACGAGCGCGGCATCCCGCACGCGCACGTGGTCGTGAACAATACCAACATCGAGACGGGAAGGCGCCTGCAGGATCCCGCCCCCAAGGCCCTAGCCATATCCCTGCAGGATATCGCAGAGACGCAGGGACTATCCGCTCTGAGACCCCCCGAGCCCAAGGGATTGGCCGCGCGAGCGGCGAGACGTAACTCCAAGAGGAGCCCCGAGACCCATCGCAGCGAGTACGTGCGCCGCGCCGAGAAAGAACTCACAGAGCGCGGAGAGTACTCCTGGACGGCCGATATCCGCGCACGAGTGCGCATAGCCCGCACCGTGGCGAGGAGCGATACCGAGTTCAGGAACGTGCTTGCGGCCATGGGCGTCACCGTGTCCGACAACTCTCCCAAAGCACAGAGACGCGACTGGCTATACGCCCTCGCCGAACATCCCTCGCGGCGGATCTCAGGCGAACGCATGGGGCTCGCTTACGGTCGCGAGCGCCTTGAACCCGTTCTCCGCATGGGCGGGATGCGTAGGCTGGAAGACGCTGGGGAGCGCGCCATCGCAGCTATTGCCCGCCGCGCTCTTGCAGTTGGTGATCTGCGGGAGCTCGGAAGGCTGTCGGCGGCAGTGGCCTTAATCGAGTCGTCGCATGTACGATGTCTGGGGGACCTTGACGCGCTTATGCAGGAGGCCAGCGTGAATAACGCCGACGCTGCTCGCTACATAAGGGAAAGAGCCCTGCTTCCCGAGGAGCGTCCTGCAATTGCCCTTCAACATGCTGCAAAAGCACCGTCTACCGTGAAAAGCGCTCAGGACGCCGCAAGACGAACCCGGCCCAGCGCTCTTCAACCCATGAGGCAAAACACCCAAGAAAAACGAAGAGGAGGGACACAGAGATGATAATCAAAGCCTACTATGCCGGTGGTCGCATAGACGTGTTCGACACCGATCGCATGACTGACGGTATGCCGCAGCCGGGAAACCTACTTACGAACTACGCGCTCGATCTTGCGGACGCAGAAGAAGATAGCCTGTGGCTCCGCTCCTATTACTATGAAGCTACTGCTGCCTACAAAAACGACAGGGAGCCGACGGGCCTACCTATCGCCCGCAGACGCGACGGCTGGAGCTTTCTCCTCGCCGATGCCGAAGACCTGCAAAACATTAGCCGCGTTACTCTAGACGGGGAAACCATTCTCATCGCGATTTCAGGCGAGCTAATAAATACAGCAGCCCTCAACTGGGCTTGGGACATCATTGAAGAATACGCCCCGAAGGCCCTTGCTGCACATCGCAGCATCATGGGAGTCCTGCGTAACGAGAGCGAAGTCGACCCTATTGGTTTGAGCAGCGATGTCTTATTGATGTTGTGCGATCTTATTCCAAAATAGTGTCTGCCCGGATTGTGCCGCCTTTGCGGTTCTATTCGGGCAAATTCTCTTCCTCGAATGGCCCTTCTCGCTGCAAAGGGGTCCTGAGTTCTTCCCGCTCACAGTACTTCAATATATCTCCGGGCTGACAATCAATTTCTCGACAAAGAGCATCCAACAGTTGAAAGCGTATTGCGTTTGCCTTTCCGGTTCGCAATCGGCTCAAATTGGCCTCGGTTATCCCAATTCGAGCTGATAATTCTTTTGCAGTTAGTCCCCGATCACGGAGAATGCCGTTAAGTTCAACCGAAATGGTCATACTCTCCCCATGTGCATATAGCGTCCTTTTCTCAGAATAAAGATCTCAACTGGCAGGATATATCCAGCCAGTTGAGAATAATCATAGCATAGCCTACTTGTATGAAACACAGGGAAAATACTGTCGCTGTTTATCACGACCCGAGACCTTTGTTGGCACGAAAATTAGAGCATGCCGCGAAGCGCAGGGTTTATCGCTTCGAAAGCTGTCTGGAATGATCGGAGTTGATCGCACTGTTCTAAATGATATAGAACTCGGACGCGGCAATCCCAGAGTGATGACACTTGCTAAAATAGCCTCTGGTCTTGAGATTTCCCTCTCCGACCTGCTTATTGAGGATGATTGCTAGCGAGGTTCGCCAGTGAGGCCCCCAATTTCTCGTAGTAATGATAATTGAAGTCACAGTATGGATCACACCCGTCGATGCCTGCGCCTTCGTATACCGAGCGCGCTCTGCATCCCCCTCCACACAATAGGCGGTAGTCGCATTCGTTGCACTTAGTTATACGTGCGACATTTAGCGATGCAAAACTCTGTGCGAGATTTCCCTGCAAGATATTTTCTAGCGGCTCATCGAATATATTCCCCATTGCATAGTCTGGCCGATGAAGCATGTGGCACGGATATACGGTGCCGTCGGCGTCAACGCTTATCTCTTTGCAGCCAACACCGCAACTTGTTCGGGCAGACAGGTTGATGCCAAGCGAATCACGTGCATCTGTTAAAGGCATTCCCAAATCTAACAGACAATTCGCCAATCGGGTCAGTGCTTCCCTGTCGGGCAGTAAGTCGGCCAATGGATCCTCATTGCGAGGCTCACACGACAGCAAGCTATAATTCATGGTCACGCCAAGAGATCGAGATAGTTGTGCATATTCATCCAAATCTCCCACGTTTAAACGATGAATCGTCGGAATAATGTGAGCGTGTATGCCGAATTCCTGAATATTACGAACGGCTTGAACGAGGAGGCTAAAGCGTTGCTTTCCTCGAATGTAGGATGGCGTTGTTTCGCTATATCCGTCAAATGATACTGCAATAGAATCCACATAGGGACTCATTTCTTCAAGGGTTCTTTTGTTGAGACAGGTGCCGTTGGTTATGACGGTAGTTTTTTCGATGCCGCACTTTTTCGCATGGCGCACCAGAATTGTCAGGTCAGCGCGCAGAAAAGGCTCCCCTCCAGAAAAGAACAGGGAACGTGCCCCGGCTTGTGCTAACTGCTCGATTGCCCCCAGCATCTGTGTCGTAGACGAATCCTGGGATGAGTTACGAGAGTCACTCAAGGAATAGCATCCGGCGCATCGAAGATTGCAGTGTTGGGTCACGTGAAGATATGCGGACTGCAAGCTGTTATTTACACGAGGCATAGGCTCGAAATAGCCTGCTCGTTCGAGACATGCGATAAGAGGGGCATCTATTTCTTTGGCTTCCTGCGCAGACATGTCTTCCGTCAATAGCCTGTGACATAGCTCTTCCCCACGAGCAGTCAGCCCGACAACGAATCCGTTACTCAAATTGGCGATCATGGGTATGCCAGAATATTCAAACAATGTGACTAAGGGACTGAACTCCACTTCAATTACCTCCGTGTTTCTGGAAATGTTGCTCAACCGCGCTTTTTGCGCGTAACACAATTCTCAAATGTATAGCTTGCATTTGAATCAGGTTTGTGATTCGGAGGATGTCACGTTCCCCTAGATGCGCTACTCTTCTGCATTCTCCAGGTCTATAATATACACTCCTTTTTCAAGGTGCTCTGCTTCCTCATCGGTGATACGAATGAGGATGTCGCCCGGAGAGCAGTTGAGTTTGTCGCAAATTGCAAACAGTGTTGAGAAGCGTACGGATCTGATCTTTCCTTTTCGTAAACGCGATATATTTGCAGGGGTATGACCAGTTAGCTCCACCAGGTCTATACCTAGCACTCCGCGTTCTTTCATTAGCTTGCCAAGTTGAATTGCATATTTCATATATCCAGTCTACACCAAGTCATCCGTCTCTCGTTCGAGCGTAGAGCCATATTTGAACACCAACGATAGCGCGAAGCACACTATAGCAACGAGGATGCTTTCAAAATCTATGTCTACGGCAGTGCCCTCGGGCGCGGCACTGTAGAATGCCATCTTAGCCGCTCCGTCCTGCGCGCCAATTTGTGACCCCGGTGCAACGAGGAAATTGGCGACAGCAATCAACAGAAACAACACTCCGAGCAGTCGAATCTGATGCACTCGCAGCGTGTTAAATGGCGACTCTCCTCGGCCTATTTCCCAACAAACTCTCTCTAAAAGAAAAAGAACGAAACACGTCGCAAGGCTGCCAAGCAAAAACGGAGCTAAAGTTAGAAGTGACGCAGATCCGAAAGAGACGAAACCCAAAGGAGGAACTAGGATCCACGCCGCTATTGCCCCAATTGTGATCGCAAAAACTACGAGCACGACAAGAAAAAGGAGTCGCAATCTGCGGCACGTGACGGCAAGGCGAGATTTTGCGCTCTGGATGCGCAATAGCTGGTTATCCACAAAAGCCCAGCTTGTCTACTGCTTGTTTTCGCTGACCGCGATGGCACCATGGCTAATGCAAAACCCTGTAGGCCCAACATAGATACAGCCTGCCATGCAATCAAAATTCGAGAAGAACAGCATCGCAACTCCTTATGACTTATTACACTACGATAATTCATAATAATTCACGCTTTGCCCTTTGTCCAGACTGACTCGGCCTTGCAAATACGAGGTAATAAATCCGATGAGTCCAGTCGAGAATTGATCATTGTGGAGAAAAATGACCGTTTACATGGCTATTTGTCGCGCATACATCCCTACTCTAGTTTCAAAAGCGGGTCAAAAATTTTCAAAAAACAATAATTTGTTCTTGTGATTGTAAGATAATTGTTATATAGTAATTTTGCTGATCAGCTCAAATCCTATTGGATGAACGGAGGAGACATGAAGAGATTCAAAAAGATCGCTGCGTGTTGCGTGGCCTCGCTAATGCTTACTTGCGCTGTCGGGGTATCACCGGCTCTGGCGGACACCGCAAGCAAAGGTAATGTTCCGATCAATCGAACTTACAATGTATCTATCTTGGGCGGCACATGGCATAACCAAGGAACATCGGCCAATGCATATTCCAATTTCTATCACAAAACCAAGCGCCACACTTCAACAGTGAGCAGCTCCAAATCGACGACCGCAAAAACGGCGTCTGCAAATGCTGGCAGCTGGTCCTACGCCACTCTGGCTGGCCCCTTTGGCCCTTCGACTCTGTTTGCCTTTAAGTGCACGACGTCGTAGTGGAAGCGGAACGGAAATGCACTCTGGTGACAAAAGGACACGCCTATGATTAGGCGTGTCCTTTCCTTCATGCTAGTGTTAGTGGGTGCACTGGTACTAGTGAATACCGTCAATACCGCCGACCTCGCCGAACGCATTCAACGCAATGATGCTTTGAGCGGCTACACGCCGGTTCACGTCTGTAATGCAGAAGAATCTGTCGACCCCTCTTTATTTTGGAAATCATTGAAAAGATCTGCCGACGAAGCTGGAATTAACCTTTTTCGCAAGGTCAGTGGATGGACTCCGGCAGATCAGCCTTTTTCCTCCTACTATGCATATTTCTCACAAGACAATACGAGCTTTTTTGAATCATTCTCAATAGTTGGAATGAATCCACGTAATGTCAGCTTGACAAGCAGCGACTGGTCTTTCGGAACGAGCAACGCCGAACCGTTGCACCATAGCAGCGGCACAATAAGCGACATCGCGGCAAACGACCAGTGTCTCATTGTTCCTTTAGAGAAGGCGTTTGATTCGTATCCGATAATCGGCATATACTATGTTGAAGCACCAGTAGAAAATAGGGCTGAAGAATTCGTTTCGCTCGCAAATAAATACTTGCAGCAAGCCGATATATCGGCAACCCTGGCGTTTAGCTCAACTAATCAAGAAGCAACGGACTTGAGTTATGATGCGGGAGAAGTTGATGAGGGCCTCACTAACTTCGCTGTACTTTTATCTGTGCTCATTGTGGTTGCCATTATCGGCTACTACCAGCTAAGCGAGGCAAAGCGTTTTTCGATCCTAGCTCTTTACGGAAATGGCATTGTTTCGACTTGGTTCCAGGCATGCGGAAAATACCTATTCAAGGTAATCGGAATCTCGCTTGTGCTTTATGCTCTACTGGTAGCTTTTATTCCGGGCAGCTCGGCCGGATTAATTGTTCAAGTTGGCGCCAATCTAGCATACGCTTTTGGCATCATTCTCGTATCGTCTTGCGTAATTGCGCTTATAGTGCGTCCTCGAAATAACGCTCTTGCCCTAAAAGGAAGAAGTAGCGCCAAGAAACTTGCAATGGTATGTCTGGGAGCAAAAGCGGTGTTGTGTATAACATTGGCTGGCATGTGTGCATCCACTCTTGGCATGCAAGAAGCCCTCCAAGAAGAGGCTGCACGATACAAAAGTTGGTCTCAAGCCTCTCAGTACGGGATTTTTTCTCCACTAAGCTTAGGCTATGATGGCAATGAGCTGGAAACCAAGGTTATTCCAAGTATCGTATTCGATTTCTACCCGACTGCGACGAAAAAAGGGGCTCTCTATATTGATTCGTCGCAGTACCTTCCAATCGCATTAGCGAATAGCAGCCAAGAGTACCGTTCAATTACAGTAAACCCAAATTACCTCAAGGCATTCCCTATTGTTGATTGCCAGGGGAACATCGTAAACATTCAAGAAGTTGAGCAAAACTGGATTCTTTTGGTTCCCGAAGCCTATCGCGCCGAGGAGCAATCCATTCGAGAAAAGTGGGACCTCATGCGCAATCCAGATGAAGAGGGATTGACGCTTTGGGACAAAGACGTCGTGTGGTGCGGGCGAACCGTAGAATCGGTGCCTAGTGATCAAGCCATTGAAATAATCTGGGTGAAAAATAATCAGCAGATATTCGGCTTTAATCCCGAGATTGGTAAAGAGAACGACGGGAATATCAGCGACCCGATCATTGAAGTGCTCACGCTTTCAAATAGCTGCGGCATGGAACGATGGAACGCTATAACGGGAGGAATGGAGTCCGCATTAAAGATTCCTCTCGCTGAAGGCGATCCTGTAAGATCCTACGAAGAGTATCGCCCTCTTCTCTCAGAGTATGGGCTAGATGATAATTTAAAACAACTAGTCACACATGAGGGCGCAGTCTTTGAGGCGTTGCAAGGATTTCGTGATGCTCGAAATGGCCTAATCCTACAAATGTCATTAGTCTTGGTCGCCTTCATTATCATTAGCGTTCAGTGCTCAACGCTCTTATTCGAGATGAACCTTCGCCTTGCTGCTGTAAAAAAGGTTTTTGGTTACGGATTCTTTTCTCGCGAGGCGAGACCTATCATTGTTTGGGGATCACTATGGATTGCAACAGTCACGGGAATGGGCCTACTCCAATGGACCACGAGTTGGCCGACTGACGTCATGCAAATTGGCGCCACGAATCTCTTCAACGCAGTTGCTTGTCTCTTGATCATTGATACATGCGTCACATTCATGGCGCTTTACTTGAGTGACAGACGGCGATCAATTGATGTTTTGAAGGGGAATCACTGAAATAAGCTGGCCGCGAGTTGGAAAGATGCCCGTATGATAGTAGAAATTAACAAGCTTTGCAAAAGCTATGCTGACCGTATTGTTCTTAGCAACCTAAGCATGAGCATAGGGCGAGAAGAACTCGTCGCCATTGTTGGCCCAAGTGGTTCAGGTAAGTCCACCCTGCTCAATATTATTGGACTGCTCGATAGTCCAGACAACAATGGATTGAAGCTTTTTGGACAGACCGCCCCAAAGCCCAACTCTTCGAAAGCAAGACAGCTGCTGCGCACCAGAATTGCTTATATGTTTCAAGAGCCCGCGCTTGTAGACACTGAGACGGTGGAGGCAAATCTAAAATTAGCTCAGCGTTACTCGGATGTACCACGAAAAAAGCGCCAAGAGCAGAGGGAGGCCATTTTGGACGACATGGGCCTCGCTCATACCCTAAAGCAAAAAGTGTTTCGTCTTTCCGGGGGAGAGCAGCAGCGATTGGCGCTTGGGTGCATACGTATGCACCCAAGCGATCTCATCTTAGCGGACGAGCCCACGGGTTCTTTAGATGCAGCAAACAGGGATATTATCTTGAATTACATCGAAAACCTCGTTGCAGAAGGGAAGACCGCCGTGGTTGTTACGCACGATCCAGTCGTAGCTAACCGCGCCACAAGAGTGATTGAACTAATCTCTTAGCTAGTCGACAGATGCGCCATCGGCTATTGGCCGGATGCACTTCTGCAGAAAGTGGCTGGCTCCAATGGGGCAAGTTTGGCCACCAAGCTAGTCATCCCATTCGGCTTAATCCGACAGGCACCCAACCCCCCGTGCATTATCCGTTATGACGAACTATTTATTTGGCCGGACGGCGGAGAGGCCTTCGGCAGTAATTAATCTCGAAAGGACCAGGCAGGGGATGAGCGTGGCCGAACTTGCTCGTCGATGCGAGATAGACCGCAAAAGGCTCTGGTACGTTCTTGGCGGTCAGCGAGAAATGCGCGTTGATGAGTTCCTGAAGCTCTGTATCGCCTTGAAGCTTGACCCACGCAGCTTTGTCACCAGAAAAATGGTCAAAGAAGTGGCCGAGGCGACAGGGCGCAGCCTCAGCCGCTGCGATGACCAGGGCATATGAAGTGAAGAGCGCCCTATGGGGCGCTCTTCTGTGATTCCCTGTCCATTTCCGTCAGTGCAGACTATTCCTCCTGCGGCTTTTCCTCTTCTTCCGAATCCCCCTCTCCCGTCTCTTCGCTTTCTGAGGAGTCCTTGCGCTTGCCGCGGCGCTCGCGCAGGGCGGTAAGAGCGGCGATGAGGGCCGCTGTGACTACAAGGCAAATGAGCGGCACGACGTTGTTGGTGTCGCCCGTCTGGGCGAGCACGGCCTTGGGCGTGCCCGGGGCAGGGGGCGCAACAAGGTCGACGCTCTGCCCCTCGTCCTCGATGTCCTCATGGGTCGCCACGACCTCGCCTTCGAGCGCCAGGCTCTCGAAGGCCACCGTGCGGTGCCCGGCGAGCTGGCTTCCGTCGAAGGAGAACTCCACCTTGACCGAGCCGTTCGGCTCTTCCGGCGTGAACGCCACGACGGAGGTGAGCGGAAGACCGTTAGTCTCCACGGCCTTGGCGGTCGTCTTGTCGATGAGCGTGCCGGTGAGCACGTACTCGCGGCCGGGCTCCAGGTTCTCGTAGCGCACCTCGTCGACGATGGTCACGGAGTCGTCCGCTGTAGCCTCGTGATCGCCGTCGTCGGCGTCGGTCGCGGTCGTGGCTATCTCGGGCACGGGCCCGGTCATGCGCACTGTCTGGTTCGCGTTGTCGAGCTCTGCGTGCTCGTACACCGCCTCGCCGTCGCGGTACAGCGTCTCGAAGATCACAATGTCCGTTCCTTCGAGGCCCGTTCCGTCGAACTCGAAGCTAACGGTTGTGAAGCCGCTTCCCGCCTCGGGCGAGAACTCGGCCGAGGCCTCCACGGGACTGCCGCCCACGAGCAGGGGCTCGCCCGATGCCTTGTCCATGAGGATGCCCTTCACGGCGTAGGCGCCTCCCGGGACAAGGCCCGAGTAGAACACCTGGTCCTCGATGCGCACGCTGGCGTCGGCCGAGGCCTCGTGGTCGCCGTCCGTCGCATCGGAGGCCACCGTGCCGATCTCGGCCGCGGGCTCGACCTTCACCGTCTGGCCCTCGTCGTAGATGTCCGCGTGCGCCGCAATCTCGCGCCCCTCGTGCTCAAGGCTCTCGAAGGCCACGATCTCCTTGCCCTGAAGCGCAGAGGCGTCGAAGGAAAACTCGACCTTGACGGTGCCGAAAGGCGCGATGGGCGAGAAGTCCTTCTCGGACGCGATCTCGTTGCCGTCCACTAGCAACGGCTGGCTCGTCGCCTTGTCCATGAGCATGCCCTTGACCTTATAGGACTTTCCGGGCACGAGGTTGGCGTAGGCCACCTCGTCCACGACCGTGACCTTACCTTCGGGCGCGAGCGTGTGGTCGCCGTCGGACTTGTCGGTCGCCTCGGTGGATAGCTTGGGAATGGGCTGGTCGTCCACGGTTCCCAGGTCGATGTCGAGGCCGGTGGCCGTGGTGTCGCGGCTCACGTTGAAGGTGTCCGACCAGAGTGCGTAGCCCTCGTTGGCCTCGCAGCGCAGCTCCTCGATGTGGTACTCGCCGAAGGGAAGCGCGCCCAGCATGTCATCGGGTTCGGCCACCGATCCGTGCTCGCCCTGCCCGAACCAGATGCCGGAGCCCTCATCCACGTCTGCCGTGTCGATGTGGTCCTCGTTGAGCAGCACGTCGTTTGCGTTCACCGTGCCCTGGCGGCTGCGCCAGTCCGAGGAGGTTGAGAGCATCCCGTTGCGGTCGGTCACGGCCACGTGGGCCTCTCCGGTGGTCTCGTTGGTGATGAGGAAGGGGACATGGGCGAGCTTGCCGCCCAGGATCGCGCCCTTCTTCTGCAGGTGCATGTCGTGGCGCACCACCTGGTCATGCCAGAGCAGGGCCGCACCATCGCGGTCGGCCGCGACCACCTTGCCATCCTCGCGCACCTCGAAGGTGCGGGGAGCGCCGTCGGTGAGCAGGTAGCTGTCGTTGGTGGCCGTCTCGGCGATGGTATAGGTTCCGTAGGGCAGCGCGTCGGATGCGGTCTGGGCTGTGTAGGCCTCCTTCTCGGGGTTCCAGGCCGTCTCGACGACGGCCACGACCGAGCCTTTGGGACGGTAGGTATCCCCGACCATGACCCCGTGCTCGGAAGCGTTCATCACCGTGAACTCGATACCCTCAAGGGAGGCGCCGAGATAGCCCTCGTCGCTTAGCGCGGAGTGGTCGGCCCCGCCCAGGGCCTCGCTCGCCCCGAGCTCAAGGTCGTCCTTCTGCACCTGCACGCCGCCGCGCACCACCTCGTTCAGCATCCCGTCGGCCTCCACGAGCTGGTCGAACTGGCCGTCCTCTCGGATCTCCACCACGTGGCTCACGATGCCCTCGCCGGTGTAGCCGACGGGCGCTTTCGTCTCCACGATCTCGTAGGTGCCGAAGGGAAGGGCGCGGACGCCGGTCGTGGCCGTCCAGGCGTCGAGCGATTTGTTGTACTCGGTCGCGATAATCATGACGGCATCGCCGGGGGCGAACTCCTCGGATGCCTGGAAGCGCCCGTCTCCGTTAGAATCGTGCCAGATGGGGCTGGCGGAGCGGTTGTAAACGGTGAACTCGGCCCCCTCGAAGGTGGCGTCGCCCTGAGCGTAGTTCCAGAAATCGCCGTCCTCGTGTTCGTAGCGCTCGACGTCGCCCTTGCCGATGAGGATGCCGCCTCGCTGCACCTGCTCGCCGAACACGCCCTGCGGCTGCACCTCAATGACGGGCACGTCTCCCTGGGCCATTTCGGCCGAGATCTCGATGCGGTGAGCCTGGTGGTCGAGCAGATAACCCTCGGGGGAGTCGACCTCTCTCACCTCGACCTCGCCGAGAGGCAGTCCCTCGAACACGATGGTGGTACCGGAGGTCTCGCCGATCTGCGTCTCCACAGCACCGCCGCGCTCGTAGCGCGCCTGATAAGTCGCGCCGTCCAGCGATCCGTCACCTTGCGGGAAGGGACGCGACGTCTCGGCGTCGAACTTCTTCAACACGAGGCGCGCCGTGATGGGGGGCTCTTGGGACTTGAAGGCGTACCCGTTTTCCGGGCTCACCTCATGCACGTCCGGGTCGAGGGCGTAGCCGGGGGAGGGCTCGACCTCCTTAGCCCAGAACGTGTCGCGGGTCGCGCCCAGGCTCCCCGACTCGCCCGCGCCGCTCGCATCGGTGGTAATGGTCGTCAGCCGGTTGCGATCCGCCTTGGCATCGGCGCGGCTGGCATAGACCCCGTATACCGCTCCGGCGAGGGAGTAGTCGGGGTCGTACTCCGCCCATGTTTGAGAGGGTGCCTTCGACACGGCCACTATGGTGTGGTAGGTGAACGAAGCGATGACCTGTGTCGATGAGCCGGTATAGAGAAGAAAGGGTTCGAATGTCGAGGGAACTTCTCCCTTGCGCGCGGCAATCAGCCGACCCGTGGCTTCGTCGTTGGACAAGCCCCCCTCCTCGTCGAACCCGATCACGCTCCAGCGCGCCCAGCGGCGGAACTCCTCCGAGCACCCGAACAGAGCGTAGTCTCCGTCGCCCTCGTAGGTATCGGACATGAGGATATGGGCGAGGGCCATGTAACGCGAGGGAGTCATGGCTGTCCCGTCCTGCCATTTGGAGGGCCACAGCGACCTGTCAAACCCGGGCGAGCCGTAGGCGAACCACATGTCCGCCGCCATCTCGGCATCGCGGCCGCTGGGGGTCGAGAGCGGCTGCTTGTCGTAGGTGCCGGCATCGGGGGCAGCTTTGGAGGGGTTCGCGCACCAAGCCGGCTGGCCGTCGGCCTCGAACCACGTGGTGCAGTACGAGTCGTAGTCGATCTTGGAGCCCACCGTCAGCTCGACGCCCTGCGCGGCCCGCGCCTGCGCCGGGGCGAGGGCGGGCAGCAGCGCCCCGAGGGCGAGGGCGGCGGCCAGCAGGACGCGGATCGCCCGTCCGCCGCCGGCCGCCTCGGCCGCCCTCATCGGCCCTCACGATCCAAAGGGCGGCTCGCGCCGTCCTTCTCCATCGAGTCCGATGCCTCCTTGGCGGCGTCGGCGCGCTCGGCCAGCCCGCGCTCGTCCTTGGCGTGCTCCTCCGCGTAGCGCTTGCGCGCCTCGGACAGCGCCGTCTTGATCTGGTCGGGCATGACCTTGATGACCTCCTTCTCGCGCTTGCCGTCCTCGCCGACGATGGGATTGCCCTCGATGTCGCGCACGTCGCGGCGCAGCTGCACCTCGCGGTCGGCCAGAAGCGGGATGTCTCGCCAGTTCTCACCCCGGAACTTCGAGGGGTTCACGTACAGCGGGCTGAACTCGCAGCCGCCCACATCCTTGCCGTCGATGACGGTGTCGCCGGGCAGGCGCACGACGTTGAAGGTCTTCTCCTGCCCCGTCTTCTTGTCGGTATACTTGATGCCCTCGTGGACGAACGACTTGTGCAGCGAGATGTAGACGTTCTTCTTGGGGGCAGCGGTTTCCTCTGCCATAGCTTGTCTCCTTTGCATCTTGTCCAGGGCCTCCCGCCGCCGTGATGAGGAAAGGGCGGAGCCCTGCTTTCCTGGGGTTCTCTTCGGTTGCATGCGCGTCGCCTTTAAGGCCCGCGCGCCGATGCGCCCACGGCTGTCACCCGCCCATGATGTCGCGCGCCCAGGAACCGCTCTTCACGAGCGAGAGGATGAGCAGCACGCACATCGCCAGGTACTGCAGGGCGTAGGAGAGGCCGCCCACGATGGAGTCCACCACCGGCACGCCCGCGCCCGCGGCGTTGAGGCCTCCGAGCACTATCGGGAAGGACACCAGCAGCACCAGGATGATGACGCCCGCCAGACATACCGCGACGAAGTTCTTGAGGTAGCCGACTCCCATCTGGCGCGTCTCGTCGATGGAGGTGAGGGCGAGCGGGATGGGGCTGAAGGCGGCCATTATGTAGATCTGTATGGCGCGTGCCCAGCTCACGACGAGCGCCACCACGTAGGCGACGATGACCACGAGCCAGCTCACGAGGGCGACGACCAACATCGCGATCAGCGCCGCCACGTCGTCGTCGGTGGTGGTGATGGACACGGCGGCAAGGTCCATGGGCATTCCCGTCCCAAAGAGCGCGACCACCCGGTCGATGGCGAGCTTCACCACCTCGTAGACGGCCGCCATCAGCTCGAAGCTGTGCTGGATGAGGAAGAGGAACACCGCGAAGAACACCAGCATGAAGACGACTTCCTTCACGCCGGGCATCGAGGCATTGCCGTCCATCCTCTGCGACACCTTGATGAGCTGAACGGTGAACACGAACGAGAGCATCCCGCAGCCGATGGGCAGTATCGCGTGCTCCCAGACGCCCCGCACGAGGTCGTACATGGTGACGGTGCCCGCGCTCCCGAGCATCTGCCCGAAGTCGGAGGAGAGCACCCCTCCCGCGCCTATGGATTTCAGCATGTCGGCCTGGCTCGAGAATATCCAGTTGCAGGTGTCCCGCAGGATGCCGCAGAGCCATGCGTTGATGTCGCCCGCAATGTCCGCGAACGCGAGGTCGGGACAGGCAAAGGCAAGTGCGCACAGGAGCGCCGTCGCGCCGAACGCGAGGGCGAAAGCGCGGGCCGAGAGCGCCTCTTTTGCGAGTGAGGGCATGGGCGCCTCCTATCCTGCCACAGTGAACGAGCCGCCCTCGTAGACGGCGGTGACGATGGTGGAGACCGCGTCGTCCAGGTGGAAGGTCGCGCTCACGCGGCCGCCCCGCACGTCCACGTACACCTCGCCGTCGAAGGAGGCAGACGTGGATGTGGGCGCATGGCTCTTGCACCACTGCCCGATGGCCGATGCCAGCTCTCCGGCCTTCCCGTCGATGAGGCCCGTGTAGGGCTCGGCGAGACCCGTCACGGCCACCTCGGCGTTTGAAGGCGCGCCCTGGACGTAGCGCTTCTCGATCGCGAAGCCGTCGCAGGCGACCGAGAGAACCCCGTCCTGCTTGTCGACGATGAGCGTGGTCGGGGCCGGGTAGGGGTCGCCCTCTCGCATGAGGTCGATGTCGAGGTAGCGCTGGCCCTCCGTCTCGCCCGCGTCCTTCACCTCGAAGGCGGTCAGGCGCACGAACGCGCCGTCGGACTCGACGAAGGAGTTCTCGCGAAACGCCAGCGTCCTCTCGGGCGCTCCTTCCGCCTGCCAGGCGCTAGAGCGCAGGAGCGCCAGGGTCTCAGCCGCCGCGTCCTCCTCGGGGGCTTCCTGCGCAGCCTGGCTCGCTTCTTGGGCCCGCACCGCGTTCTCGACGGCAGCGGCGGTGCCCGTGGGCTCCGCCCCCTCCTCGACCGTGTGGGCCACCGAGCAGCGCACGGCTGTGCTGCCGACGACGATCGCCACCATGCCGATGGTCGCCGCCAGCATCAACTTGTTCTTCTTCTGCATGTCTTTCTCCTTGCCTATCGGTATCTGATGGCGCACGTGAAGTAGGCGATGCCGCTCGCGCGCCTGCAGACGTCGCCCGTATGGGGCTCGTGGATGTACTCGTCGCCGCCGACGTAGATGGCGACGTGGCCCGGCCGCCAGAGGATGTCGCCCGGCCTTGCCTCCGAGAGCGGCACGCGCCTGCCGGAAGCCGCCTGGTCCTCGGAGTTGCGGGGGATGGAGATTCCCGCCTGGGCGTAGCAGTACTGGGTGAGCCCCGAGCAGTCGAGCCCAACACCGGGAGAGGTGCCGCCCCAGACATAGGGCACGCCTAGCTGGCTCACGGCAGCGGCGATGATGGCGTTGCCGTCCGCCGCGCCTGAGCGGAAGTCCTCAAGGCTCATGCCGTCGAAGCGGCGCAGGCCCCAGGCGTCCATGGCGGACTTGAGGGAGGCCACGTAGTCGGAGGACGTGGCGTATCCCGCGTCCTTCAGGCCCTCTGCCATCTTGTCGGAGTCCTTCTCGGCGATGGCCTGGCGGATGAGCGCATTTCCCGCGTAGCGCTGGTTGGCGAGCAGCACGCGGCTCCGGAACTCGATGCACTCGCGGTGCCCCTTGAATACGGTGAAGTCCGCCATGATGCCGACCGTCTGGCCCCCGTACTCCTCGTTGGTGGCCCACGAGCTCTTGCCCGCCACCTCGGGGCAGCCGAGGAAGGACGATGCCCACTTGATGCCGAAGAGGTTCTTGTCGCGCTCGGCGAGCAGCGACAGGCGGTCGCCCATGCCGGACTCGCATATGATCTGGGCGATCGTGCACCCGGCGGGGTGGCCGTACCTCTCTTGGCATTCGAGGGCGGATTCCACCATCTCCATCGTGATGTAGGGCGGAAGGCCGTCGAGGGATGCCTTTGCGGCCTCGTTCTTCCAGAACCCGAAGATGGCGCTCGCGAGCTGGGAGACGACGAGCACGGCGAGCACGAAGCAGAGCACGCCCGAGAGCGCGCCCGCCACGGGCGCTGCTGCGGATGCGGCCGCCCCGGCGAGCGCCTTCGCGGCGCCCTTCCTCGCCCCCTCCCCGGCAGCCTTGGCGGCGGTCGCGGATTGGGGGGCCTTCGCCGCCCTTGCCCGCAGCCACGTCCGGCGCGACTGGGCGCGCCTCGCCTCGACCGCCCTCGCCTTGCCCTTGGAGCCAGTTCGCTTTGCCGCTGTGGTTCCGGCTTCGTTCCCGGTCGCGGCAGCGTTCGACGCGGATGCGGCATCGGCGTGCGCTCGGCGCCCAAGGGCCCTGGAGCCGGCGCGGGCCGTTCGCCAGATGCTCCCCGTGCCCTCAAGCTCGTCGGAGTCGTCGGCCTCGTCTGCTGCGGCGTCCGCCGCGAGCGCAGCTATATGCCGCCTTGCCTGCCATGCCGCCTTCCCCTCGCGGGCCGCGCCCGCGCTTTCGGTAGATGAGACCTTCAAGGCGCTCTTCCCATCTTCCGCGCCGTCTCGGCGCTGCCTCGTCGGGCTTTTCGGGCATCGGGGCTTTCTCCCCTCGGCCTTCCTGCCCGACGCTTTGCGCACGAGACCTTCGGAGGCTGCGTCGGCTCGCCCGGCGCGCGCCACCTCGGCAGCGTCCGGGGCGCCTTCCTTGGCCGTGAGCGCTGCGTTTGCGGAAGCGGCCGCGATGCCCGATCCCTTGGCGACGCCCGTCACTTCGAGCTGTCCTTTCGGCGCTGCGCCCGCTTGGCGAAGTCGCTCTCGCGCTTCTTGGCGGCGACCTCCTCGGGCTTGGTGTTGAACAGGTCGTAGAGCCTGCCCTTCGGGAAGTCGTCCTTCAGGGGCACCCGCGCCCCTCCCGCGATGAGAAGCCCCTCGCCAGCCCGCACCGACTCGTCGATGTAGGCGGCCTCCTGGGCGCTCATGTCGAGCAGTTCCGCCCAGGCGCGGCGGTCGAGCGGCGACTGCTTGTGCAGCAGCACGAAGTCGGAGTTGAGAACCATGTTGCGCGCCTCCTCGTGTTCGAGCATGCAGACGCTGTTCTGGGTGATGCCAGTGGCGATGAGGTTGAACTTGCGCCCCTCCGCCCAGTACTTCGAGAAGTAGCTGATGATGGCGGGGTGACCGAAGAGCGACTGCACCTCGTCGATGTAGAGCCAGGTTGTGACGCCCCGCTCGTAGTTGTAGTACATGCGGTTGCGCACGCACTCGAGCACCGCGATGATGCCGAAGGCGCGCATGTTCTCAGAGAGGTCCTTGAAGTCGATGTTGGTGATGCGCCTCTCGAAGCCGACGTTGGAGGGATGGTTGAAGAACGAGAGCGCCCCTTCCACGTAGCGCTCGTAGCGAAGCGCGATGTCGCGGGCCTCGGGCTCGGGCTGTCCTTTGAGGATGCGGTGGAAGTCGCCGAGGAGCGGGTCGCGCTCGTCCTCGGTCGCCTCGCGGTACGCCGCCTCCACGCACCGGCTGATGATGGACTTGTCGGCCTCGGGAAGGCCCTCGGCTCCCTCCGCCATGGTGGCGGAGGACAGCGCCAGGAAGGCATCTATCTTGAAGGCCATCTGCGCCGAGGGCGACTGGTGCGCCACGTCCGCCAGGTCGAAGGGGTTCAGGTGCGTGTCGGAGTCGGGGGCGAAGCGGATGGACTCGCCGCCGTTGGCGACGACCACCGGCGAGTACTCGCCCGCGGGGTCGAGGATGATCACCTCGTCATCAGGGTAGGCCAGGATCGTGTTCTCGATCTCTCGCTTGACCGAGAACGACTTGCCGGACCCGGGCTTGCCCGCGACGAAGCCCATGGGGGAAGCCAGCCGCTTGCGGTTGCAGAGCACGAGGTTGGAGGACTGCTTGTTCTGCCCGTAGTAGCCGCCGCCCGCCTGGGCGAGCTCCTGGGTGGCGAAGGGCATCTGGATGGCGACCTGGGCGGTCGTCATCATGCGGGACACCTCCACGTGGTTGTGCCCGAGCGGCAGCACCGAGTTCAGGCCCTCGCGCTGGCGGTAGTCGAGCGCGTCGGCCTCGATGGAGTTGCGCCGGGCGGTGGACACGATCTGCGTCACCTGGTCGTCGAGCTCGGCGCGGGTCCCCGCGTAGGTGTAGACGAGCCCGGTGTAGACGTAGAGGCGCTGGTTCCTGTTCTGCAGGTGGTCGAGAAGGTCCTCGGCCTCCTCCTTGGAGTACTTGAGCTCCGAGGGCAGTATCTGGAAGTCGTATCCCTTCTTCACCGCGCTCATCTGCTCGTCGATGATCTCCTTGTCCATCCAGGCAATGCGCTTCTTCACGAAGGCGACGGCCTTGGACTTGTCCATGGCCTGCACGTGGATGGACACGGCAAGCGGTATGGGGAGGTCGATGATGTCGGCGAGGCACCGGTCGGAGAGCTCGCTCCCGAACCGGTTCATGGAGAGCACCTGCCCCCATGTGCCCTCGGTCCTGAAGCACGCGCACGACCCCTCCGGCTTGAAGTCGAGGGAGGCGGGGCAGATGAGGTCCTTGCTGGTGAGGCCGCTTGCAGCGCCCACCGCCTCCCATGAGAACAGGTTGGGTTTCCCGGGGCGCAGGAGGCCGTGGATGGCGTCCAGCCGCTCCTCGCCGGAGAGCGGCCGCGCCGTGCTCCTCATCTTCGCGAGCGTCTGCTCGGCGTCGGTCCTCATGCGGGCCAGCTTGGGCACGGCCTCGTCGATGCTGGCCGCCCCCACGGAGAACGTGAGGTAGCGCTCGCGCGTGAGGTTCGACACGCCCTCGCGCATCTTCTCGTTGAGGATGCGGTTGTACTCGGCGGCGTAGGCCGCGGTGTCGGGGTCGTCCTCGGCGAAGAAGCGCTTCCTTCCGATGAGGTCGGCCGGGATGGGGCGGTTGACGATGGACAGCTGTACGCAGCTCTCCGCGCCGAAGTAGTCGAACAGCTGGCACCATCCGCTGAAGATGGCCTGCTGGTTCTCCTCGCGGGCGGACTGGTAGCTGATGTCGTCGAAGGCGAGCGTCTGGCTGAAAAGCCCTTCCTCCACCTGCGCGATGCCGTTCTCGTACATGAGGTCGAACCCGATGGCGGCGTACACGTCGCGCGCCGCCCGCCGGGCCTTCCTCTTCTCGGCCATGCGGTCGGTGAGCTGGCGCTCCTGCTCGGCCATGCGGCGACCGAGCGACTTGCCGAGTTTCGGGTTTCGCGAGGGCTTCACGAGCGGCTTCTGCTCAACCTGCTCCTTAGATCTCTTTGACACGGCGCTCCGCCCCCCTCCGCTTGGACGCGCGGCGGGCGCGCCTGTCCGTCTTCCCGCACCTGACGCCGCCCGCGAGGGCGTCCGGGCGCGAGCCCGTGGCGTAGGCGAGCTTGCCGTCGCCGAGGACGTGATCGGCGAGGAGCGGGAGGAACCTCTCGGCGGGAAGCCCTTTGGGCCGCCAGAAGCCGAGGAGCCAGAAGGGCATGGAGGCCGCCATGACGGGAAGCGTCATGGCGTCTGCGGGAACGCCCAGGGCGAGGTTGCCGAGGGCGGCCACGGCGACGGCCGAGGAGAGCCCTCCCGCGGTGCAGGCGAGCGTGCGGGCGGAGAGCTTGCCCACCACCTTCTCGGTGTACTCGCCGATGTCCTTGTGCACTGATACGCTTAACATGGCCGCCTCCCTTACGCCGGCAGCCAGCTCGTGTCGAGCATGCCGAAGTAGACGGCGGCCGCGATGATGATGCCGCCGCCCGCGATGGTGGATATGGCGCTCGCGATTTGCGCGCCGCCCTGCTGCTCGCGGATGGCGAGGCCGAGCGACACCGCGCCCCAGACGACGAGGAAGCCGCCCAGGAACGTCACGCATCCCGAGACGAGGTTGATGATGTTTGCCAGCATTGGGTCGTGTCTCCTTTGCATCTTGCCGCGCGGCCGGGCGTGCGCCTTAGGGATTGGCCGCGCTGTCGGGTAGAATCCTGTTCGGGGGCGGGGCGGCTCCCCGCCTCCTTTGCATCGCGGCGGCCTGCCGCTTCGGGTTGGGAAGCCCGGTCGCGGCGCGGTGGCGCCATCTAGGGCGCGGCCGCCGCGCGTCATTTCCTCTCACGCCCCCTCTCCATGTGGTCGGCGAAGTCGAAGGGGTGCCCGTAGAGGGCCCCGTCATGGCCGGGGTAGACCGATTGCCACCTCGGATGGGCGGTGATGTCGAACTTCCTGTCGCGCAGGGGGTTGGCGCCCGCGATGAGCACGATGGCCGTATCCCTCGGCAGCTTCGCCACCTCGGCCGGCTGCATGAGGTCGCGCTCGATGGTGTTCCAGTTGCGGGTGGACGAGGCGGACTGCCCCCGGCTCTCGTTCCAGGTGATGGTGGCGACCGTCTCCTTGCCGATGGACTCCGCGATTTCCTTCACGGTGTCGGTGGACTTGCCGCCGAGGAATAGCGTCGTGTCGCAGCAGTCGATGATGGTCGCGGCATCGTCCTTGTAGGCGCTCTTCAGCTGGGAGAGCGATTGCAGCCCGAAGGCCATGGAGATGTTGCGGCTGCGCACCACGGCCACCATCTTCTCCACGTCGGGGAGCCGCCCTATGTTGGCGAACTCGTCCATGAGCATGACTACCGGCGTGGGAAGCGCACCCTCGTAGAGCTTGATGGCCCGCTTGCAGAGGATGTTCATCGTCTGCCACATCATGATCGCGAAGAGGAACGAGTAGAGCGACGAGGTGTCCGACATGACCGCGAAGACGGCGCGGCGCTCCCCCGCGTCGCCGAGCAGGTCGAGCCCCATCTCGTCGAAGCTCACGAGCTCGCGTACCTGCGGGATGGCGAAGGGCTCCATGCGCGTGTTGCAGGAGACGAGGATGGACTTCAGGGTCTTTCCCGCCGCGTCCTTGAACATCTTGTAGTGCAGCAGGCAGAAGTCGGCGTCCACAGGCGTCGGCTCGGCCACGCGCACCCAGCGGTGCGCCCCCGCGCCCGGCCTGTACGACACGCGGCGCGTGGGGTCGAACGGCTCGTCCTCGGCGCCGTCGGCCCTCACGTAGCGCATGCCCGTCTCGGCCTCCTCGAACAGCAGGTCGAGTGGGCTTCGGTAGTCCTCGTCGGACTCCTTGGCCTTGGCGAGCGAGAGCAGGGTGACAAGGCCCGAAAGAGACCGGTCGGCCTCCGGGCAGTGGTAGACGAGGTAGCCGATGAGCGCCACATAGAGGAGCCTCTCGGCGTTCTCCCAGAAGGGGTCGCCCGCGTGCTCCTTGTCGCCCGTGGTGTTGTCGATGAGGCACGTGACGAACTCAAGGATGTCCGCCTCGTCCTGCACGTACGCGAGCGGGTTGTAGTGGAGGGACTTGCTGAAGTCCACGGTGTTGAAGGAGAGCACCTTGTAGCCCGCGGCATCGAGCATGTGTCCGAGGCGCGGGAGCGACTCGCCCTTGGGGTCGGTGACGAGGTAGTTGGCCGACATCTGCATGACGTTGGGCTCGAAGAAGCCGCGCGTCTTGCCGGAGCCCGAGCCTCCCACGACGAGCACGTTGCGGTTGCGCTCGTAGCGGCGGTCGTGGTCGGGGCGGCTCATGGCCATGCCGAAGCGCTCGGTGAGGATGATGTTCCGGTCGGGGTCGGCCAGGTCCATGAACCTGCGCCCCTCGCGCACGGTGCCCCAGCGGGCGCTCCCGTGCTCCTCGCCCTGGCGCTGGGCGCGCCCGTGGGTGAGCGACCATGCCCATGCGCACCAGACCGAGCAGGCGGCCACGAGCCCCGTCGCGAGCGCGGCAGCCTCGAGCGAGAGGGGGCCGTAGCCTATGAGATAGGAGGGAAGTTCGGTTATCGCTGCGGTTAGGTTAGACAGGGGGCTTCCGGGAAGCGACAGCAGACAGGCGGTGTACGTGTTCGCAGCGAGGAAGGATATGACCGAGAGGACGAGGGCCCCGGTGACGCCCGCCGCCGTCACTTCGCCCGCGTTTCCTGGAAGCGGGGCTCCCGGTTCAGGGCCTTGCTGGTGGGCCTCTCGGCTTCGAGCGCGGCCGCCGCCTCCCGCGCCTGCTCGGCGCGCTCGTCGAGGGTGCGCCCGTCGCGATTCCGGCCGGGGGCCTTGTCGCGCTGCTCCCTGATCCTCTCGGCGGCCTTGGCGGCGATGCCATCGGTTTCCCGCGCCAATTCGTCGAAGGACTGCCAGACCTCCTGGGCGTCGGCGATGCGGAAGAGCAGGTACTCGCGGCCGGTCTCGGGGTCGGCGAACCACGCCGACGAGACGCCGTGGCTTCCGAGCCTGTCCTCGATGACGCCCTTGATGCTGTCATAGTCCTCGATTCGCTGGAACTCTTGCATGTCGAGCTTGGCCCACTCGGGGGGATCATCCTTGCCGGGATTCTCCCCCGCGACCCCGCGAGCGTCGCGCGTCGCGCTCTCAAATGCCTGGCGCATCTGCACCGCGCGGGCGTACATCGCCCGCTCTCCCATGCGCTCCCCGAAGCGCATGAAATCGTCCATCATCTTGCCTCCGGCCTCGTCGCCGTAGTCGCTCGCCATTGCCGAGGTTCCTTCCCATGGGCGGGAAGGTCTCTTCCCGCGCTCCTACCGAATCAAGTGCTTCTCCTTGGCTGGATATGGGGATGGCGATGGGACGATGGAGGGGGTTGCGGGCACGACGCACAGCGAGGCCGCGCCGAGCGGCGCAGCCTCGCAGCAGGTTGCTTCGGTGTATGTGCCTAGCGTGCGCAGGGGTCTTCCTCCCGGGTCGAGCAGGCGGCCGCAAGGGTGTGTCCCGCGAGGGTGCCCGCTCCGAGGCGGCTGCGCCTCATCTCGTCGGCGATGGCAGGGGTCAGGAATGTGCGCAGGCCCAGGTTCAGCACTGCGCACACGCGCACGAACTCGTCCGCCCGCATCTGCCTCTGCCCGTCCAGGATGTACCAGAGCCTCTTGCGGTCGATCATGGAGCGCCGTCCGAGCTCGGCCACGCTCATGCCGCGCTCGCTTCGCGCCTCCTCTATCCTCACCGCTATCAGCTTCGAGTGTTCCACCTGACGTATCGCCTGCTGTTTTCTAATCAGGCCCGGCGGCCGCACGGACGCCGGGCTCTCTGACATAACGGGTTCAAACCTACCGATGGTTCCGGCTCGCGCCTAGGGGCCAGCATCAATAGCGGAACAGACTGTCCGTTTTTAGGAACGCCGGTCGAGCGGCGATGACATTCGTTGATTCTCGCTCCCGGCGAAACTAGCGTGGGAACCGCTGACGGCGTGAGTGCTCCCGAAACATCCGAAATGCTCGTACGGGACCGCGGTCGCGGTGCGCACCTTGACAGTCGAATGCGTTCACATCTAAACGACCACAGCAGCGAGGGCGTCAACCATGCGTTCGGGACGCTCGCATCGTTGGCTCACGAGGCCGGCGCGAGCATGATTGCCCCGGCGCTCCCTCGCTGCATGAAGAAAAGAGAAGGGAGGGTCTATGGAATTGAAGACAGGCGAACTTGAGATAGACGAGGCCAGGCTGCGCACGGCCGACCCGGACGGGCTGTACCTCTTCATGCTGCAGGATTACCCCTACATGATGACGCCCGACCATGTGGCGGCCTTCACCGGCACGACGAGCCAGGAGATCCGCAAGCTCCTGTGCCGCGGAGACATGCAGGGATGCCGCATCGGCATCCGCTGGTTCATCCCGAAGCTGGGGCTGCTCAACTACCTCTACAAGGATCGCCGCCAGGAAGAAGGCGACGCACATGAAGAAGCTCCGCTGCGACAAGCCCTATGACATCGACGAGGCCCGCAAGAAGAAGGGCCTCCCGCGCCGAAAGCGCAGGGACTCGCGCACCACGGCCTACGAGCTGACCATCCGCATCCCAGAGGAGTACCGCACCTATTTCGAGAACAAGAAGAAGCTCACGCGCACCGTGTTCGCCCTCAACAGAAAGGACGACCTCAAATCACAGATAGAGGCATTCGAGGACGAGAAGAACGCCGAGCTTGAGCGCAAGCAGGAGGAGCGCGGGTGGGTGCGCCAGGGAGAAGGCAAGGGCGAGCCCGGGCGCTGCATGACGCCGCTGGGGAGCTATGCCGAGCGCTACATAGAGATCCGCAGCAACGGCTCGGTCGGCAAGGACACCATCAGGAACGAGCGACGCTACCTGCGGTACATCGACGCCGCGATAGGCGCGATACCCGTCTGCAAGGTGACTGCGGAAGACGTCGAGACCTGCCTGCTGATGGTGCCGGAACTCTCCGAGAGATGGGCCCTTGAGCGCCAGGCCGCATGGGAGGAGAACCGAAGAACCGCGCGGTGGGCCAAGAAGCACGGAACGCTGGTCAAGCCCTTCAAGCCGATCAAGGTGGCAGGCGCGGACATGCAGTCGAAGGTGCTCAAGTTCCTGCGCGAGGTCATGAACTACGCCCTTGAGAAGGAGGACATCCCGAAGAACGTCGCGAAGGCCAAGTTCCTCACGCGCGTGTTCAAGAAGAGCAAGCCCCTCATCGACCCCTTGATGGCGGACGACGCCGCGAGGTTCTTGCAAGAGGTGGAGAAGCTGCTCTTGGGCTACCTGAAGGTCACGCTCCTGCTCCTCTTGAACACCGGCATGCGACCGGAGGAAATGCTCGCCATCCGCGCGGGAAACATCATCTTCGACGGCAACGAGACCGTCATCAGTATCACGGGCGCGCTCGACCGCGACGGGAAGACCATCAAGGACTACCCCAAGTCGGACGCGGGGCGTCGGTCGGTTCCGGTGGACGACTACACCGCAGACACCGTGCGCGCGTGGGTCGAGCTCAAGTCCGAGATGATGAGAGCGCTGGGATACAGGCCCTCCATGAGCATGCTGGTATGCGGCCCCGAGATGATTCCCCGAACCTACCAGTCCTGGTACCGGGATTGGCTCAAGTTCGCGGAGGACGCGGGCTTCGAGGGGGTGCGTCCCTATGCGCTGAGGCATACCTTCGCCACGCTGAACCTCGCCAACGGCGAGAACATCAAGACCGTGGCGGCGCTGATGGGGCACGCGAGCTCGGCCTACACGCTCGACCTCTACGCCGCCTACGTACCCAACACGGGCATAGGCATCGGAAAACGCTACATGAACTTCCTCCGGGCGGCCGCTTAGGGCGCTACTCGTGAGGATTCCCTGAAATGACCGAGGAAAAGGAGGAGGGAGCGGTATAATGGATGACCGATGCGGGCGTGATTCAATGGTAGAATTTCAGCTTCCCAAGCTGACCACGCGGGTTCGATTCCCGTCGCCCGCTCCATAGATCTTCAGTCGAAAGTCGCCTTCGCAGGCGGCTTTCGTGCATCTGGACGATGCGAGGTGTTCTTTTGAAAACCTCCGCGTTTTTCCAGTATTTCGTCCAGTACGTTTGATAGAATCGTAAGCAGTTAATTCGCGGAAGCGAGGTCAGACGGTAGTTCAGGAGCATATCGAGCCAAGAAGCGTAGGAGCTTCCCAAGCTTGTATCCGCGGGTTCGAGTCCCGTCGCCCGCTCCAGTGAGCCCTCCGGCCCCGTCCTCCGACGGGGCCGTTTTGCGTTCCGGGGCCGGCTGGCACCACGCGCGCCTCCTCCCAGAAAGGAATCCCATGAACAGCACAGCCATTCACCGCTGCCTCCACGTGCTCGACCTCGACGCTTCCCTCGCCTTCTACGAGCAGGCCCTCGGTATGACCGAGATCCGCCGCATGGGGCCCGACGACGGCTCCTGGACCAACGTGTTCATCAGCACCGATACTTCCGGCTTCCAGCTGGAACTGACCTGGAACCGCGGCCGCACGGAACCCTACGACAACGGGGGCCGCGACTCCCACCTGGCCTTTACCGTGCCCGACTTCCAAGCCGCCCGGGCCCTCCACGAGCAGATGGGCTGCATCTGCCACGTCAACGACGCCATGGGCCTCTACTTTATCGAAGACCCCGACGGCTGCTGGCTGGAAATCCTCCCCGAGAAGGCCGAATTCGCCCCGCAAGCCGGCGTGGACGTGCTGGCCGCCCTGGGCCGTCGCCGCAGTCTGCGGCACTACAGCGGCGAGCCCATTCCCGCCCCGCTGCTCGATCGTGTCATCGAGGCCGGCCTGCGCTCGGCCTCGGGCCGGGGCCGGCGCCCTTGGGAACTCGTCGTCGTGAGCGACCGCGACACCCTGACCGCCCTGGCCCGCTGCCGCGACCACGGGGCCGCCATGCTCGCCGAGGCCGCGGCCGCCGTCGTGGTGCTGGGCGATCCCACCCTGGCCGACACCTGGGTGGAGGACTGCTCCATCGTCATGGCCAACATGCACCTGGAGGCCGCGGCCTCGGGCGTGGGCAGCTGCTGGATCCAGGGCCGCATGCGCCAGGCCGCCGACGGCCGTTCCACCCAGGACTTCGTCGCGGAGTTGCTGGGCATCCCCGAGCCCTACCAGATCGAGGCCATCCTGTCCCTCGGCATGCCTTCTGAGCCGGCCGCCGTCCGACCCCTCGACGAGAACCTGCGCGCCAAGGTGCACGAGGGCCGCTTCTAGGGCACCGGGCCCCGGCGCCCCAGCCCAAGCCACCGCCGCACCTCGCCAGGTTCCCCTCAACCCCAAGTCACCGGCGCACCGCTACCGGCACCCTCATCCGCAGCGCACCCCAACGTCCCGAAACCAAAGCAGCCCGCCCCGCGCCGAAGCGCGCGAGCGGGCTGCTCCTCGTTGACGGGCCAGAAGGGCCCAGCGCTCTACAGCGCCTCGGCGATCACCTCGGCCAGGCGCCGAATGCCGTCGCGGATAGTATCCGCATCGGCGTTGGTGAAGTTCAGACGCATGGTAGAGCGGGCACCGGGCTCGGCGTAGAACGGGTCGCCGGGCACGAAGGCCACGCCGCGCTCCAGCGCCTTCGGGAACAAATCCATGGTGCTCACGCCCTCAGGCAGCGTCGCCCACAGGAACATACCGCCCTGGGGCTTGGTGAACGCAACCTCGGCCGGGAAGAACTCGGCCATGGCGTCGGTCATGGCCTGGGCCTGGTCGCGATACAGGTCGCGAATCTTCACGAGGTGCTCGTCCAGATCGTTATGGCGCAGGTAGTCCAGCACCACGAACTGGGAGAACACGTTGGTGTGCAGGTCGGCAGCTTCCTTGGCCGTGTTCAGGCGGCGCAACAGCTCGTGGTCCTTCGTCAGCAGATAGCCCATGCGGAAGCCCGGCGTCACCGTCTTCGAGAACGAACCCATGACCACACCGTGGGGCAGAGCCGTGCCGCCGATGTAGGGCAGCGATTCTCCCTCAAAGCGCAGCTCGCCGTAGGGGTCGTCCTCCACCACCACGATGTTGCGATCGGCCAGAATCTCCCGCACCTTCGCGCGGTTCTCGGCCGTATAGGTCAGGCCCGTAGGGTTCTGGAAGTTGGGAATGAGGTAGATCATCTTCGCGCCGGCATCGAGGGCGGCCGTCAGCTCGTCGGCATTCAGCCCCTCCTCGGTCAGCTCCACCTCGCGGAATACGGGCTGGTGCAGGGCAAAGGCCTGAATGGCGGCCAGGTACGTGGGCTTCTCCACGATGACGCCGTCGCCCTTGTCCAGCAGCACCTTGCCCAGCAGGTCGAGCACCTGCTGCGAGCCGGTGGTCACGATCACGTCGTCGGCGGTGTAATCGGTGCCGAAGCGATGGTTGTAGCGCTCGGCAATCCATTCCCTCAGCTCGGGAATGCCCGCGGTCATCGAGTACTGGAAGGCCTCGGGCCCGCGCTCGGCCACCACGCGCTGCATCGATTCCATGAGCTTGTCCTGGGGAAAGGAGATGGGGTTGGGCAGACCGCCCGCAAAGGACGTGATAGCCGGGTCGGACGCCGCCTTCAGAATGGCGCGCACGAACGACGGCGGGGTGTTGGTGATGCCGTCGGACAGCAGCTCGTCGATGGCGAACTCCGTTGCAGTTTCAGTCGTGGTCATAGGTTGCCTCCGCTCACTGGGAACTCTCCCCACCATTGTTCCACGAACCGCCCCGCGCTTCCCCCAGTTTTTTGCCAACGCGCCGAAGTGAGGCGGGAATACGCGCCCCCAGCGGGGTCCGCCGACCCCCCCCCTACATCCAGACCGTGATGAGATTCGGCTACCGCATGGGCGACTGAGCGCCTCGTGCGGCGAGAACCGCCCGGCAAGACGACCCTCTCTCCTTCCCCGCAGGGCCCAGACGAGCTCCTTCCCCTGATGCAGTCTGGGCCACGCGCTTCTAGGCCCGAGAAGATCGCGCGTCTGGCACCATAATGGGATTTCGGCATATTTGCAGGGCTGGTAGGAGAAAGGAATCCCATGGATTATGCAGACCTCATCACCCAAAGAATCGAGTTCGCCCGCCAGGAACGCGGCATGAGCATCGCGGAGTTGGGGCGCCGCACCGACATCGACGGCAAGCGCCTCTGGTACGTGCTGCGAAAGAACCGCCCCATGCGCACCGATGAGTTCATGCGCCTATGCTTCGTGCTGGACCTCGGCCCCCAATGCTTCCTCACCAAGGCCATGGCCGCCGAGTTGAACGGCCGGCGGCGACGCGTGGCCGAGGAATTCGGCGGAGGAGCGACCGGTCCCATCGGGGGCGCCCTGCGTCCTTAGCCCCTCCAGCAACGGGCGAGCCCCGGCGGGGAGGAGCCGGGGCTCGCCTATGAGGGAACAAGCGGCGCCTGAGGGCATAGCGCCGCAGGGAGGGTCCACACGATCCCGGCCACCAACGGCGGGGCCGGGATCGCCCACCTTACGCCAAGGCCTCGGCCACCACTTCGCCGACGTTCTTGCCGAACACCTCGATATCGCACACCGCATTGCCGCCGATACGGTTGTTGCCGTGAATGCCGCCGGTCACTTCGCCGGCCGCGTACAGCCCGGGAATCGGGTTCCCGCTCGCATCGAGGGCCTCGTTCTTCGTGTTGATGCGAATGCCGCCCATGGCGTGGTGAATGCCCGGCGCCACCTTGATGGCGTACATATTGCCATCGACGAAGGCGATGCAGCCCTCGGTGCGCCCGAATTCGTCGGCGGCGCCGTCGGTGGTGATGGCGTTGTAGGCGGCGATGGTGTCGGCCAGGGCCGCGGCGTCCACACCGATGGCGCTGGCAAGCTCTGCCACACTGGCGCCCTGCTGCACAATGCCGGCATCGTCGTACTTGCTGATGGCCTTGTTGGCGTCATAGACCTGCTGGTCGAACACGCACCAGGCGAATCCGCCGGGCTGCTCCAGCTCAGCCGCCGACACCTTGTCGCGCGTGGACATCTCGTCGAAGAAGCGGTTGCCCTCGGCGTTCACGAGAATGGCTCCGCCGCCGCGCACGCCCTCGGCCACCAGGGTGGACGTCTCCTGCTCGACAGTGGGATGAATCTGAATCTGATCCATCTGAATAAGCTCGGCGCCGGCGTCCTCTGCCATGACGTAGCCATCGCCCGTGGCCCCCGGCTGGTTGGTGGTCACATAGCCCGCCAGATCGGGACGATACTTCGTCACCATATCCTGGTTCGCGCCGAGACCGCCCGTCGCGAGAATAACGGCGCGGGCATTGAGGTTCTTCGCCTTGCCCTTATCGTCCACGGCAATGCCCACCACGGCGTCGCCGTCCTTCAGCAGCTCCTTGGCCTCGCAGCTCATCTTCACCGGAATCCCGCGCTCCTCCACGGCAGCCATGAGCCCGGGAACCAGGGTCAAGCCCACGGCCGAGCCGTCCGTGGGGCGATGGCAGCGCTTCGTGGACATGCCGCCGGTCATGGTGATGTTGTCCAGCTTGATGCCGAGGCCGTCCAGCCAGTCGATGGCGCCGGCCGAGTTGTCGCACATGAACTGCACCAGCTCGGGATCGCCGGTGTCATGGCCGCCCTCCAGCGTCTCCGCGGCGAAGGCATCGTTGCTGTCCTCGATGCCCTGATCCTTCTGGAACGTCGTCTCCGAGGCGTTCATACCGCTCGAGGAGTAGTTGGTGTTGCCGCCGTTCACGGCCATCTTCTCCAGAATCACGATATTCGTGAGGCCGCGGTCGTAGGCGGCAATGGCGGCCGACAGGCCCGCGCCGCCCGTGCCCACGATCACCGCGTCGTAGTCCTCGCTCTCCGCCGAGCCCTCGCTGGCCGTCTTCGACGGCGCGCAGCCCGTCAGGCCGAAACCGCCGAGAGTCACCAGCGCCGCCGCGGCCCCCATCCCGGCGACAAAGCCCCGGCGGCTCAGCAGCCGCGATGCCTCCATGCCCGACGGGCTTGCGATACCGTTGATAAATCCGTTCATACTTGCTCCCTCCGAAATGAGAATGGATTGAGAAAGGGCCCGGCGCCAGCCTGAGCCGGGCCCTCCCGCAGTGCCCCTGCATCATCGGAAAAACGCCGGGTGAGAGCCACACCCACCATGGGTGTATTTTCCCGAATAGGCTATACTGGGGCACCGTATCTGCATCGGAACCAGCCGAGAGGAGGAAGCCCGTGAACCCGTCACCCACGTCATCGAAGGAGCGCCGAAGCGCCCTCGGCGCCGGCTGCGGTCTCGCGCTCATGTTCGCCGGCGTGTGGACGTGCGACAACGCCACCCTGGCTCTGGCGAATCTGCCCGGCGGCTACCTCTCCATCCGCTTCTTCTCCCTCATCACCTACGGCTTGGCCCTCGCCTTTGCCTGGCGCATCGGCTCCTTTCCCATTGCGGGTCCCCGGGCCGATCGTCGCAAGAAGACGCTTCTTGTGGAGTTCGTCATCGCGGGCGGCATTCTGTTCGCTATCGGCGCCGCGGCCCTCATCCTCGCAATCGGCGACCCGCGAAGCCCCCTGGCCATCGGAGGAGCCCTGCTCATGAAATGCGTGGGGCCGCTTCTCAGCGTCGTTCTCCTCTTTGAATTCGCAGCCCTTCCCCATCTCCTCGTTATGAGAACCACCGCCGTGGCTATGGCCGGGGCCTTCGCTTTCGAAGCTCTGGCGAAATCGGTCGGCGAGACGGTCGGCGCAAGCCCCGTAGCCTTCCTGGCTCTCGGAGCCGCGGCCCTCATCGGAGCCGGAAGCGTCAGCCTCGCCCTGCTCGACAGCACCCGCACCGCCTCGGATGCCGATCATGAAACCCGCGAGACGGTGCCCCTCTCGCGACCCCAGCTCGCCTCCGTCATACTGTGCATCGCCGTAACCTCCCTCATGCTGGGCTTCATGCGCAGCGGCGAAACCCCGAGCAATTCCGTGGGAACCCTGGCTGCCCTGGTAGTTCTCACCGGGGTGCTCCTGGCCGTGCGGCGCTCCCCCGCGTTCAATCTCAACGGCTGCTTTCGCATTGCGACCATCTGCGTGGCGGCAGGATTGCTCTTCGGGCCCCTTCTCGCCCTGTTGCCCTTCGACGGCAGCGCCCTGCTCGTCGGTATCGGCACCGCACTCTTCGAGATGCTCATCTGGATCATCTCCGCCGTCGTCGTCCGTTCGCAGCTGAGGCCCCTCCGAGCGGCGGCGGCCGTCCGCCTTCTCGCCGTTGCGGGTCACGGTCTGGGAGCCCTCATGGCTGTCGGAGCGGTCTGGGCGAGCACCTTCATTCCCCAGGCCACGGAAGGAGCGGGGCTCGTTATCGTCTTCCTCTTCGTGCTCATGCTGCTCTTCGTCGCCAAAAGCGATGCAGCCCTCGAAGAGGAGGATCACGCGACCCCTCAGGCCGATGCCATCGAGAGCGCCGTCGAGATCAGCATTCCGGAAACGCCTGCCGCCGCCCCGGTCGGAGCCGGGGCTGCCGTCCCTGATAGCGCCATCCATACCGACATTGACCGCAGCGACTCCTCATCCGCCCCAGTGGAAGACGCTACCGCGGAGGCCCCTAGCACACAGCACTTTTGGGAAGATCCCTGCGCCGAGCTTGCCCGCACGTGGGGTCTGACGCGCCGTGAACAGGAGGTGCTCGTGCAGCTGGCCCAAGGGCGCGATCTCGCCTTTATGGAAGAGCGGTTCACCCTCTCGCGCAACACCGTGAAGATGCACATCCGCAATGTCTATGCCAAACTCGGCGTCCACGGGAAACAGGAGGTCATCGACCTCGTCGAAGCGACCCGCCATCGCGGAGCACCCTTCAGTCCGGTCCCTAAGCCATAAGCAGGAGCAGCACAGGTCCTCCCTAAGCTACAAGCAAAGCCGCAGCGCAGGCCACAGCCCCGGCGAGGATGCCAGCCAATGCCCCGGCCACGATATCCCGGGGAAAGTGCACGCCCCCCAGCACACGGCACCACCCCAGAGCTCCCGCGCAAGCCATGAGAGCAACGGCAACGGGAACGCTCGCAACGAACCAGCACGTCGCAATGGCGAAGGCCGAGAAGGCATGACGCGAGGGAAACGACCGCCCCGCTCCCTCGCGGGGAATGAGTGGCGTGAATGCGCAGCACTCATAAGGCCGAGGCGCATTGAAGCGGCGCCGGAAAAGGCTCACGAGCCCGAAAGCTGCAGCCGGGATCCCCACAAGCGGCACCAGCCGCAGCGGAGCATGGAGGGCCGCCACCAGCAGCAGAGCCCCATAGGCCCCATAGAACAGCAGCGTCAGCAGTCGATTGGCAATCACAAGGGCCCGCAGGCATCCAGGATGCTCCCGCAGAACCATCGCGCGACACTCATAGCGCTCGCCATAGGCCGCAACTTGCTCGTTCTGTCCTACCACTCGAAAACGCCTTTCTTCCGACAAGTCCTCCCCACGACGCCGCACCTCCCGCCACTGCCCGCAAAGGCCGCAATCCGGGACGACGGAGCGGGGGTCGCGGCCGGCACGGCCCTCGAGGAACCGGCCCCTCAAAACAAAAAAAGACACCGCTATGGGTGTCGTTCATTATAGTGGAAATTATTTCGCAGAACAGGTTCGCCTGAAGCACCTGCAGATGCCCGTCGGAACGCCGATGCCAACCTGGAAAGAAAGAGGCATTGCCCCTCAGGGACAAACCTCCCCTGAAAACAAAAGGGCACCCCGCCGGGCGCCGGCGATGGCGGAGACGGGGCCCGGGACTCGCCCGGGCAAAGGGAAAAGCGCCCCCTGCGAGCGGAACGACCTGTCCTCCCGCGGCCTGGCGCCGCAGTACTTTCGGCGAGGTGGGGCTTAACTGCCGAGTTCGGAATGGGATCG